>JAYVXT010000126.1:0-8181 GCA_043785065.1 Bryobacterales bacterium | reverse complement strand
TAATATTGCGCCGCTTCAGGGCGTGATCGGGATACAAGAAAGGATTGGTTGCGCTTGGCTGCTGATTCATTCCAGCAAGCAGGGCGGCTTCGGGCAAGGTGAGCTCCCGAATGTCTTTCCCAAAATAGGCTTGTGAGGCTTCGGCGAACCCACGAATGGCGAAACTACCCACGCGCCCCATGTCGACAATCTGATTGGCGTAATAGGAAAAAATTTCTTCCTTGGAAAGTTTCCACTCCAACTGCACGGTGATCAGTGTTTCGGAAATCTTGCGCTTCCACGTTTTCTCGCGGGTTAAAAACATATTGCGCGCCACCTGCATGGTTATAGTTGAAGCTCCCTCGCTATGGCGGTTGGAGCGAATGTTGACATAAAACGCTTTTAAGATTCGCAGCGGGTCGAAACCCGTGTGTTGAAAGAACCGTTTGTCTTCGGCCGAGAGAGTAGCGTCCACCAACACTTTCGGAATATCTTCGTACCGGACAACCCGGCGCTTTTCCCGCTTCTGATCGAAGATGTTGGTGATTAGTTCCGGCTCCAACTGATAGGAATTGCGCGGCGTGTTATCGCGCAGTGAGATGATCTCCTTAACTTTGCCATCGCTAATTTTGATCACGCCGCCGTCGTTTTCAGAAAAAGAATCGGGGCCGGGAATAATTTCCAGCACACCGGGGCGCGTGTTATACCAACCCATGCGGTTCGATTTCGATTCCCCGTATCCGGCGTTCCGCAGCAGGCCGCGCAGTTCTTCGGAAGTAGTGGCATCCCCGACATGAATGGATTTCGGCGCTGCGTAGATACGGGAGGATGTGTTGTAGGGTCCGCGCGAAAGGGTCTCATCGATCATGCGCGAGTGAGAGATCCAAAAGTAGGCGAAAATGCCGAGCAGAATAAGAAACAAAACACCACAGGAGCCAGCCGTCCAACGAAATGGATTGGAGGCAAGCAATCTGGCCCAGAGTGGGGATTGAGGCGCTTTGCGCACTGATTTCACCATTACTAATATTGTCTCAACATAAGAAGCGCCCTAGCGTACGGGCTGTATGATTAGTTCATCCGGGCAACTGTCCCTTACTCCGCTTGGGCAATTGCGAATATTCAGCTCCTTGGTCAGACATACATCCACTTCCTGGAGGAACCTTCCACTGCAGATGGCGCCCATGGAGGCCGTGGTCATGCCGCGGTTCGCCGCCACGAATTTTGATTTAATGACATCGGGGGAAGTGCGTATCGCATCTTTCGGCGATTGAAAATCCGCTGGAATAATCACATTGGCCCTGGCCTGTTTGATTTTGGCGAAGTAGGCATCCTGGCCTAACCCGCTGCATGTGCCATGCTTTTCCCATTCATGGCTGATTAGTTTTGGGCTAGGCATCAAGGGCAACATTTCCTGGATCCATTTGCCGCTCACTTGCGGATCGCCGCCACAACTCTGCGGCCAACCTTTGGGTTCATATTGAGGCCACAAGCCATGCACCACGAAATTGAATTGCTTCATGCCATTGCATTGATCGCGATCATGCTCCCCGGCGGGAGTTGAGCAGTGCTGCGGCGACCAGGAAAGGCTGAGTACATAAAAATCGAACTCGCCGGCTTCGCCGCGGGGGGCGTTCCGATCTCCCGATTGGGACCGCCTTCTTCCGGATCTATGGCTGGGTAACACCTCCCCATCGTCAACCGAAGCAGATCTGGAATCGGTCACCGAAGGAACTTGTGGAAGCTCCTTTCCGGCCGATGGAGTTGCTCGTTGTGAGGCAGGGGTGGAATTCATTTCGCGGCAGCCTTGGAGGCAAAGAACAGTCAAGGATGTGGAAAGAATCAATAGGTTTTTGAAGAGGAAGCGCAAAACGGAGCTCCGACGGAAATTGATTTTATATTTGGTCTCATTCGTCTCTCATCGTACTACGTATCGGACTAGTCCAAAGTTATGTGACTCGTGCAAATTAATGTAACTATCGGAACAAATCGAAACAGTACCAATTTAGCACTTCAGTACTTGGTTAGCGTCCAACACCGTGTTACTTTTGAACTCGGAGAGCTAGAACGAAAGTTCTTTCCCTCTAGTGTTCCCGGGACGAGCAGGGTCTCGGAAGCAATCCTAATCAATCCTCCAAGCCGCTTCGGGTTATACCGGAGCGGCCATTTTTTACTAATATTTGCGGAGAATAGCCAGCACCCGGCCCTGGATTGAGACATTGTTTAGTGGGACGCGGATTGGGTCCATGGAGGAATTGGCTGGTTGAAGCCGGGCGATGCCTTCCGGTTCACGGTAAAAGCGCTTTAATGTGGTCTCACAACCGCCGATCAGGGCGACAACGATTTCCCCATCTCTCACCCGGTCCGTTTTTTCGACGAGGACGTAATCGCCATTCATGATATGGTCATCAATCATGGATTCCCCGCGGACTTGCAGGGCAAACGTGCCGCTATTGCCCATGAAGTCGCCAAAGCTTAGTGTTTCCTGCTGTTGGACAGCCTCCACTGGCATGCCGGCGGCAATCTGTCCGGCAAGTGGGATCTCAAAAATGGGGTGTGTTGCGGGAGGCTTGTGGCTAAGCTTGTGTTGCGTAACGTACTCAGCCGAAACATCCAGGGATCGGCTTTGATTGAAACCTCTCTTTAAGTAACCGCGAGCTTCCAATGCCGAGATGTGCTTGTGCACCGTCGCCAGAGAAGCAAGATTCATGCCAGTGGCGATCTCCTCAAAGCTTGGAGAATAGCCATTGTCTTCAACAAAGTTGACCAGGAAGTCGAGGACTTCCTTCTGCCGGGGTGTTAGAGCCATGTGATTGTAAACCATTATGGGCGAAGAAAACACGAAAATCAAGTCTTTAGTGGTAGTACTTATGGAACTAAGGTGTTTAAAACTCGCTTGTGATGCCAAACTCTGTCATGATGAAATTTAAGGAGGGCTGAAACTTTTGCCCTTGAATGGAGCAGTACCTATTTCCGTTAAGTTGTTGTTCAAAGAATTGGTGGTAGATAGAGCCGATTTAGAACAGCATTTTTCAGGCCGCTATACAATCCGCCAAACTATCCCGTTGCGGACCGCCCGTTTTACTCCTGTGTTAACAGAACAAGAAGTATCGTTTGTTGAGGAACTGGCCAACCGGTTTCATGAAAGAAGCCGGTAAAAGTTGAACTTGTTAATGGTTTAGAAGTTTGGTTTCTCAGCCTCCGTATTGTTAATATAGTTTGCCGTGAACAAATATGTTATTTGTGGCCCACAAGGTTCGGGCAAGGGGACCCAAAGTGAGCGTCTGTGTGGCGATTATGATTTCGTGCACATCTCCATCGGGGAACTTTTCCGATGGCATGTTGCGCAACACACGAAGCTAGCCGCAAGGATACGCAGGATCACCGACGCTGGCCTTTTGGTGCCCGATGAAATTGTCGAGGACGTCGTAAGACTCCGTCTTGATCAACACGATTGGAACTACGGCTTTGTTCTGGATGGATTTCCCCGCACGCGCTCCCAAGCCGAATACCTGTTTGAGAACTGGGATATTGATCGTGTAATTTACTTGGACATTCCGGATGATGTTGTTTTTGGACGCATTATGCATCGCGCCAAGATGGGCCAAGGCAGCGGATTCACCAAACGCGCCGACGATAACGCCGAGGCTCTGAAAGTGAGACTGCGAGAGTACACCGAAAAAACCAGTCCCTTGCTTGAATTTTACGAGAAGCGCAACTTGCTATTGACGCTTGATGGCAATAGGGAAGTGGAAGACATTTACCTTGACATCCGGCGTCTGTTGGGATTGCCAGAACCTCGCAAGAAAAGATAATCACGAAATACGGAAAGGGAGCGCGTCTCCCGCCTCGACAATGAGTCCCAGGTCGCGCTGATCTCCTTGTGCCTTAAATGCACTTTCCACTTGGAAATCCAATCGCAATGGGGAATTGTACTTTGCTGGGAATCGGCCGCGGAATTCCAGAGGCCCAGGTGATTCGACGTGCAGTGTTCCGGCGGTCTGTCCATTGATGGTGCAGATTACCGTTACCGGCGCTGCAGCCTCCACTACGGGGTTAGGGACTATCAAACGCAAGGCAAATTCCGTGGGAGCGTGATCCCGCGCCACGGTCACCTCAAGGCTAAAGTGTTTCGCTGTCCATCGCCAACCAGCTTCTTCGGCGGCGTGAAAGCCATCCAGGGCACGCACATAAAATTCCGGATGAAGCCGCTTGCTTTTCATCAATACGAACATCCGCTCGTCGGCAGCCGGATCGGCCGGTTCCGATGTCTTGCCGATATGGCCTACTCGCTCCTCGTTAACAACGATCCAGCCTGTGCGGTCTAACAAACGCCTCAACCCTGTTGAGGAGAAGATCCAGAAGTTGGTGGGGTCGTTGTTGGCTTCTCTCGGACCAAGCAAATAAGCCAGTGCTTCTGATTCCATGGCATTTTTTTGAGGCGTGAGGGAAGCAATACGGGTGCTGATCACACACCAATCCACGCTCGCCGCCAATTGTTCCAGAACATAGAATGGATTCTTCAAGTGATACAAAGTGCCGAGGAAGAATGCAAAAGCATAGTGACTGCGCGGAAGTTCAAAGCAGCCATCCAGATCCATATCGAACGATGCCAGTTGCCCGGTAAACGCCAGTTCCTTTTCTAGAAGCTCGACTCCGCGCATTTGATTGAAGTTTGTCTCACGATGATCGACTGCATCGACAGTGGCGCCGGCATGGGCTAATAGGGCTCCCAAATCCCCGTCCCCGCATCCAATATCCGCCACGGGACCTATCTTCCACTGGGCGGCAACATCGTGGGAAACAGGGGCGAACAATCGGGACAGCAAAGGAAGGACGGTTAAAGAATTGTACGGATACCAGCCATAGTCGGCTGGGGAAACTCGATTCTTATGCTGTTTTAACAGGTCTTCGAATTGAAGGCCTTGTGCCAGAAACTCTTCGCTCCAGCTCATTCGGGGAGACCTTCAATCTCTGCGGAAGCTTCGATCCATTGGGCCACTGACCAAGCCTGGGCAGGGGTTCCGGCTGGCCTATGGGGGGCATCCCCGTCGAACACTTCGCTTATGGAATTGAAGCATTGTTGGTTTTGCCGGTCTGCTAATGGTTGAAGCAGCTTTCTGCAATAGTTTAAAGTTTCCGGAGTACGACCGTAGGCTTTCAAGTAGGCTTTGACATAGGGCCCAAGCAGCCAGGGCCAAACCGTACCTTGATGATACGATGCGTCCCGCATGGATGGTGAGCCTTCGAACCGGCCGATGTATTGTTGATCGGACGGAGACAAGGTGCGTAGACCGTAAGGCGTGAGCAACTCCTTTTCCGCCACGGCAAGCACACTGCGCAACTGGTCCTGGTCTAGCAAGGCGATAGGTAACGAACATGCAATGATCTGATTCGGACGCACGGAAGCATCCGGACCGCCGGGGCCGAGCACGTCATACAAATAACCTAACTGCGGGTTCCAGAATTTCCGGACAAAGCTGGATCGGGCGCGATCCGCTTCCAGTCCACACTTTTTGGCAAACTCGTCATCGCCAAGATCCCGAGCCCAACCGGCCGTTAAGTATAGGGCATTGATCCAAAGGGCATTGATTTCAACTGGCTTGCCATGGCGCGGAGTCACCACATAATCTCCGACTTTAGCGTCCATCCATGTTAATTGAACGCCGGGCGCGCCAGCCGCCAAGAGGCCATCAGAGGGATCGGCTTGAATTCCAAAAAACGTTCCCCTCCAATGCCATTCGATGATTTGCTTTGCCGCCGGATAAAGAGTCTTGGCTAAGAAGTATCCGTCTCCTGATGCTTTCAGATAGGTTTTGGCGGCCTGAAACATCCACAAGGTGGCATCCACGGTATTGTATTCGGGCGCATCTCCGCCATCGGGAAAGCGATTGGGAATCAGACCTTGGTTCAAGTAGCCCAGATAGTTCTCCAGTATTTCCCGCGCCTTTTCAAGTTGCCCGCGACAGATCAGCAATCCAGGCAGGGCGATCATTGTGTCGCGGCCCCAGTCGGTAAACCATGGATAGCCGGCGATGATTGTCGGTCTAAGCGAAGAGTCTGCCACCAGAAACTGCTCCGCGGCGCGATCAAGTCCGTTGAAACGGGATCGTCTGGAAGCTTCCGATTCCCGGGTTGCGGCCAGCAGAAATGGGCTCCAATCCTCACTGCCTGTCGTAGCTAAAAAGGAAGACCACTCCCCTGCCATAAGCTGTAAAGCCAAGACGCCGGGACTATAGAGGTCTTCCCGGAAATCCAGCCCCCGGTCCAATTCCCGCAAATATTCTACGTTGTAATACCAGGCTGGCTGGGGTTTGAAGGTGCAGCCAGGGGCGATCATTCTCAACCGCGGCATGTCATTGTATGGGGTCATGGCGATGCCGTCCGCCAAAAGCGAAACATCTTGACGAAATTGGGCGTTTGCCCGCCCTAAGCAGTGATAGTCCCTGAATGCCAACATCGGACGCAAGTGGAGCGTCACTTCGGCACTTGCCCGGTATCGAACGATTACCGAATTCTGTCCGGTAACCAGGAGCATTTCTTTTTCTATGGCAGTCCCAAGAAACTGGAAGCGCCAGTGAGGAAAGGGGTCGCAGTCAAAGCTGGAAAGCAGTTGGTAGCCTGCGGGGGATACGATTCCCGGATACTGGCAAGTAGAAAGATCGTAAGCCCCAGATCCGGCGTCAACCTGCTCTTCAAGGCGGGCCAGCAATACTTTCCGATGGACCGGAGGACGCAGTGATGCAACCAGCAATCCGTGATAACGGCGGGTATTTACTCCGGCGCATGTGCCCATGGCAAACGAACCAATTCCATTGGTTTCTAGCCACTCCAAACGGCTTGCAAGGTTAAAATTTTGACATGCGGATTCTAAGACAGACATTCGGCGCCACCTCTAGCTGGACTAGGAAGCAAGCGAGGACCGACCCTCAAGAACATTATCCAGGAAAATTGTATTTTCCGGCGATCCATCTCAAAGAAACTTGCTATAACAGTGTAGTTGATGATGAGTAGTTCCAAACAAGAAAAGCAATGGCGGTCGCAACGATTGGAAGTTGCGGGGATGCTTACCGGAAGCGTTGCCCATGATTTTAACAACTTATTAACCATGATCAACGCCCACGCCGAAGCCGCCTTGGAAGAAATTCCGGCCCATTCGGAAGCGGCGAAGGATTTGAACTCCATCCTGCAGATTACCAGCAAGGCTGGGGCGCTCACCGGCCAGCTACTTGCCTTCTTACGGCGAACTCCTACCGCAAACAAGCCTCTTAATGTGAACCATTTGATTGAACAATCCACCAGTTTGTACAAGCGGTTGCTGGGAGATAAGATCCAACTAACATTGCAACTTGGAGCGGAGGTTAAGCCAATATTGGCTGACGTGGCGCGAATGGAACAAGTGCTGGTCAATTTGCTGGTGAACGCGAAAGAAGCGATGCCCAAGGGCGGTTGGGTGCGAGTTACCACCACAATGGATGACGCCCGTTTGTGTCTTCAAATCGCCGATAACGGCCCCGGAATGGATGAGGAGACGAGAGCCAGAGTTTTTGAACCCTTCTTTACGACTCGCGAGGCGGGCGGAGGTACCGGCATCGGACTATCCACCGTCGCCACTATCATTAACGAGGGGAGCGGTAGCATTCAACTGGAAACCAGTCCAGGAAAAGGCGCCTCTTTTACGATTTATTGGCCTGCGATGCAGAGCGTGTAAACAGCCACCATCCAATCCAAAAGGTACAATATTATTATGCACTACGCCGCCGCAATCACCTTGGCGCTTTCGCTTTCCTTGGCTGCCCAAACCAAACCGTCCGCTGCCCCAAGTAAGCCTTCCGCGGCAGCGTCAACCAAGCCGGCCACAACTCCTTCTAAATCGGCATTCGACAAGCCCACTCTAGAGCAATATGTCCGCCACTTGATGCTGCTACCGAATGAGGTCTCCATTACTGTGGGGGACCCCAAGCCATCAGGGATGGCTGGCCTTAAGGAAGTGAAGGTGACAGGAGCCATGGGTCCACGCAGTCAAACCATGACATTTTTCATATCCGACGACGGGAAGCGGATCATGCAAGGCACGATGTATGAAATAGCGCAAAATCCCTTCAAGGCCAATATTGACAAGTTGAATACGGCATTCCAACCAGCGATCGGCACAACTGGCGCGCCGGTTGTTTTGGTTGTGTTTAGCGACTTCCAATGCCCACA
>JAYVXT010000125.1:0-2463 GCA_043785065.1 Bryobacterales bacterium | reverse complement strand
GTCGCAGCAAAGTAGAAATGTCCTATTTTTGACAAGTAGTGATGCTTGGGAAGAAGCCCCTTTCCCACTGAGTCGATTGTGCAGAACAGTGCTCGCCGTCAAGGGTTCGCTTCGCCGCGCAATAAACGCGCGTCCTTGACGGCTCCGCGCTGTTCTGAAGGCCAACCTGAGATAAGGGAAAGGGGGCATGTGCAAATCGGCCATTATAGGACATTTCTACTTTGCCTTGACAAGGACATTTCTAACGAGGCTTGACAGGATGCATTTTAGGGATGTCATTTTAGGGATTGACACGCTGCCCTTGCATCGGCTATCGTCGTGCCGATGATCAAGCTAATTTTCTTTCTCGCAGCTTTGGCCACCGCGTCGATGGCGCAACTTGCCACGGGTCCCCGGCTTCCTTACAAACTGGTCGATAATTGGGCCAAACTACCCAAGGGCTGGAACTTTGGAGAAGTGTCTGGCGTGGCCGTGGACAAGAACGACCACGTTTGGGTTTTTAACCGCGGACCGCATGGCGTTGTTGAGTTTGACCGCGATGGCAACATGCTGCAATCGTGGCCCGAAGTTCCCATTGTTTCCTCGCACGGTATTCAAATTGATCCAGAGGGCAACGTGTGGCTGGTGGATGTCGCCGGTCATTCGGTAATGAAATTCACCCGGGAAGGGAAGCTGCTGATGGTCATCGCCAATGCCGGGAAGACCGCGGGCGATAACCAATCGAAGGGCGCCTTCAATCGGCCAACGGGCTTACGATTTTTCCCGAATGGGGATTTCCTTGTCTCTGATGGCTATGTGAATTCGCGGGTGGCCCGGTTTGGCAAAGATGGCGTGTGGCGGATGCAGTGGGGTAACAAGGGTACCGGCGATGGACAGTTCGATTTGGTCCACGACGTTGTTCTGGATGGCAAGGGCAAAGTATACGTGGCCGACCGCGCCAATAATCGGATTCAAATATTTACTGAAGATGGCAAGTTTTTAGACAAGTGGACGAACCTGGGTTCGCCATGGGGTTTGGCTTATTCGGCGAAAGACAACGTCATGTTTATGTGCGACGGCGTGAACAACCGTGTGATCAAATTGGACATGAACGGCAAGATGCTGGGCGAGATTGGGGGCGGATTTGGAAAGATGCCCGGCATGTTCGAGTTCCCGCATCATATGGCGATTGATTCCCAAGGCGCAATCTACATCGCGGAGATCAGGAACTGGCGCGTGCAGAAGTTTGTGCCGGGGAAATGAGCATGGCGCGGCCTTTGCTATTGCACTCGGTAAGTTATTCGGGATCCTGGGGACAGGCGTCGCTGTCTTTGCCGGAGTTCGTGGTTCGGGCGGCGGAGCTTGGATTTGACGGTGTGATGCTAGGCGCCAAACGTCCGCACATGAGCGTATTGGATTACGGCGATGCGAGATTGGCGGAGTTGCGCCGGACGATTGAGGCGGCCGGTTTGCGGCATGTGTTGGTTGCCGGATACACCAACTTCACAGCCGATGCCGAGCATGGCGAGGTTCCACAAGTGGAATTTCAGATTGCGCATGTGGAGCAGCTTGCCCGCATGGCGGCGGCGCTTGGGGGGCGCATGGTGCGGGTGTTTACCGGCTACGATCATCCGGCGCTGGGCTACGGGGCGGCGTGGGGGCGGCTGGTTTCGGCGATCCGCGAATGTGCGGCGCGCGCGGCGAATTATGGCGTGATGGTTGGCGTTCAGAACCATCACGATATGGCGTGCGGGTGGGAGACGATGCATGACTTGATCGCGGCGATTGGCCATGCCAATTGCAAGGCGATGTATGACGCATGGGCCCCGGCATTGCATGGGGCGCATCTTGAAGAATCGGCGCGGAAGATGGCTGGGATGACGATTCATACCACCGTGGCGGATTACCAGTTGCGGCCCAGGTACAAGTATCAGCCGCAACTTGTGAATTACGTAACGGCTACTCCGTATGTGCAAGCGGTGCCGATGGGTGAGGGATTTATCGACTACGCAGGGTTTTTGAGGGGGCTTGGGCCCGAGGTTTCCGTGGCGTATGAGATGTGTTCTCCACTTTTGCATGGTGGCAATCCGGAGACTTTGGATGATTACGCACGGCGGTTTGTCGTTTATATGAAGACGCTGGATTAAATTGCTAGTGAAGGGCAGCGGAGGTTTCCAGTTCGAAGGGGATTTCGCCCGGTGGGCCTTGCATTCCTCGGACTGACACGCGCCAAAAGCCCGCTTCGGGTGAGGTCAGGCTGATTTTTTCGGCTCCAGCGGCGGCCGAAAAACCTTCGGTGATGTAATACGGTCCGTAATGTTTTCCCGTCGGGCTGATCAAATGAAGATCCAAATCCCGGCCTTCGGCCTTCCAATTGAGGCTTACTTCAAGGGATCTGGAACGGGGGGCCACCTGAAGCACCTGAGACCACCACTGCTCCACTTGGACTGCGCCCGTGAGTTTGTTTACTTTAGCAATTGCGGT
>JAYVXT010000124.1:0-2465 GCA_043785065.1 Bryobacterales bacterium | reverse complement strand
TGCTTCCATGCTGACCAGCGCCGCCGTAACACCGCGTCCAAACGTCCTATTTATCTCCGTTGACGACATGAACGATTGGGTCGGTTGCTTGAAAGGCTACCCAGGCGTCTCCACTCCAAACATCGACAGGCTAGCTAAGAGAGGCGCACTGTTCACCGACGCCCACTGCGCCTCTCCACTCTGCAATCCCTCCCGCACTGCCCTGCTTACAGGAATGCGGCCGTCCACTACTGGAATCTACAACAATGACCAATGTTGGCCTTCGGTGCTCAAGGATGTCGTCACGCTCCCTCAATACTTCAAAGGCAATGGCTACTACGTTGCCGGAGCAGGGAAGGTATTTCACCACACCGCCGGCAACAATCCACCCAGCCAATGGGACGATTTTCAATTACAAGTCTTCGACGACCCCTGGTATCGCCGTGCCGAATGGTATCCGTGGAACAAGAAAGAACCCACCCCGCCGGCCGTGCCCTACAACGGCATCCACGATTTTCAAGGCGAGTTCGATTGGGGCGTCCTCCCCAAAGAAGAGCAGTTGGCCGGCGACCAGCGCGCCATCGATTACGGCATCAAGATTCTAAACCGAAAGCACGCCAAGCCCTTCTTTCTCGCCATCGGGCTTTGGCATCCTCACATCCCGATGTACTCTCCCCAAAAGTATTGGGATCTTTATCCGGCAAGCAAAGTCACTCTTCCTCCGGTGCTTGAAAACGACCTCGACGACATCCCCGCAGCCGGTCTGGAATTAGCCGCCTTCCGGCGCGAAGAATACGTTCGAATTCTCAAGGAAGGCAAGTGGACCGAAGCCGTGCGCGCCTACCTCGCCGCCATCTCTTTCGCCGATGCGATGATCGGACGTTTGCTCACGGCTCTTGATCGCAGCCTGCACGCCAGGAACACCATCATCGTCTTTTGGTCCGACAATGGTTGGCACCTTGGCGAAAAGCAGCATTGGCACAAATCGACACTTTGGCAACGCTCCACGCACGTCCCTCTAATCATTGCTGGCGCGCCGGTTAAGTCGCCCGGCACGCCACGCCGCCAACCTGTTAGTCTGCTTGACCTCTACCCAACGCTGGTCGAAGTCTGCGGTCTTACAGCTAAAAGTGGGCTCGACGGCATCTCACTTGCCCCATTGCTTCGAGACGCCACAGCCAAACGCCCTCCCGCCGTTTCAACCTATCTGCAGGGAAACCACGCCACCATCACCGAAAAGTGGCGCTACATCCGGTATCATGACGGAGGAGAGGAATTGTATGATCGAAAGGCCGATCCCAACGAATTCAGAAATCTTGCATTCGAGGCTCGGTACTTGAGCGTGAAGCAGGAACTGGCCGCCGCCATGCCGCTCCAATCCGCCGCCCCCAAGCCCGACCGCAAAGAATTCGATTTTGATTTTGATACTTACACTTTTAAACGCAAATGAATCAATCACTTTTCTCCCGCTGCCTTGCCACGGCAGCCCTTATTGCAATTCCCCTTATCGCCGCCGTGGACGATTGGCCCCGTTGGCGCGGCCCAGCCGATAACGGCATGGCCAAAGGCGATGCCCCTATTGAATGGAGCGAAACAAAGAATATTGCCTGGAAGCTGGCAATCCCGGGACGAGGCTTTTCCTCGCCCGTAGTCTGGGGCGATAAGATTTTTCTAACTACGGCAGTCCCCTCAGGCACGACCAACGCCGAAGCCCCGGGCGCCTCTCAAGAACGCAAAGGCGGCAAGCGCGGATCCGGAGGCCCGGGCGGCCGTGGTGGTGGTGGCGGCGGCATGAGCGGCGGAGCCGTCGGCGTCGAACACAAATTCGTCGTCATGGCGCTTGATCGCAAAACAGGCAAAACAATCTGGGAGCAAGTGGCCGCCACCTCCACTCCGCACGAAGGCCATCACCCTCGATACGGCAGCTATGCCTCCAACAGTCCCGTCACCGACGGCAAGCACCTGTGGGTCTGGTTCGGTTCCCGCGGCGTCTATTGCTACGATCTGAACGGCAAACTGATCTGGAAAAAAGACGACTACAAAGAGGCCAAAATGCGCCTTGGATTCGGTGAGGGAACGGCCGCCGTTATATCAGGAGATACCCTGCTGCTGAACTTCGACATGGAACAGGGCAGCCATTTGCTGGCGCTCGACAAGACCACCGGCAAGCAGTTGTACCGCGTGGAACGCGATGAAATCAGCGGTTGGTCCGCGCCCTTGGTCATCGATTTCCAAGGTCAGAAGCAAGTAGTGATCACCGCCACCAACAAGGTCCGGTCCTACGATTTGAAGACCGGCAAACCCATCTGGGAATGCGCCGGACTTGGCGGCAACGTCATACCGGCTCCCGTGTATGCCGACGGCATCGTATACGTGATGAGCGGCTTCCGCGACCCCAACCTGCTGGCCATCAAGCTCGGCCGCACCGGAGACCTTACCGGCACCGACGCCGTTTTGTGGACTACCAATCGTGGCACATCCTACAC
>JAYVXT010000123.1:0-2466 GCA_043785065.1 Bryobacterales bacterium | reverse complement strand
AACGAGGCCAGCAGGCTTGGCGCAATACTTCCCCTGAGCGAAATCGAAACTTTCTGCCGGTATATTCGCGGCTTTCCGTAGCCATGCGCCGCGCTATGCGCTTTTGGATCCCTTTCGTGTTTTTTACGGAACGCGACCGCTACACCGACGCGAACCTGGCATGGCCAATGTTTGCCTGGGCGGCTAGCTTCGCCCCGCAAGCGAAGAATATTCGTGATTTCAGTTACGATATTTTAGACAATGAATCCATGGAGAAGGCGGGCAAATCGTATCGCCGTGGTTTGCCAACTTACTTAAAGAGGATTGCCCCTGCGCTTGCCACAATGGGAATGTCCCGGCTTATCGCACGCTATGCACCGGACAACGCCTGCGAGGGCGCTAGACTGGCCGAATATAATCGCAGCCATCTGAATACCCTTTTCGCCGGCGAATCGGACTTGGTGGATTTGGCGCAGCGTGTCGCTCTGGATTTGGCTAAGCTGCGCATCACGCCAGCACTCTCTCCGGTTCGCCAGCTGGCGCAATTCCAAAGCACTGTGCGGGCGTTCAGCCACGATTTTCCCATTCGGTTAAGGAAACTTTACGCCTCCTTAAATTGGGAGCACTTGGCCACTTTGTTATTGATTGAAATGACTAACTCTTTAAGCGAGGAGCCGGAAATACTCGCAGCCAAGTGCTCGACCCAAGAGATACTAAGTTCTGAAGAAAGCGAAGAGCAAAAATGGCGGGCAATGTTAGCGGCGTAACAGCGTAGAATAGCTATAGCGCGACTATCATAGACACGCGCCAAAATTAGGACCAAAATGCGTTATCGCGATAAGCATGTCATTGTAACTGGGGGACTGGGATTCATCGGTTCCAACCTATCACTCCGTCTGGTTGAAGAAGGCGCCAGGGTAACCATTCTTGATTCGGCGGTGCAGGGTTGTGGGGCAAATCGTTTCAATTTGGCTCCAGCCGGCGGGCGTATTAATGTCCTTGTGCGGGACATTGGCCAGGCGGAAGAAGTCCCAGCGCTGCTGGCAACGGCGAATGTGATTTTTAATTTGGCCGGTGAGATTAGCCATGTCCGTTCGATGAAGGATCCGGTTCGGGACATGAAGCTAAACACAGTTTCGCAGCTACACTTTTTGGAAGCTTGCGCCCGCAATGTTCCGGGCGTGCGTATGGTTCACGCCGGAACCCGGCAAATTTACGGTGTGCCCCGCTACTTGCCCATGGATGAATTGCACCCCGTGGAGCCAGTTGATTTCAACGGCATTCACAAGGCGGCTGCAGACTTCTATCATGGCTTGTTTGCCAGGTCGGGAACACTAGATGCTTGCGTGATTCGCCTTTCCAACGTTTACGGTCCACGCATGGCGTTGAACATAACAGGTCAAGGGTTTCTTGGTAATTTCATTCGCAAAAGTTTGGTTGGTGATCCCATCGAAATTTACGGAGATGGTTCGCAACTGCGCGATCCGGTGTATGTGGATGATGCCGTCAATGCCTTTCTGGCCGTCGGCTGCGTTCCGAAATTGGACCATCGTGTTTTCAACCTCGGCGGCCCAGTGCCTCTGTCTCTTTCTGAAATTGGATCGATCATGGCCTCTGAGTTTGGCGTTACCGTGGAACATAAGCCTTTCCCCATCGATCTTAAGCTGATCGATATTGGAAGCTATCACACAAATTCCGCCAGGCTGAAAAGTGAATTCAATTGGGAGCCCACCACCCAATTCCGCCAAGGGCTGAAACAAACGCTCAGCTACTTCCGCCTTCATCTGACGAATTATCTGGAATCGCGGGATTGGCCGCGGGCGCAAGAATTGTTGGCATCGGTTCCAGCCGCCATATCCGAATGAACCCCGCTGAATTCGACTTCATCGCCGCATCAGAAGAAAAGTTCTGGTGGTATCGCGGTATGCGGCAAATCATGTTTGCCCTAATGGACCCGCTGCGATGCGCCCTGCAGCCTGGCTGTTTGGTTCTTGAAGCGGGTTGCGGCACGGGCCATTTCGGAAAAGTATTGGCGGAAAGATATGGCTGGCGTGTTGTGCCGGCCGATTTAGGCTCCGAGGGTCTTGCTTACGGTCAAGCTATGGGGATCCGGAATTTGGTGCAATGCGATGTTGGCGTATTGCCGATTGCATCCTCTTGCCTTGACGCCGTTGTGTCGATGGATGTTCTTGTACACTTTCCGCGCGGTGAGGAGTTGAAGGCATTTGCGGAATTTAAGCGAGTGCTTAAGCCCGGCGGATATCTGATCTTGCGCGTTTCGGCGCTTGATGTCTTGCGCAGCCACCATTCGATTCACGCCACGGAACGCCAACGTTTCACCCGCTCCCGGCTCATCCAATCGGCCGCCGATGCAGGGTTTGAAATAGACTGGTGCTCCTACGCCAACACGATCCTAATGCCCGTGGCTCTTGTGAAATTCAGAATCATTGAGCATTTCTCCAGGGAATTGCCCAGCAGCGGAGTGCA
>JAYVXT010000122.1:0-2468 GCA_043785065.1 Bryobacterales bacterium | reverse complement strand
AGGTTTACGGCTGCGTTGTAACGAAGCTGGAAGCCGATGCAGACCCGGACGACGGCGACGCGGAAGGCGAAGAACTGGAAGCCTGTTGGGGCTTCTACGGGCTCAAGTACGCGATCGAAGAAGGCCAGCGAATGGCAGGCTGGGAGGACTGAACACAAGGGACGGCGGAAGCCGTCCCTTAACGAATCCGCGCCGGCCGTTAACCTTAACAGCGGGTAAACATTCGTGAAATTAGTGCTTGACCGAATCGGTGCAATCTGCGAATCATGGGTTGCCAAACAAGGAGATGGCAAATGACCATGAAGACCCTTTTCGAAATCCCGACCCAAGGCGATTACATGACCCTGCCCGGTGGCATTGCCCTCCGCGCCCGGATCACCGCACGCGGCCCGACACCGGGCATCGAATACATCGTCCACAATTTCAACACCGACCGGGAGACCGGCACGGATCGGGATTACTGGCAGGGCAGCTATTGCGGCGGCAATCTTCCGCTGGCCCTCGATGAACTGACCCGGCGCGCAACCAGCGCCAGCCGGTACGAAACAGGCGGCGCAATCGACTATGCCAAGCTGATCGGCTTTGAGGCCATACCAGCCGGTGAGGTCATCGCCAGCGCCTAACGGATCGGGCGGCTCCGGCCGCCCTTTCTATTGGCGGTTACCATTCGTTAAGGTTAACACATTGGTCGCATTCGTTAACCATCGTGAAATTAGTGCTTGACCGAATCGGTGTAACGTGCGAATCATGGTTCACCAAAACGGAGACAAGACTATGACCGACGTCAAAATCGAAAACTGCGGCACCCTCTTCATGTTCGAACCGGTGACCGCCGAAGCCAAGGAATGGGTTGACGAAAATCTCGGCCTTGAATCGTGGCAGTGGTTCGGCAAGCGGTTCGCCGTAGAGCACCGCTACGCGGGCGACCTGATCGATGGCATGGCCGGTGACGGCCTTGAATTGGGGGACGCATGATGTCCTACAGCGAGCCCACAAACACCGAACGCGCCGCATGGGGCGAAGGTGCGGTAAACGCATTCGCCGAAGTCACCTATTGCGGCCGGACCTTTACAGCGACCGTCAAAGAACAGCCGGGCGATGGCGACGACGCTTACACGATGATTCAGGACCTGATAACCGACCTGTTGCATCTGGCCGCCCGCCATGGCTGGGAAGCCGATGACATGATGCGCCGGGCACGCGACGCCTTCGATTACGAGCAAGAGGAAGAGTCGGCTTAGGCCGACTTTTCTTTGTTCGTAAGCATTCGTTAAGGTTAACACATTGGGCTCATACGTTAACCATCGTGAAAATAGTTGTTGACCGAATCACTTGGATATGCGAATCATGGGCCTCACAAGGAGACAGACCGATGCCCGAAATTCTCACCGACTCCGAAGCCAAGCGCCGTGCCGACTTCGCCGATTGCCCGATCCTCGAATCATATCTGGCCACCATGTTGGAAGATATGCAATTCAGCGAAAACGACGAAGCTTGCAGCGAAGGCCGCGAAGCTGCGGACACCGGCACGATCTACACCCTGCCCGATGCAGAGTATGAAACCTGCAAGGCCGCTTGCGTCAAGTTCTACACCGAGAACAAGGCGGACATTGACGAAGCCGATGAACTGATCCCCGGCGAACCGGGCCTGCAATACACACAAGCCCGCTACATGGATGCGGGCCGCGTCGGCTCAACGTTCTACCTGCTACGGGTCGGCCATGGTATTGCCTTCACCGATGACGGCGACGCGCCTTGCCTCGAACGCCTGAACGAAGCAACGCGGGCGATGCGGTCCGAAGCCAATTTCTTTGGCGGCGGCTTCTACATCTCGTGACAGGAACGCCAAGGGCTTCGGCCCTTGGTTAACCGCACCGGCCGATCTGTTAACCTTAACATAACCATGCACCTTCGTTAACCATCGCGAAAATAGTGCTTGACCGAATCGGTAGGTCATGCGAATCATGTCTCACCAACTACGGAGACAGACCATGCGAATCACCGTTCCCTCTTTCGATCTCACCAATGCCCGCGTTGTCGAATTGCTCGACAAGGCCCGCGCTGCTGTCACCATGGCCGAAGGGACGTACTATCAGCGCCTTGCCCGCAAGGCATCGGAGAAAGGCGCATGAAAGGCATGAAATACCATTTGTTTGGTGGCGCCGACTTCTACCCACTCGGGGGCTGGAACGATCTGCTAGGGGTCTATTTGACCGTCACAGACGCGTGCATCGATGTGGCGAACAAAAGCGGAATCGATTGGTGGCATATCGTCGGGATCGATGAGACCGGCTATAGTGAAATGGTCCACAGCGGAAAACGCATCTGAGACTAGGCGGCTCCGGCCGCCTTTTCTTTTGCCCGTTACCTATTGTTAAGGTTAACAAATCGGTGCCCATTATTAACCATCCATCAATGGTTAAAAAGTCGTGAACGTTCGTAAAAATAGTGCTTGACCGAATCACCTG
>JAYVXT010000121.1:0-8224 GCA_043785065.1 Bryobacterales bacterium | reverse complement strand
CATCCACCCTACTGAAATCCTTATCACCCGCCGATCAATAGAGAGATCTCTTAATGTTCTCTCTGCTCAAGTACTCGGCCCTTCTGTGCTCCCTATTGCTAGGGATAGCCTTGCCGCTGTCTGCGGAGACGCATTTCTTCAAGGAATTCCGTCAAACCGACGGCCTAGGCAACCTAAACATTGAATGCCTTTTGCAAGATCATGCAGGCTTCCTATGGATCGGAACTCAGAACGGTCTATTCCGCCACGATGGAAGGCAGTTTGTCGAGTTTGGTGTAAAAGACGGTATTCCCTCCTCGTACATACACAGCCTCTACGAATCGCCGGATGGGACGCTTTGGGTTGGTTCAGCTCAAGGCTTGGCCATGCGGAAAGGCGACCTGTTTCAAGCGATCCCCAACACTGTAAAGGCGAACGGCTTCGTCTATTCAAAAAATGGCATATCGGGAACGCCGGATGGCAAAGTCTATTTTTCCGCCGGAACCAGAATCATGGTGGGCTGGAAGCCCGAAGGTAGTAAAGAATGGAAATTCCGCTCCCTTCAGCCGCCGGTCCCGGATACGAATATCCTAGCTATCCAATTCAGTAGCCCAAACTTCATTTGGGTAGGTTGCGGCAGCGGCCTTTGCCGCATTGTGGGCAAGGACCCGGAAGAGCAAGTACTGCAATTGGTGTCCAATATTCCCGGACTCCCCTCGGAACAATGGCACGCCATGGCAGCGGGTAAGACTGGCGATCTTTACTTGCGTAGCGAAACAAAGGTATGGCGGCTAACTTCGGCGGCGTCGCGCGCAGAAAATCTTACCGGCGAACTTGCATCGGCCCCCAGCCGCAGGGCACACATTGCTTTCGACCGCTACGGAGCTTTGCTCGCCACCACGGAAACAGGTCTGGCTAAATGGAATAAAGGCTTTTGGGAACCGATTGAAGACAGTTCAGGCCTTGTTAGCAACGGGGTAACAACAATCCTTTCCGATCATGAAGGGTCCCTTTGGTTAGGAACAATGGGAAGTGGTTTGAAGCGCTGGTTGGGGTACGGAGAATGGACTTCATGGGTCAAAGGTCTAGGGCTGGAGGATGAGTCAGTGTGGTCCATCACGGAAGATCCCAGCGGCGTAACGTGGATCGGCGGCGATTCCGGCGTCTTCCGGCAATCCGGAAAATCGTTCTTGCGAATCCCGTTGGAGAAGGCCTCCTACAATGGCCTGCTTGCCACTTCCGATGGAGCAATTTGGGCTGGAAACAACAAAGGAAATCTTTACCGCGCGGCAAACAACGGCCACTCCGTTAAGCAGTTCCACTTGAATGGAGTTAAGAATGTCCGGTCCTTATTCGTGGACAGATCCAATCATCTTTGGATCTGCGCCACTCCGGGTCTTTGGAAGTCGGACCGTCCCCTTCAGGAAGATGGCTTACAGTTCCAGCAAGTAAGCGTTGATTCCGCGACCAGAGAAACATTCTTCCAAGGAATTGTCGACGCCGAAGAGCGAATTTGGATCGCTGGGTCGAATGGCTTGCTTCTTAAAACAACAAATGGATGGCGTCGATGGGGGAAGAAAGAAGGGTTACTGGAATCGGTTACAAGCAGCATCGCCCAAGGCAAGGATGGCAGCATTTGGATAGCCTACCGGATTCCAAGTCTGATCACGCATCTAACTCCAAACGGAGCCGATTGGCGGGTAGAACACATCAACGACAAGGATGCTCCGCAGTATACCCAAACAGTGGCATTGACCGCCGACAATAAGGGTTGGATTTGGGCTGGAACCGACCGCGGAGCCTATGTATTCACAGGCGCCGCATGGAGGCACATCACAACACAAGATGGCCTGGCGCACGACGATCTGAATAGCAGGGCGTTGTTCGTCGCACCTTCTGGCGCCGTTTGGCTTGGAACCAGCGAGGGATTAAGCCGCTATGCGAATCACGGAACGGTAGCCGCCACATCGCCTGTGCAAGCGGTGATAGCCAGCTTGAAGTTCGGGCAAACGGGCTACGTCGTGGATGGCCAATCGTTAGATGCTAAAGCGTCAACCATTCCCTTCAAAGTGAAGCATTCGGAAAACAGCCTTCGCCTGATTGTTTCTCCGGTTACCTTCCGGTCCCCGTCGGAACTCCTCTTCCGCTACCATGTGAAGGGAGGAAATTGGTTTGCCCAGAAAGTAGACAACTGGAGCGAATCTTCCAACGCGGAATTCCAGTATCCGAATCTTCCTTTTGGAACGTATCAATTATCGGCTTGGGTGCGAAACGCCGAAGGAACCTGGAACACCAAACCCATCGAAGCAAAATTTGAAATCGAAACCCCGTGGTTTGCCTCCTGGTGGTTCTGCGGCTCCTTGATCGCCATCAGTCTTGGGCTTTCCCTTGCAGCCGGACGCTGGCGAGAACTGAAGCATCGGCTTGACCGCCAAGCCCTTGAGGCGATTATCGTGGAAAGAACAAGAGAGCTCGAAACGGCCAAGAATAGGGCCGAGCAAGCCAATAACTTAAAAAGTCAATTTCTGGCGAACATGAGCCATGAAATCCGCACTCCGATGAACGGCATCCTGGGCATGACGCAGCTTGCCCTGGCAACCAATCTGGATGAGCGGCAGGAAGAATATTTGAAGACTGCCCGTCAATCGGCCGAGTCCCTGCTCACACTGCTAAGCGATATTTTAGACCTTAGCAAAATCGAATCCGGTCAAATGGACTTGGATCCCCGCCCTTTTGGAATCGGTGAATGCGTCGGCGATTGTCTGCGCTGCTTTGAACTAGAACTGGCAAATAAAGGGGTAAAGTTTAATCTTGAAATCGATCCCCTGCTGCCGGCCAAACTCATTGGCGACTCGGCAAGGTTAAGGCAAGTGTTGATGAACCTGATCTCAAATTCAGTGAAATTCACCCATAGTGGGGTGGTCACGGTAAGCGCCCATCAAACCGAAGCGGACGATCAGCATGCGGTGGTTGAGTTCCGGGTGACGGACACCGGCATTGGAATTTCCCCGGAAAAGAAGGCCATCATTTTCGAGCCATTCCGCCAGGCTGACGGTTCCAATACCCGGCAGTACGGGGGATCGGGTTTGGGTTTGGCGATATCCAATCGTTTGATTGAATTGCTTGGTGGAAAACTGGAAGTGGAGAGCGAACAAGAGAATGGCAGCAGTTTCTTTTTCACCTTGCCCCTAGGTTGGTTCAACAACGATCATGAACCGGCGGGGCCCAATCAGGCAAGAATGGATCTGCTTGGCCCGCCGTTGCGAATCCTATTGGCTGAAGACAATTTCGTGAACCAGAAGATCGTGCAGGGCTTGCTTGAAAAGAGCGGCCACCGCGTGGAAGTGGCCTCAAATGGCGCGATAGCGGTGGACCGGCTCAAACAAGACGCATTCGATTTGGTCCTTATGGATGTGCAGATGCCGGAAATGGATGGCCTTACCGCCACGAAACTGGTGCGGCAACAGGAACGGCTTTCCAAACACCATACGCCAATCATTGCAATGACTGCTAACGCGATGAAGGGAGATCGTGAAAAATGCCTGGATGCGGGTATGGATCACTACATTTCCAAGCCCATCCGATTCGATGAATTAATAAACGCTATCGCCAGAGTTTCAGCCAAGAAATCCACCGCATACGAGCTTCTCGAAACAGGCTCGTTTTCACTTGAAAACGAGCCCTAACGGCGCTTAAACTTGGCGGCTAGCGCGGCGATTTTATCATCCATGGAAGGCGCGGCCGGTTTTTGTTGCGGCTGTTGCTGAGGTCTTTGCGGCTTGCCTCCATGCTTGATCTTCACCGCCGGAGCCACCTCCAAAGCTTTGATCGAAAGGGCCACGCGCTTGGTCTGCGTATCGGCCGACATCACCTTAACCTTGACGATTTGTCCCGCCTTCAATGCCTCAGCCGGATCGGTAATGTAGCGGTGCGAAATTTCGCTCACATGCACCAAGCCGTCCTGATGTACGCCAATATCCACAAACGCCCCGAAGCGGGTTACGTTGGTCACCACGCCTTCCAGCACCATGCCCTCGGTCAGGTCTTTAATCTGGGTCACATCATCGCGAAACTTGGCGACGGTGAACTGTTCCCGAGGATCGCGTCCCGGCTTGAGTAACTCTTCCTTGATATCGGTCAGGGTGTAGATACCAACGGTTTCGGTCTTGAACTGCTGAAGGTCGATTTTCTCCGCGAGTTCAGGCTTGGTGATCAATTCAGGAATGGAAACGCCAAGCGATGAAGCAATCTTTTCGACGACCGGGTAAGATTCCGGATGAACCGCCGTTATGTCCAAAGGGTTTTCGCCGCCACGGATCCGCAGGAATCCGGCGGCCTGCTCAAACGTTTTCGGACCAAACCCCGGCACAGCCATTAAGCTGGTGCGCGAGGCAAAGCGCCCCTTTTCATTGCGGTATTCGACAATCTTGATAGCCGTTCGTTCGCTGATGCCGGAAACGTGCTTGAGCAATGCCCATGAGGCCGTATTCAAATCCACACCCACGCGGTTCACGCAGGATTCCACGCTAGCTTCCAACCCCTGCTTTAGTTTGCGTTGATCCACGTCGTGCTGGTATTGCCCAACGCCGATGGCCTTCGGATCAACCTTCACCAATTCCGCCAGCGGATCCTGCAATCGCCGGGCAATAGAAATTGCCCCACGAACGGTCAAGTCCAAATCAGGAAATTCCTGACGTGCGATTTCCGACGCTGAATAGACGGAAGCCCCAGCCTCGCTCACCACTACGGTGAATACCTCCGATAAGCCCGCTTGCTTCAAGAAGTCTTTCACAAATTGATCCGTTTCACGCGATGCCGTTCCGTTCCCAATGGCAATCGCCCGCACAGCATGCTTTCGCATCAATTCCGACAAAATCCGCACCGACCCAACAATGTCGTTCTTCGGCTCATGCGGATAAATCACCGAATGGTCCAACATCTTGCCGGTCTCATCCACCACCGCCACTTTACAGCCGGTCCTGATTCCGGGATCAAGCCCCAACACACGGAGCGACCCGGCCGGCGGAGCCAACAACAGGTTCTCCAAATTCTCACGGAAAACCTTGATCGCTTCTTCATCGGAGCGATCCTTTAGGTCCAGCCGGATCTCCGTCTGAATCGAAGGATTCATCAACCGGTCATAGCCATCCTCAATCGCCATATTAAGGTGCAGAGCCCAATCACCAGGGGCTTTGTGCGTCTTCGCCTTCAGGTATTCAATCGGCTTGGCGCGCTCCAGTTCAATCTCGAAATAGAGAATACCTTCCTTTGCTCCCCGCCGGATGGCCAGCATCCGGTGCGATGGAATCTTCGATGTGGCTTCGCTGAATTCGGCATACATTTTGTATTTGCCTTCGGGATCGGGCACGCCCTCAATTGCCTTGGCCGTCACCACGCCATGTTGGGCCATCATCGCGCGCACGGCCTTGCGGTAATCAGCTGTTTCGCTCACTACTTCGGCGACGATGTTTCGAGCCCCTTCCAGAGCTTCTTCAACCGAGTTGACTTCTTTCGCCGGATCGACAAACGTTGCCGCATAATCAGCCAACGATACCGGACCGGCCACTTGTTCCATCAAGTAGATGGCAAGCGGCTCCATCCCGCGATCACGCGCAATCGAGGCTTTGGTTCGGCGCTTCGGTTTGTAGGGCAAATACAAGTCCTCAAGCTCGCTCTTCTCCATCGTGGCTTCAATTTTCTTTTTTAGTTCATCGGTGAGTTTGCCCTGCTCTTGAATCGACGCCAGCACGGTAGCACGGCGATCTTCGAGTTCCCGGAAGTATTCCAACTTTTCTTGGATGGCCTGGATCTGTACCTCATCCAGATTGCCGGTCTGCTCCTTGCGATACCGGGCGATGAACGGCACAGTGCCACCATCGTCCGTCAATTCAATGACCGCAATCAAACTCTTCAGCCCAATACTCAGCAGGTTTGAAATGTAAATGAGGACACTATTCGGGAGTGTTTTATTTTCCATGATATAAATTGAGAACAATCAGTTAGCTTTTACGAATTTCAAAACGGGCATCGGCAATCTGCAAGCCGGCCACTTCTATCCGCGACAAATCGCGCGAGCCTACACCCAATTCCTCGGCAAGTCGCAGGATGCTGTCACAAGTTTCAAAGGGAGCCTGGCCATGATCGGCCATCGGGTCAAATCCCATTACGGCCGTCCCCACCGCATCGGTGTTGACGCAATTGGTACCGGCAATTAGCACACCGGGGGAACAATGCCGTACGCCCTTGATCCATGGCCCCTCACCGCCGGCCATGCTTTGAATGCCATCCACAATCGCCAGATCAATGGGACGCGCCGCCACCAAATCAGCCACCGCCCTCGGAATTCGGTACCCAGCATCGCGAGGCGACGCGAGATCATTCTCCTGCACCGCCGATTTCGAGGGGCCACGTTTTCCGGCATGAAAAACCGTCCCGCGATCGCCCTTCGGCTCCAGGCTGGGCTCGTCGATACCAGCGCCATCCCCATAAATCGTGCAAGGCGTCATGCCGAAACAATTCTTCATCGACAAAGTCACACCGGCGGTTGCATGTTCTTTCAGCTTCGCCAGGGAACAGAACACGTCGCAATCCTCATAGCTATGATTCAAATCGTAGTGCGTGAACAGATGCCCGCCCCTTGGCACGGCAAACCGCGAATATTTCTTGGCGTTGCCCAAGTAATTCGTGTTCTCAAACTCCACATTCCGGCCGGCGCGCACAAAATCCATCGGTTCCCAATTACCTTCCAGCATGTATTTTTCCAGAGGATCGGTGGTGGAACACGGGCTCTCCAAAATCCTGATTCGCTTTGCTCCAGCCTTGTCCATCAGGCTCACCACAACTGCTAACACTGTTGGATGCGTCCATTGCGCCCAGCCCAGCGGATAATGACCCATCCGAAGACTAGGCGCGCCTGTCAAATTCACTTTGATCGCCACAGTTTTATTCTTGACGATCCGCCCTAACCCGCCGATGCCGTCAAATAAACGTTCCATGGTTGGAGTCAAGCCAATCGGGTTGTAGGTTCTCGCGCGAGCCATCGAAACAGTAGCCACGGGCACGCCTTTGGCAGCGGGCGCGATCATCGCCGCAGCTGTGGTAGACGTTAGAAAATTTCTACGCGAAAAACTCATAGCTCCACTTTTATCGCAGCATAAACGCCAACAGGAGGCAACGCTATTTCCACCCCAGTGCAGGCTGCTTCGATCTTCAATTCTCTCACGTCCTCGAAGGTATAAAGCCAAGCTTTTGGAAATTTCTTGTCAAGCCCCAAAGTGACATTTAATGTGCCTGACCGGATAATTTACCGGTTAAATCACTGCGCGGATTGGAGGATCCGCTGTTCCACTAGCGCGGCTATCCTACCCTTACCAATTTCATAACTAAGAATTCCGCGTTTAAAGACACTACCACGTCGATCACATTTGTTTGGAAAATGAAAACAGCGTGACTGGCTGTACTTCATCCTGTTGAGACCGCCACCCAGACGGCTTTACCTGATTTACAGGCTCGCCCCCACGGTCACCAACCAAAGAGGCGACACAGATATTTCGTACAACCAGCCTAGCTGATCTGTTTATTTAGAGCTGTCCGAATCGATCCGGGAGCCGGCTCCCGTATTAGGGGGAGCGCTTGTAAGGAGAGCATCCTGGCCAGGAGTTTTTCTCTCTGGTTAAACCGTAGCAGGTGGGGGCAAGTGTTCCGGGTTTGGGCTGAGGGTTAAGTTGTTGCAGTGAATGGTGCGGATCTTTTTGAATCGGTTGGAAACGCATTTTGGAACGTTGTTTGATGAGCAGGGAAACCAAGTCGTCTTGGGCGATTTTTTCGGTCTTGATGAATCCCATGCAGAAAAAGCCGTCACTGCGTTTTGAATTTGCATAAGGGCCTCAGTCTGACTCCGGATTATGGCATCGTCGTAATCCGCGATGCGGCAGGTTGTGCAGCACGCTGAATGTTTTGGCTACCAATTTCAGGTTTTGAACTATTGATGGCTCTTCGCCAACAAATGGAAACTGCTTGGGTTCGAGAATGCGGTCTGACGCTTTTACCATTATCCGGTGTTCAAAACCATCTCTTGAACTATCGACACGCCAGTTCGTAATAGTTTCGTTGATCAGCACTTCGGCGCTCGCGAGAATTTACCCGGGTATGCTCACGAGAAGTTGACCACTCACCCGGTGACGGACCGATAGTTTGGCCACGCTTTCGGGAATCCCCGGCCTCCGACATCAGAAGTGTTGATGGA
>JAYVXT010000120.1:0-2479 GCA_043785065.1 Bryobacterales bacterium | reverse complement strand
ATCCGTATGGGGAGGATCGTACGTCGACCGCGAATGATGCAATTAAATTTGCGACCTACGTGCGCGACTCAGTGAGCGGGTTGGACTATGCGGTTAATCGGTACCACTTGCCGGGAAACGGACGATTTGCAAGCCCGGATCCGTATAGCGCAAGTGGGGGAGTTAGCGAGCCGGGAAGTTGGAATCGATACGCGTACGCTAGTGGTAATCCAATCGACGGCTTTGACCCTTCCGGGGAAGCGACTTGCAATGTCAGTAGCTACGTTGAAGGGGGCGAGGGGCACGGCGGTTTGCACGTATTCGCTACCTGCGTTACCGCGTATGCTGGCATGGACTGGGCTCAACAATATGGGAGCACAATTCAAAGCTATGTTGGCGTGTTCCCGACCGGTTCCGGCATGACGACACAGCAGGCGACTAATCTTGCAAACCAGTACGAGACGCAGTACGAAATGGGAATGTTTAACGCTTACATGCAATCGCAGGCGCGGCAAGCGGTCAAGGGCCTCAGCGGCGACTGCAACAACGTATTACAGGCTGGGGGGATTAGTCCCACCGCAGTTTACAACTATGTTCAATACGACACTTTTTACGATGGAACGCAGTCCTATATTTCGAGCCTAAATGTGTCGGTGTTTGGATATTCAACTGGACAGACTGTTGGCCAGAAGCTCGGGGGCGCCGTGGCGTTTGTCGCGATCAACAATTTCACTCTGATAGTGCTCGGTCGACAGGCTCTTCCTTGGAATTTTGGTGATCCAATGACACTGGTTCACGAGATGCTCCATTCTTACACAGGTAACAACGACGGTACGTTGGCCGGTAGGTTGTTCTGCGGTGTCTACGGTTCGCAAGGTCTCACCAGCGGTAATTGGTGCGACCAGGACCACGCTAGTTTATACATTCAGGGGGTGCTTGACGGCGGTTGCCATGACCTGTGGGCTACGCTTAGAAAGAACGGAATCTTGTGATGGAATTATTCATCTTCGGCGCGGCTGGGAGATGTTGCATAATCGCTATCCTGGCAATCCCGATTTTAGCTGAAGGGGCGGCACACGCCTTGCCGAACCCATCTTTTGAGGTTGATGGGATCCGGGGAAAGGTCATTGATAGGCTCGAAGAGCTTCCGCTTAGCTACTTTGGCCAGGCCTACGAATCGAAGCTGGTGGCGAGGCTCAAGGACTTCCAGCAGAACCGGTGTGCCCGATACCACTACCAGATATGCCGGTTGTTGATCACTCCTACAGCCCCCACGGTTGAGTCCCTTTTAGTAAGGCCACCTTCACACACCGAACCGACGTCTGCTCAGTTGATTTCAATCGGCGGCATGGCCACAATTCGATTGCGGCTGAAGGGATGGAAGGAAACGAAAACAATCGCGCTGACACCGGGTAAGAGTCCGCACGATTGGGTAGTGAATGGGAAGAGATTTGAACTATTTGCGTTTGGGCTGGACGGGCCGGGGTCAACTGGGTTCTCGTTTATGTTCTACTCTAGGGCCATGCCATCTGAAGATGACGGCAAACAACTGATGGCGCTGATGGACCAGATCTCCGGATCCCTCGCTATTAGTGTTGTCATTCGACTGCGGGATAACGCGGGAGACTCCGGACCAACCTCAAGTTGGTACGACACCACAATTTCTATTGCGACTGGCGACCTATCGTGTAGACGGCTAGCGAATTCGTATCACTGCTCGTTTGTTTTGAAGAAACCCTTGATCTTTTGAATTGCGCGTTCCAGATGGCAACAATCCGAGTAACAGTTGAGGCACCGGTGCGGTGCTGCAAGTATCGGACTCAACGGGTGTGGTTGTGACGAACAGCACGAACTCGAACACGAACTACGCGGCTCTGTCGGCGATCACGGTGGGTTCGTTGCAGTCGACATTTGGTTATGCGGCGGATTTGCTGCCGACGCAAGCGACGGGGCCGAATGGAGACACGTCGTCGACGGTTTACGATCAGTACGCGCGGCCTTCGACGGCGACTTCGAAGACGGGGGCGGTGACTCGTTTCTATTATTTGAATTCGCCGGCGTCGGTTTATGCTTACACGAATCCAACGAATAATGCGGTAGGGCGGGTGGCGAAGACGACGCTGGACGGGTTTGGGCGGACGATCAAGCAGGAGTCAGGCACTGGGACCTATAACAGCGGCAACGGGTCGATTGCATTGTCGACGGTTGTGTCGACGGTGGATACGGCGTATGATTCCTGTGGGTGCTCGCCGATGGGGAAATTGAAGCAGACGTCGCGGCCTTATGCTCCGGGTGGGACGGTTTATTGGACTGTTTATGCGTATGACGGGATCGGGAGGACGAAGACGGTGAAGGCTCCCGATGGGGCGAGCACGACGTCGTATACGTATTCCGGGGCGACGGTGACGGTGACAGATGCGGCGTCGAAGGCGAAGACTTTTACGACGGATGCGACGGGGAGTTTAAACCAAGTAAGCGAGCCGAATCCGGCGGGTGGGGC
>JAYVXT010000119.1:0-8264 GCA_043785065.1 Bryobacterales bacterium | reverse complement strand
GCGGCCGGGGCGCTGCTGCAGCGACGTTTGGTGCGCGGACGGCCGGATTGACGTTCATGGACAATCAAAAGGCGATTCAGTTCGGCGCGGACGGCTTTTTGTGGAAGTGCACGTTGACCGAATATTCCTGCACGAAGGGCTCGTCGATTGCGCAAGCGGCCGGCACTGGCGGTGGCGCTCCGGAGGACAGCCTGCTTTCCGCGCCTTATGTTGAAGGCGGTGACCCGATCGATGGCTTGGAATACAATCCGTTTCCGCAGCAGGGAGCGGGGGGATTCGCGGGACAACGGCGGGATCAACCGCCGTGCGCGCCGCGCGGGCCTGGCGCCGATGGAACCGGCGGAAGAATGAGCCGTGGGCAAGCCGCGCCGGCGCCTGGAACTCCACCCGCGGGATGTGCCTCCTTCGATGGCAAGTGGGAAGCAATCATTCAAAATTTCAATGTGTTTTTGCGTGCTACGGGATCAAATGAACCGCCCACGCCTTTAAGCCAGGATGGTTCCGAGGGTAATTATTATACATTGCGATCTGTTGCCTGGTCGCCAGATTCCAAGAAGTTGGCCGCCTACCATACGAA
This sequence comes from Bryobacterales bacterium, assembly GCA_043785065.1. GTDB lineage: Bacteria > Acidobacteriota > Terriglobia > Bryobacterales > Bryobacteraceae > JANXSF01. The sequence goes on along the minus strand of JAYVXT010000119.1, from coordinate 7,687 downwards.
GCCAGGATATGACAGGCAGGTGCACTATGTCGAATCTTCTCCAGCCGATCAGCTTCAACCAAAACACACGACCAATTCTTATCGCAAGCCCGGTGACGCACTCGATATATCCTACCCCGTGCTTTATGACATTGCCTCGCGAAAAGCGGCGGAAATCGACCCTGCGTTGTGGCCGAACGCCTTTAGCCTGAGCTCTCCAGTGTGGCGGAAGGACAGCAGGGCCTTCACTTTTGAATATAACCCGCGCGGGCATCAAGGTTACAAGGTGATTGAAGTGGATTCACAGTCCGGCAAAACCAGGCCGCTGATTGATGAGCAGTCGAAGACGTTCTTCTATTACAACTTACTGGGTCCTGGATTTTCCGGGGGACGGCGATTCCGTCAAGACATCAACGATGGAAAGGAGATCGTCTGGGCGTCGGAAAGAGATGGCTGGGAACATCTTTACCTGTATGACGGAACGACCGGCCGGGTTAAGAACCAAATTACGATGGGTAACTGGGTTGTGCGGAATGTGATCCGCGTGGACGAACAGGCGCGCCAGATCTGGTTTGAGGCAGGCGGCATGAACCCCAAACAGGATCCTTATTTCACGCAGTGCTACCGGATCAATTTCGATGGATCCGGTTTGATTGCTCTCACGGAAGCCGACGGCAATCACACCGTCAGTTTCTCGCATGACAATCAATACTATGTAGACACATGGTCAAGAGTGGATCTTCCCACGGAGGCGCAACTCCGCCGCGCGGCCGACGGTAAAGTTGTTATGAACCTTGAAAAGGCGGATAGTTCGGCGTTGCTTTCAGCGGGGCTTCATTATCCCGAAGTTTTTGTGGCTAAGGGACGTGATGGCCAGACTGATATATGGGGCGCCATCGTGCGTCCAATGAATTTCGATCCGAATAAGAAATATCCGGTTATTGAACAGATCTACGCGGGCCCGCAGGGATCGTTCGTACCGAAAAATTTTAGCGCGGTTTCTCAGACGCAAGCTCTGGCGGAACTGGGTTTTATTGTCGTTCAAATCGACGGCATGGGCACCAGTAACCGGTCAAAAGCGTTTCATGATGTGGCATTCAAGAATCTTGGCGACGCCGGCTTTCCGGATAGAATTCTGTGGCATAAAGCCGTTGCGGCCAAGTACCCCTCTTATGACATTAGCCGAGTGGGGATTTACGGAACTTCGGCGGGTGGGCAGAATTCGTTGGGTGGCGTGCTGTTCCACCCGGACTTCTACAAGGTTGCAGTAACCAACAGCGGTTGCCATGACAATCGGATGGACAAAATCTGGTGGAACGAACAATGGATGAGTTGGCCGCTGGGACCACAGTACCGTGCATCCTCCAACGTGGACAATGCCTACCGGTTGCAGGGTAAGGCATTGATCATCATTCCGGAAATGGATACGAACGTCGATCCATCTTCGTCATTGCAGGTGGTGAACGCGCTGGTAAAGGCAAAGAAGCATTTTGACATGCTCTACATACCTGGGCAAAATCACGGTACTGGAGTACTTGCCCAACAGCACTATTTGCAGGATTACTTTGTGCGCCACCTGCTTGGAGTTGAACCTCCCGACTGGAATCGGATCTCACTTCCGGACGAACCCACGCCGTCGGAAAACTAAGGACGAATTAAATCTGGAAAGTAAGAAGAATACGAGTCTTACAACCCGCTCTTGTTACTTTCCGGGATTTTCTCCGTAGAACTTCCAGCTTGTTTGATAGTCCCGTGTAAGCTTTTGGTTTGTCAGACCGGCACGAAGCATTTCAATCGGAATCCGATTTTCCCTCAGTACGGCATCGTGGAATTGGCGGTCGGTCATCTTGCCGGGACCGACCAGTTCCTTTCGCAGCGAGAACAGTTGCATTCCACCAAGCAGATAGGCAGCCTGATAGAGCGCGCCGTACCCGCCTCCAAACGAACGCCTAACTTCGCCGACTGCATTCTCTCGTTCGTGTCCTACGCGGTCCACCAGGAAATCGATGCATTCATTTGGCGTCATCTTTCCGAGATGAAAGTTCAAAGAGAAGATAATGCGTGCGCAACGGTGCATCCTCCAGAATAAAGCGCCAACGCGATCTTCAGGAGTCTTCTGAAACTTCATATCGTAAAGCAACAATTCCCAATAGAGAGCCCAGCCTTCAGTAACAAACGGAGTGCCTCCTACCGCTGAGCGGTAGGGTCTGTGGCGAGCGGCCATGAAGCCTTGTAATTCATGGCCGGGTATCAGTTCATGAAAAACCGTAGCGCGTGAGAACGGTATATTGTTGCCGCGCATGCTCATCAGTTTTTGCTCGTAAGTCATAGAGGCAACCGGGAAGGAAACGCTGATCGTCTCTCCACCAGTAAAGAAGGGGTTCACCAACTGCCGCTCGGGCGACATCATTTCCATGCGCCACGTTTCATGGGCAATCGAAGGGACCGTGATTAAGTTGTGATCGTCAAGAAACTTTTCAGCTTCGCGCGCCAGTTCGCGGATCAACTCGGGCTGCTTCCCGGGCTCCACGTACATGGTTTTTACCTTTTCCAGGGCCTTCTTCCAATCATCCCCAAAGCCCATCTCACGCGCGGCGCGCTTCATTTCCGCCTCACACCATGCAAATTCCTTGTTGGCGATGGCGATCAGTTCCTCAGGAGTATACGGGATCATCTCGAAAGCCAACTCACTCATCAGAGCTTCGCGGCCAATCGGGTTTCCGACGATGTCATCTGTTGAACCGGCCCGGGCGCCAGTGGCTGCGCCACCGCGTCCACCTACGCCCCCTTGCCCGCGATTGCCGGTGCCCCCCTGGCCACCACGTCCAGGTTGCCCCGCCGGTACCGCCGGCGCGGCTGCTTCCGATACCGCCTGCATACCCGCTACCCGCTCGCGAAGAAAAGCGCCATAGGATTGCAGAGCCGCATCGGCGCGTTGATACGATTCGCCAGCCCACCATGTGAATAACGGATCGTAGCTCTCGTAAAAAGAAAACCAGGCACGTAAGGTGTTTCGCAAGGAAGCAGAGTTAGCCGCGGCCCTGGCTCCAATCACCTTTCCCGCGTTGTTATTGCCCGACCTCAACTGCTGTTCCAGCGTTCGCCGGCTGTTTTCAATTTCGGTTGCCAACGCTGAAAGCTTAGCTGCCGCATCCTGTGGTTTAAGCGGCTGAGTCTTTTTACGGGATTCCTCCAGCGCAAGTACCGTGTTCGTGAAGGGCACGTACGCGGCAGTTTCGGAAATACTCTTAGCGTCGAAGTCGAGCCTCTTCACTTCGTGATCCAGGTAATTGCGGAATACAACGTAATCCACCTTGCCGTCTTGAGGCAAATTGTCGAAATCAATGCTGTTGAGGCGATCCCGCCAGCCGGTCAAAAAACGCTTCATCCGGTTGGCGCGTCCCGGGTCCAGATCCACCGTGTAGTAACGCATCAAATTGCCGCGGTCCAAGCTGAAGGCCTCAATGTAAGGCCGCATCGGACTTGCGGAAAGATCAAGGTCGTCGGGGGCCGGCTTGCGCGAAGGCTGGGGCCATAGCGGAATAACCGACAACACCAACCAAAGAATCGTACTGGTTTTGATATTCATATTGGATACCGAAGTGTATCCAATGAGTATAGCAGGACGGTCCAACTTCTCAATTCATTCAATTAACATAAGGATGAATTTCGAGGCTCCATTCCGCCGCCGCCGAAAAGCCCATTCCCCTTGTCATTGGATTCATAGTTGTATACAATAAAAGAAGTTAAAATGCACCGGATCCACGTTATTGATTCCCATACCGGCGGTGAGCCTACAAGAGTAATTGTGTCGGGCGGCCCTGAATTAGGAAATTCTTCAATTTCAAGCAAGTTAGATTGCTTCCGTTCCCGACACGACCGATTCCGATCAGCCGTGGTAAACGAACCTCGCGGCTCGAATGCGATGGTGGGCGCGTTGTTGTGCGATCCGGTTGACAGGAGTTGTTCGGCGGGCGTTATCTTTTTCAATAATGTCGGCTATCTGGGGATGTGCGGGCACGGAATCATCGGGCTAGGTGCGACTTTGGCCTATATGGGCCGGCTTCAGCCCGGACTACACCGAATTGAAACTCCCGTGGGCGTGGTTGGCATGGAGTTACATACCAACGGTCAGGTGACCGTGAACAACGTTCGGAGCTTTCGTGCTTCCAAGGGTGTGAGGGTTGACGTTGAGGGAATGGGAGTCGTTACCGGTGACGTTGCCTGGGGAGGGAATTGGTTCTTCCTCGCGGATGCTCCATGCGAGTTGGAACTCAAGAATCTGGACCAGTTAATCGACTATACATTTCGGATTCGCCAGGGGCTTGAGGCACAGGGAATCAAGGGAAGCGACGGCGGAGAGATTGACCATATCGAGGTGTTCTCCGCCCCAAAGGACCCTGCGAATCACTCGCGGAACTTTGTCCTTTGTCCAGGCAAGGAATATGACCGCTCGCCCTGTGGAACAGGCACGAGCGCGAAACTGGCCTGTCTGGCGGAGGATGGGAAGTTAGAGGAAGAACAAATATGGCGTCAGGAAAGCATCCTGAGCACGGTCTTCGAGGGCTCCATCCGGATAGAAGATGGAAATATCTTCCCACGGGTGAAGGGCTCTGCATTCGTCAGCGCTGATTCACAGTTAATTTGCCAATCAGGCGACCCTTTCGAGTGGGGCATTCGGGGGTGATTGCCGGCAAGAGCTATGACGTTGTTGTTTTAGGTGGCGGAATAGTCGGCGCGGCCTGTGTATACGAACTTGTCCGTTCGGACCTGTCCACGGCATTGGTGGAGCCTACGGTTATAGGCGGTGGAGCAACTGCTGCTGGTATGGGCCACCTTGCCGTGATGGATGATTCTGAAGCGCAGTTTGCCCTTACCCGATATTCCCAACTGTTGTGGCAAGAACTATCCGATCAGTTGCCGGCCAGTGCCGAATACCGCGCAAACGGGGCTATTTGGGTGGCTGCCGACGATGAGGAAATGGACGAGGTTGATCGCAAACATCACTACTACAGTCAGCGCGATGTACCAGTGGTCAAATTGGATGCCCGCGAGCTTGCCGAATCGGAACCTAACTTACGGCCGGGCTTGGCGGGTGGCCTTCTATTAGTCGAGGATGCGGTGGTTTATCCACCATGCCTGGCTCAATTCCTGGTGGAGCAAGCAATCGCTTCCGGCATGGATCTTTTTGCGGGACGAGGGGCGGATGAGGTAACTGACAGTGGGGTTAGGCTCGGCAATGGCGACACCATTTCCGCTGGGTGTACCGTTGTTGCGACCGGAGCAATGGCCGGAAAAATGTTTCCCTTCCTTAAGGTTCACCCGCGTAAAGGGCATTTAGTGATAACGGACCGCTATCCGGGCTTCCTACGGCATCAATTAGTCGAACTGGGATATTTGAAGAGCGCCCATGCCATTGATGGCGACTCGGTCGCTTTCAACGTTCAACCGCGGATCACGGGCCAGGTGCTGATCGGATCTTCGCGTCAATATGGGTCGAATGATCCGGCGGTGGAGCACCACATGCTACAAGCAATGCTGCAACGAGCAATAGAATACATGCCAGGCTTGGCAGGACTTTCGGCTGTGCGGACGTGGACGGGTTTCAGGGCGGCGACACCGGACAAACTTCCGTTGATCGGCATTTGCCCAGGTTACAATAACGTTTACTTGGCCACGGGACACGAGGGGCTGGGAATCTCCACATCGCTTGCAACAGGAAAAATTCTGGTTGACATAATTCTTGGCCGGGACTCGGCGATTCCACGAGATCCCTATGCGCCAGAGAGGGCTTGCGCGTTGCATGCCTGAAACCATCACTTTATTTATCAACGGAAGCGCTGTCCAGGTGTCCCGCGGAGCCACGGTTGCCGTCGCGCTTCTGACAACCGGCGTCACATCCTTCCGGCAGTCGGTGTCCGGAGAACCGCGCGGCCCCGTCTGTGGAATGGGCATCTGCTTTGAGTGCCGCGTCACGATCGATGGGGTAACACAATCGCTGAGCTGCCAAACAGAATGCCAGGAAGGAATGCGGGTAACCACCAATGGCTCGGACTGATAGCAACCGGCCAGGAATCGTGATTGTTGGCGCCGGTCCGGCTGGGATTGCCGCGGCCGTCAGAGCGTCCGCTTGCGGTAAGAAGGTCACACTAGTGGACGACAATCCGTCCGAGGGAGGGCAGATTTGGCGAGGAGGGCCAAGCAAGCCGGCCAGTCCACAGGCTTCGAAGTGGTTCAACAAATTAGAAGTGAGCGGCGCGAAATTTCTTTCCGGATGCCGCATTGTTGACGCGGATGCCAAGGCGAGAACTTTGCTTGCCGAATTACCGGGAACTGCTGTAAAGATCGAGTACACCGATTTGATTCTGGCAACAGGAGCGCGTGAACTATTCCTTCCTTTTCCTGGTTGGACCCTGCCCAATGTGATGGGCGCCGGTGGACTGCAAGGTCTGGTCAAAGCCGGGCTCCCAGTAAAAGAAAAAAGAATCGTGGTTGCCGGGAGTGGTCCACTGTTATTGGCTGTTGCATCGCAACTGCGGAAATATGGGGCCACTGTGCCAATAATCGTTGAGCAAGCCGATTGGGCTAATCTGGCTGGGTTCTTGTCGAAGCTTGCCCTGCATCCAGGTAAGCTGCTTCAGGCTTTTTTATTGAGAGCCTCTCTCGGTGCGGCTACCTATCATCATGGCGCGTGGGTGAAGTCGGCGGAAGGTGACGGCAAGTTGAGCCGCATTCAAATCCAAAGCGGATCAAGAACATTCAGCGTCGATTGCGACTATCTGGCCATTGCCTACGGATTCGTTCCAAATACGGAACTGGCCCAACTGTTGGGATGTGGGATGAAAAACGGTCTCGCCGCGGTGGATGAATATCAACGTTCTACAATTTCGGGCGTTCTTTGCGCGGGCGAACTGACAGGCCTTGGTGGTGTGGATCGTTCCCTTGTGGAAGGCGAAATAGCCGGTTGCGCAGCCGCCGGAAGGGATGATTTGGCCCTGAAATGTTTTCCGATGCGAGAACGGGCCCATCGTTTTGCGGATGGCCTCAATCAGGCCTTTGCCCTGCGCAAGCAATTACAGCTCTTGCCGGAAGAGCGAACGATTGTCTGCCGCTGCGAGGATGTACCCCATGGCAAGCTGAATGGGGCCGAATCCTGGCGTTCGGCGAAACTCCACTTTCGGTGCGGAATGGGCCCGTGCCAGGGACGAATCTGCGGTCCGGCGGTTGAATTCCTATATGGCTGGAATCGCCAATCGGTTCGTCCTCCAATTTTTCCAGTCCGCGTCACCAGCCTGATTTCAGAATCGAAATACATTATTGAGGAAGGGATAAACAAATGAAGATGAAATGGAGCGGAGTGATTCCCGCTATAACCACGCCGTTTAATGAAGACCTGTCGGTGGACCATGCCTTTCTGGCAAAGCATTGCCGGTGGCTCATTGAAAACGGCTGTGTGGGAGTTGTGGCGCTGGGATCTCTAGGAGAGGGCGCCACCCTTACCGCCGCGGAAAAGAGCGAAGTCCTGAAGACCTGCGTGAAAGCACTTGGGGGCCGCGCCCCCGTGGTAGCCGGCATTTCCGCGCTCAGCACGGCTGAGGCTGTTTCGCAGGCAAAAGCCGCTGAAGATGCGGGTTGCAGTGGCCTGATGGTGCTTCCGCCTTACGTTTATGTAGGTGACTGGCGCGAAAATAAGGCTCACATTTCGGCC
>JAYVXT010000118.1:0-2493 GCA_043785065.1 Bryobacterales bacterium | reverse complement strand
TAGATCGGATGAGTAACGGCAATTTTCACAGCGGCTTCTCCTCGAAAGCTTTTCGCTCAGGTTCTAAAACGGTGCGCCGGAAAGAAAGAGCCCTTCCCTCCTCCGTCGCCAGCGTACTTGTGTATCTAATGCCCTCTGACCTGCCTAGTCTGTCGAAAGACTCCATGGCTTCCTCACGAGTCTGAAACAACGGAACAAGGGTGTTTGCGCCCAGTAATTCGAACAAAGCTTGAATTTTTCCAGACTGAGAGCAGAGTCTCACGTCCGAACCCGCTTTGCCCGCCACCCATTTCAGAATGGCGGCGAATCCGTTGACGTCGAAGTAACGCAATTCACCAAGATCCAAAACTACCTGAGACTCGCCCTGCATCGCCTCGGCCAGACGCTCGCTCACGTGCTTGGCATTCGACGCATCAAGGGACTGAATTTCAAGCGTGATCACGGTGTTATGTTGAATGATCTCCTGCTTGAAAATTTGCATCACGTCCTCTATACTCTCCTCCCTCGGCGTCGCGAAAACGCCCAAAGCTCTGGCGGCCCGGAGTTTTTGACCAAGCTCCGCCATTGTCCGATCCATTCCAATTTAAAAATTGGATCGGAGCTAGTCGATTTGACATTAGCGAACCAGTGATGAAACCAAGCCGTGCTTTAAAAACGACGAACCATGCATTCCCGGACAGCCTGACAGAAACGTGGGCTGCTCAGCGGGCGCGATTGATCGGCTTGACTCGTTAACGGGGAGGGGAAAAAACCCGACAACTCGACGTGGAATCGGGTCCTCCTCCGAAGACCTAACATTCACGGTACGATGATAAACGAAATATTGGGCAAAAGTCAATCTCTTAAGACCGAGATTTCCAGTCATCCAAACTCTAAAAACTACCAGTACTACAAGGGGCTTTCCAACAGCCGCTTCATTCAATATTCACTCGCTGACCACGACTTCGTAACACATAACTGCTTACGCATGGCAAGGGTTTCGGCTTACTTGGCCGTGAAAGACCCTGTGATTACCGCTACACCAAACGTTTCACTTTCAACAAACTTATTTCTGTCCAGGCTGCCAGCCGAGTCGGAACCCCTTGGCGGTTCAAACCGCGCGTAAATACCGCGAGCAACCGCGCCGGATTACCAGGCATAGAAAAGTCAACCGTGCCGGCTACCTCAACCCTTCGCGACGACCAGCCTTGACTCAATCCAGAATCACCCAATTGTGCCACCACGACTGCCAACGCGCCGAGCGGTAGCGCCCTGCGAATCAGCGTGAGATAGTGGTGCCTAAGAATCATATCGAAATCGCCCACAATCAGGCTCCGCCATGTCCTGAATGGCTGGAACGGTAGCCACGAACAGCGCCGATGCTCAATCGATTCAAACAGAAGCATCGGTTACGTGAATTCTAACCCGTTTGCGCCGAACAACCTAGTCCTGGAGGTACCGGAACTACTGGGTTCCTCATACAGTGCAAGGCTCCATAACACAATGGAATGCTCTCTAGGCGCCTCAGAAACACCAAAGGCCTATGGCTCGGTCAGAGTAATTGTTTAGTTGAGCATAAGGCCTTTTCATTAGAAAGTCAACTCTTTTGTAGGTAGGGAAGTAGGCGTGGGGGTAGACGGACCCCTCGGTCGCTCGGATCTGGGCCCATGCCTCCCACAACTCCCCCCCCTTATTACCCTCAGAAGTAGGCATTTATGGGTGATTGCGCCCGCCCGCCCTTTGGCTCTGGCGCCCCAATCCTGCAAAGCCGTCCGGGTATCGATGCGTGCAGCGCAAGGCGCCTCCGCCAGCAAACGAATTCATTCTCTAAATCGGCATTCACTCGTTGGATTTGTTAGCCCGCACCGCGCTTCTGGGGAAGCATCGCAGGGCGTAAGCTCTACTACTCCGCCCCCCAGCGTTCCCAGCCGCCGCGCCATTTAAGAGACCGAGGGTTTATTTGAAATCAAGCGTGCCTTTCCGGTTGTCCCCGCTCGCATCCGGCAAGCCGGGCAAACGCTGCCGCGATCCACTCGGCAGCTAAGATTTCCAATATCAATTGCGCATGACACCCTGCCGCCTGATACACTAAGCAGTTTCCCGGCACCCGGCGGGATTGAGTCGAAAAGGAGATACAGATGAAGAGCTTACTACTGATCGCGGCACTGGCCTTGGCCCTGCCGTTTACGAGTCTGGCCGATGACAAGGCCCCCAAGAAGGCAATTGCGGCTGCAAAGGAAGCGCCCAAGGCCGCCACGAAAATGGTCGACGTCAACACGGCGACCCAAGCTGAGTTGGAAGCGCTTCCAACCATCGGCAAAGCCAAGGCCGCCAAGATCATCGCAGGCCGTCCGTGGAAGGGCAAAGACGATCTCGTTGCCAAGGGAATTTTGAGCGATGCCGACTACGCCAAAGTGAAAGATATGATCATCGCCAAGCAGGCGAAGTAGCAAGCGTGTTAGTCCGAAGCGCTGAGCGGGGGCGTTCGCAAGAAAGCCTCCGCGCTTCGATCTT
>JAYVXT010000117.1:0-2493 GCA_043785065.1 Bryobacterales bacterium | reverse complement strand
GCGCCCGAATTCAGTTGATTCCATCACCGGCGAAAACAGTGGCAATAACCTGGGTGAAGAAACTCCAGTGTTCCACTTTGAGCAGTGGGAGCAGGATGAAATTGAAGTCAAGCTGATTTTGAAAGGCGGAGGTTGTGAGAACAAAAACATTCAGTACTCACTCCCCTGCGACCTGGATCACCTCGGAAAGGCTGGTCGGGATTTAGAAGGTGTGCGCAAGTGTCTGCTGCACGCCGTTTGGCAAGCACAGGGGCAAGGTTGTGCACCAGGCGCGTTAGGAGTTTGTATCGGCTCTGACAGAGCCCACGGTTATGTGTTGGCCAAAGGCCAATTGTTCCGTACGCTGGAAGATGTGAATCCGAATCCAGTGCTGGCAAAGCTGGAAGCGGAAGTGATGGAAGAAGCGAATAAGCTGGGCGTGGGCGCTATGGGATTTGGTGGAAAGGCTTCGCTGATTGGCTGCAAGGTGATGGCCGCGAACCGCCTGCCTGCCAGCTTCTTCGTGAGCGTGGCTTACGATTGTTGGGCGTTCCGCAGGTTAGGTGTGCGCCTTAACGCCACCACGGGAAAGATCACTGATTGGCTATATCGAGATCCAACAGAACCTGTGATTAAGATGGCCAAAGCCGAGGGCTTCCAGTTGACGGGTCGCGAAGTTGTACTCACCCCACCCTTGAAAGAAGAGCAGATGCGCTCACTGAAAGTGGGCGACGTGGTGCGCATTACCGGCGATCTTTACACCGGCCGCGATGCAGTGCACGCCTACCTGATGAACAACCCGCCACCTGTGGATTTGCATGGTCAGATTCTTTATCATTGCGGTCCGGTGATGATGAAGGAAGGCGGCGAATGGGTAGTGAAAGCGGCAGGGCCGACAACCAGTATTCGAGAAGAACCGTATCAAGCTGACGTGTTGCGACGTTACGGAGTGCGGGCGGTGATAGGCAAAGGGGGCATGGGCGCAAAGACTCTGGCCGCTTTGAAGGAATGTGGCGCTGTGTATTTAAACGGCATTGGAGGCGCAGCGCAATTCTATGCTCGGACGCTGGATAAAGTTTACGACGTACATTTGATGGAGTTCGGCGTTCCTGAAGCAATGTGGCATCTGCATGCTACCGATTTTGTGGCCATCGTTACGATGGATGCAAATGGAAATAGTTTGCATGCAGAGGTTGAGAAGGAAACAGGGAAGGCTCTGGCAGGGTTAGCGAATGGATGACTAGTGTTCGCCACAATCCTCAGTTGATGTGATCGGCACGGGGCAAAAGCCTCCACCTTGGCTATTACTTGACAGCCCTGCTCGTTTTTGGTTTGTGGCAACCTCATGCTATCGATTGGATGTTCTATCGGGGGAATGCTAACAGGAAGTTCTTTCCGGTCCGGAGGCTATGGAACGCGCACGCAGATGCCAACGCCGTCGAATGACCTCAGACCGCCAATGCTCACTGTCAGATTCGTGCTGAGAAAAGTATCACAACGTTTTTGAAATTGAAGGGGTAGTTCCGGGACCATAAAATTGACCTGATAGAGACCCACCGAACCGGGAGTGAGACCGGCGAACAAAGTCGCTTTCCGATTGGCCTCATTGCGAATCGGCGGGTGAGCCGACACCTCTCCGGTAAAGTTGAACGTGAAATCGGTGTATATTTCTACAACAGGCGCGGGTAACGGCGTAGCTTCACCGGACTTCACTTGCGGCATCACAAGTCCGAGACCGACGGCGTAGAGAATCAAGGTCTCGCCGCTTCGAGCTGGATTGTCCCCAGTCACCAGATTCCCGTCGGCGTGAGTAACTAACGGGACGCCGGCTGGACGCTCATAGTATGGCTTTCCAGGGGCCCTCAACGTATCGTTGGCTCGTAGGATATGAATGTTATCGGTGTCTGTCACAGCCTCGATGACTGCTTGATTTCCTGCTTCGTCGGAAACGATCAAATGTGCGGAGTTGAACGCCACGGGTGCGCCGAGCAGAGCGTTGGGGACCAACTCAAAGGGTATCTGGACATTGATTCCCGTCAGGCGTCCGCATGGCCCGAGTATTATTTTTGGCGCGCAGGCTTCAATCGTAAAAACGGCGAGGATGGGAACGGGGATGGGGCCTTGCGGCGACCGTACTTGCTTGAGCGCTACCGAGAACCCAGCCAATTTCACCGGAAGCGGCAACCCACTGGCGGTGATCGTCGAAGTGGGTTGGGTTCCGATGCTCTGAACGAAAAGAGTGATCAAAGTTCCAGGCGCGATGACGATTGGAACCGGCGGAGTGTAGCCACCCCCGACGATCAGGCTATTCGATTGCGCCCAACTAGTGTGGAGAACAGCAAGGATAACGGCGAGACTGCTTTTTTGAATGATCGACATAAGCGCTCCTATTTTCCGCCCTTCAGATAGTAGACAGAAGCCATAGCCTGTTTCCATGACGGGACTAGAACAATGCTATGCATTCTCATGACCACACACATCAGTTCGAAAAATAGTATCGATTCGTTTTGTTCC
>JAYVXT010000116.1:0-8279 GCA_043785065.1 Bryobacterales bacterium | reverse complement strand
CGCTCGCATGGCCTTTCTTCTTTTATTCATTGCCATTAATCGCTCCTCTAAAGATTGTCAGGGGTCGAGGCGAGCATAACAGCAAGAAACAGTAATAGTACAGATACATGTTTGAAATGTTTTAAATCCTATTAAAATGTGAGTACCATTACTGCCAAGTTCCTGAAAGTTTCCGAACCTAACAACCACTTCCATTTGCAAACTTCCGAAATACCGAAATAGTTCATACTATTTGTCGGTTAACATATCGGTCATCAATTACCCGTGACGCAACCGTCCGATGGTCAGACTTTCGCCCAATTATCTAAACTTGGTGTTCGTAGCTGCATCGGTCTCTGGGGAACAAATCTTAGGGCATTTTCGAGGGTCAGAACGAGGCCTTCAAAAATGGGTTGTTCTTTGAATTTCAAGAAAACCCACTAGCGGAGGTTGGTAACTGTTACACTTGCCTGATTCGGGAGAGCAAATGGAAATCCCGACTCACTGGAGAAACTAAAATGATCCCATCACCCCCCACTCGTAAGGCCGGTTTTGTCTCATTTGCGGTCGCCGCCCTGCTGTTCTGCTTGGGTCCGCCGTCTGCGGCGTGGGCCCAACCCGACAACAGCGCCAATAGTACTCTAAGCGGGGCTTATTACGTTCGCCAAGTGGCCTTGTACAGTTTTGATCGCGCCGGGAAGCCTGGGCGCGCCCGCGCCCTTACCGGCATCGCCACCTTCGACGGCAAAGGCGCTTATGCTTTAGCGGGTTCGCTGGTGGACACCCAGGTAGGGCCGATTGCGCAACCCTACACAGTCACGGGCACGTACTCGGTCGGGTCCAATGGCCTCTTTCAGATCCAGAATCCGATCAACACAAAAGACACGGATTTCGGCGGAGTAGGGGCGGCCGGGCCGTCGGCCTTTGTCGCCAGCGCCACAGAGGGCCAATATAACGACATCCTCGTCGGCATCCCCATGCCCGCCAGCCTTCTTTCGCTCGGCAGTTTTAATGGAACCTACCGCGCAGGTTACATCGATTATCTGCAAGCCGATGTGACTAAGGTCCGCAACGCTGTATTCAATTTCAGCCCTAACGGACAGGGATCCATCGGGGCCGTGGCGGTGACTGGATACGCCGCCAACATGGGCAGCACCAGCCTGACTCAAAACGTGACGGGTGTGACTTACTCTATCGACGCGGCCGCGGGAGTGGGTAACCTTATTTTCGGCGCCGAATCCCCCAGTCAGCTCATCAGCGGAACCAAGGTAATTGTCCCCTCCAGGGATGGCTCGGTTCTTCTTGGCGGCGGGACTGGATTCGATCTTTTCTTCGCCGTGCGTCCCTTTTCCGGCCCGAACCCGAACGAGAGTTACGCGGGAACATACTACTATGCGCAGCTTTCAGATGACGCCTCGGGTCTCCCCAAAGTAAGTGTCGTCAACTCCAATTACGGCAGTATCAACGCAACTGGGACGGGGTTATCGCTGGTCCACCAGCGCTACGATGAGGACGGTCTTTACGCCTATGACAGTACCTACAGTACGGAGCACTCGCTCGATGCGACCGGGAACGTTTCGGTGGACGGAGGCTCTGAGTTCATCGGTGGCGGCGGCCAGACGTTTGTTGTGGTTGGCGGCAATAGTTATTACACGCTGCTCATAGGTTTCCAGGCCGCTCAGTACAGCGGGAAGGGTACGTTTATCTATCCGACTGCCGTAGTCAACGCAGCCACGTTCGCGCCCGTCACCAACCCAGTTGCGCGGGGCGAATACCTGTCGATTTTCGGCGCGAATCTGGCGCCCGGCACTTTCCCGCAGGCCGGTCAATCGCTTCCGGCGCCGTTTCCCACAAGCCTGGGCGGAGTGCAGGTGACTGTCAACGGCCGGAATGCGCCTATGTACTATGCCAGCCCGACGCAGATCAGCTTTATCGTACCTTCCGATATCGGAGGCTCGTTCACCAAACCGGCAACCAACGCCGTCATTCAGGTGAACAACAACGGCATTAATTCTAACCCTGTTACCCTTGGCGTCGCACTCACGGCACCCGGGGTGTGGACCGCTGGCGCCAATGGAATCAGTATGGGCCTCGTCCAGAAAGCGCCTGATTTTTCACTGGTTTCCGCCTCCAACCCGGTGAAACCGGGAGATGTTATCGTGATCTACTGCACTGGCCTAGGCCCGGTAACGCCAGCCGTAGCCGACGGCGCGGTGGCCGGATCCACCACTCTGAGCAGGGTTAATTTCCCGGCCTTCGTCTACATCGACAATCAACCGGCCAAAGTCTCCTTCGCCGGCTTGACTCCAGGATTCGTCAGCCTCTATCAGATCAACGCTACAGTGCCCGACGGAATCACTCGAGGAGCGACAGTAGCGCTCGACGTGGAGATTGACGACAGCAGCGGCGACACGCTCGCGTATACTTCGGAAGCCAAAATCGCGATTGCCCCTAATTTGTAGCAGAATGCCCGGTTTCAAGGTCTTGACAGGAAAAGTCTTGGAGTCTGGTGCACGCTCATCTCTTTCACGCTCATTAATTGGCACTGTGAAATAAATGTCTTCCCGTGGCCCATTGGCGACTCGACCAGATTTGGCCAACTCTCGATCCGTTAACAAAATATAACTTAACTTATGGCCCGTAAATAGGTGCGAAATGGAATACTCAGGAACCGCTGATCGTTGGGGTTCATCGACGTAAGACATTTGGGTGAACGATTGCTCCCCGGGCTTTGTCAGCAAATACTGAATGCACCAGGGTTCTCCGCCGGAAGCCAACAAATAAATCGCTTCCAACACCGAAGTCTTCCCGCAGTTATTAGTCCCAACCAGCAAATTGACTCTGCCCAGTTGGCCCATCTCAAACTGCTTCAGCCCTCGAACCCTTCGATCTTAAGCGAGGAAATCATGATGGAACTCCCCCAAATTCTAACATTCTTGCATCGGGCAAGAAACCGCTACCAGCCCAACGCCAAATCAATAAAAGTCCGCACCCCAACGCCCGTCGGCCCCTTCGGCATCTCCGGCTTGGTCTCATCGAGCCACGCCGTCCCCGCGATATCCAGATGCACCCACGGCGTATCGCACGCAAATTCCTTCAAGAAATAAGCCGCCGTACACGCCCCGCCCCAACGCCCACCGATATTCGCCAAATCCGCAAACGGCGACTTCAAGTATTCCTTATACTCATCGTCCAGCGGCATCCGCCACATCTTCTCGCCCTGCCCCTTGGCCGATTTCGCCACCCGCTCAAACATCCCGTCATTATTGGAAAACGCACCGATATGCACATGGCCCAGCGCCACCACAACCGCCCCGGTCAGCGTAGCCGCATCCACCATATGCGTGCAGCCTTGCCGCCGCGCATACTCAATCGCATCGGCCAAAATCAGCCGTCCCTCGGCGTCGGTATTCAGCACCTCAATCGTCTTGCCCGACATCGCCGTGACAATATCCCCGGGCCTCTGCGCGTTATGGCTGCACATGTTTTCAACCGCCGGCACAAACGCCGTCACCGCGATCGACGGCTTCAGCTTCGCCAGCGCCTTCATCGCCCCCAGCACCGCCGCACCGCCCGCCATGTCGTACTTCATCTTCTCCATGCCGTCGGCCGGTTTGATCGAAATGCCCCCCGTGTCGAACGTTACGCCCTTGCCAACCAGCGCCAGATGATCCTTCGACGCCGCTTTAGCCGGACGATACCGCACCACAATCAAAGCCGGCGGTTGCAAGCTCCCCATCGAAACACCAAGCAACGAGCCCATGCCCAGTTGCTCCATACGGTCGCGGTCCAACACCTCGCACTCAAGCCCTTCTTCGACCGCCATCTCTTGCGCCCTTTGAGCCAGCACCATCGGCGTCAACAGATTGGCCGGTTCATTCACCAGATCCCGTGTGAAATTCTGCGCCGAGGCAACAATCGAACCCCGCTCCACCGCCCCGCTCAGGTTCCCCTTCGACGCCGAAACCGTGAAGCTGGCCAAAAAGCGAATATCCTTCTTATCACTCTTATGAACCGTCGGCTCCCAATTCCCCAGAATGGCCCCTTCCGTCGCCGCTTGCGCCAATTCTTCCGTGGCCAAGGCGCTATCCAGGAACAGCGCGGCATGCGCCATCGAATGGGATTTCAATTTTCGAGCCAACGCGCCCACAAGCTTGCGCATCTCCGTGGGGCCAAACGCCTTCGCCTCGCCGCCGCCAATCAATAGGCAACGCTTAGCTTTGAACCCCTTCGGACGATGCAGCATTGCGGTTTCCAGCATTTTGCCATGAAACTCCCCGCTAGCCCTGACCTCGTCCACCCAGCCGCCATTGGCTGCGTTCAATTCGGCAAGAGCCCCTTTGGCTTTACCGTCACCTTCAAAAGCGATCAGCACCACAGCATCGGCTTCCGCTGCCGCTAAAGTCTGGCGTATAAATTGAATCTTCATTCCCTAAATCCTTTCGATGGGGGTTCTCATTTCTGACTAGGTTATTGTTTGGTGTGGCGGCGAACGGCAGCCCGAACTTCGGCTTCCTGCTCGCGCTTCCGCTCCGTGTCTCTTTTATCGTGCAGCTTCTTGCCTTTGGCCAGCGCGAATTCTACCTTCACGCGGCCATTTATTAAATATATCTTGGTTGGAATTAAAGAGAAACCCTTTTCTCTCGTCTTGCCATGCAATTTGTCGATTTCACCCTTGTGCAACAATAACTTGCGCCGTCGCTCCGGAAGGTGGTTCATGATATTGCCGTGCGAATATTCACTGATGTGGGCGTTCACCAGCCAGCCCTCGCCACCTACAATTTCCACATAGGCGTCCCGAAGTTGACACTTCCCCCCACGCAGGGACTTCACTTCCGTGCCCGTGAGAACTATTCCAGCCTCAAAACGGTCATCCAGGAAATAATTGTGCCCCGCCTGCCGATTATCGCTTAGGATTTTGATGCCTTTTTCGGCGGCCAAAAAATTTACCCTCAACGGGGCGAAACCGAATTACGTCAATCGTTTATGTGGACCTTGTAACCAATAAGTCCGCGCCCGAGCTTTCATCTCAGTGTAACACGGGCTCAATAAAGTGACCGGAAAATGATAAATAACGTTAGTATTTTCAGACAGTTATGCAGTCTCTGGCTAGTCTTCTTGATGCTGATTCCAACCCTCCCGTTGGAGGCCAAGAACAGAAAGGGCGACCGCTTGCTTAACGACGGCCGCAAGCTTGAAGCCAAGCGAGACTTTGAAGGGGCCCTAGAACTTTACGAAAAAGCCCTTAATGAAGATGGCGCGGATGTGGCATATCAGATCGCCACCCGCCGTGCGCGCTTTGAGGCATCCCAGATTTTTGTAAACCGGGGCCAAAAGATTCGCGCCGAGGGAAACCTGGAAGAAGCGCTGGGCGCTTTTTCCAAAGCGCTGGTGCTTGATCCTTCCTCCACCATCGCTATTCAGGAACTGCGCCGCACCAAGGCCATGCTCGACGCGGAAAATGCCAAAACCGCCAAACCATCTTCTCGGGGGTTAACCCCCGCGCAACGGTCGCGCCGCGAATCGGAAGAGCGCATCGCCGGCCTGGCGCCCGTTCCCGAGCTGAAACCGTTGACGCCGGAAATCCGTCCTTTGAAGATGATCAACCAACCGGTCAAGGTATTGTTTGAAACCTTGGGTAAGTTGGCGGGCATTAACGTGATTTTCGATCCGGAATATCAGCAGGGGTCCCAACGCAATTACAGTGTCGACCTAAACAATACAACCCTTGAAGAAGCGCTTGAGTATTTAAGCGTGATGACCAAATCCTACTGGAAGCCGCTGTCCGCCAATGCCATTTTTGTTACCAATGATAATATTGCCAAGCGGCGCGACCATGAGGAAAATGTTGTCCGCGTTTTTTACTTAAACAATATCAACTCGGTCCAGGAGTTGCAGGAAATTGTGACTACCGTGCGTTCCACTTTGGAAGTCCGCCGCATGTTCACTTACAACCCGCAAAACGCCATTGTGGTGCGCGGTACTTTGGATCAAGTGTTGCTCGTTGAAAAGCTGCTGGCCGATCTGGATAAACCAAAGTCGGAAATCGTGATCGATGTAATTGTCATGGAAACAGCCACCGGCCGCACGCGCACGCTGGTTTCGTCCCTCGCCACGGGCACAACGCCTGGGTTACAGTTCACGCTTTCTCCCACGCTGGGGGGTATCAATAAAATCACAACCACCACTGCCGCCACCGGCATGGGAAGTACCGCAACACCCGCCTCAACAAGTACGGGTATCACGCTGCCGCAAATTAAGAACATTTCCCAGAGGGATTATTCCGTTTCACTCCCCAGCTATCTGCTCGGCGCGGTAATGTCCGACCGCGGCACCCAGGTCAAGCAGAGTCCCCAAATCCGCATGGCCGACGGAATGAAGGGTTCGCTCCGCGTCGGTGACAAAGTCCCAACAGCCAGCGGCAGCTTTCAGCCCGGCATCGGCTCGGTTGGCGTCAGTCCCCTTGTGAATACGCAGTTCCAGATGATTGAAGTCGGTGTGAATGTCGATATCACGCCCCGCGTTGTATCGGAAGACGAAGTCTACATGCACGTCGAAATCGAAGTCTCGAACGTCAAGGAACGCATCGACATCGGCGGCATTCAGCAGCCGGTCATTGGCCAACGCAAGGTGATCGACGATCTGCGCGTAAAGGAAGGCGAGATGAGCATCATCGGCGGCCTGGTGCAGTATCAGGATTCCACCACTATCAGCGGCATTCCCGGCTTGATGAATATCCCTTTTTTGAAACGCTTTTTCTCAAGTGAAGCTATCGACAGATCGCAGAGTGAATTGATCATTGCTCTTGTGCCTCACATCGTGCGTTCCTCCGATATCACTGCCTCTAATCTTCGCGGGGTAGCCTCCGGCTTCGATCAAACGTTGAAGGTGCAGCGCGAAGTGAAGCGCGATCCCAATGCGGTTCCTTCCCCAACCCCGGTAAACACTGCGCCCGTCGATAGCGGAACCGCTCCGTCCATTCCCGATGGACCAAAGTCCAAGCCACCGGCCGCGCCCGTGAAGCTATCCTTCCAGCCCAATGGGGTTGTTACCAAGGCCGGCTCGCCCATAGTAGTCAGCCTGCATGTGGAAGGCGCGCAGGATTTATATGCCGCGCCCTTGAAAATCAAATATGATGCGAAAAAGCTGAAGCTGAACGCGCTCACCCCAGGGGCATTCCTCGGTAGCGACGGGCAGCAAGTAGTCTTCAGCGAGAATACGCGGAACGATGACGGAGAGGCGACGATAACGCTCAGCCGCCCCGCAGGCGTGAAGGGTTTGAACGGGAATGGCGCCATTCTGGGCTTGACCTTCACCACGCTTTCGCCGGGCTCAACGCGCATCAATGTGCTTGACCCGGGATTGAAGAATTCCGAGCAGCAAGTGGTTCCATCGAATTCCCCATCCATTGATGTGGAGATCCGCTAACAACTTAGGATCTGGAGAAGAGAGTTTTGGAGAATGGATTAAAAAGGCGGCGCAGCAGAAGACAAGCCGGGTTCACCTTAATTGAAATTATCGTGGCCTTTTCCATCCTTCTATTGCTCAGCGGGATGGCGGTGCCCCTCGCCCGGCACAAGTTGCGCCGCGACAAAGAACGCGAACTGCGCTATGCCCTCGATGACATTCGCCGCGCCATCGATAAATATAAAGACGCCTCGGACCGCGGCGATTTTGGTCAGGTGAAGGCCGACACCGAAGGCTATCCGGAGAATTTGGACGTATTGGTGGAGGGCCAGAAAGCAGCGCAAGGCGATAAGAAAGTGAAGTTTCTGCGGCGCATCCCGCGCGACCCATTCACGAAGTCAACCGAATGGGGCGTTCGCAGCATGCAGGACGATCCTAAATCGCCAGGTTCGGGTGGAGCGGGTAAGCATGTTTTTGATGTATATACCAAGTCAACGGAGAAAGCGCCAGATGGCAAGCCCTACGCAGAGTGGTAAAGAGTCGAGTGGTAACAATTCGAGCAACTGCAAACGGACGGCGTTCGAACGTGGGTTTACCCTGATCGAGTTGATGATCGTAATCGCGATCATCACCACCATCATTTCCGTCGCCGTGCCGATGTATCAAAAGTCGATTCTCCGCGCCAAGGAAAGCGTGTTGCACAGCAATCTATACACCTTGCGCCAACTCATCGACGAGTATAGTTACGATAAGCAAAAGGCTCCACAGACGCTCGAAGATCTAGTGAAGGAAGGGTATTTGCGGCAGATCCCCATCGATACCATCACCGGCCAGTCAAACACCTGGAAGCTGATCATGGAAGACGCCTCGGGCAGCGCATCATCCAATGAACC
>JAYVXT010000115.1:0-8290 GCA_043785065.1 Bryobacterales bacterium | reverse complement strand
CGGAAGGAACCGGCTTTGCTTCCTTTTAATTCCGTGCGGCTGGTAGGCGTTCCAAGATCCACCACAAAGCCTTGGTAATCGGCTGTTGCCGATAAATCCAGCTGATACAAGGATTGGCTTCCTTCGCAATAGGTAAAGTGAGTCGTTCCCGCCGCGGTTGGAATATTGAAGGCATCGCCGCAAGCTCCCGCGGGCGAGGCAATCACTGCCGATGCCGTGGAAATTACTAAAAACCCGGGGGCAACCGGCGTTCTTGGCAGCATGCGAACCGCTCCCGCCAAAGCCGCCTTCACGGCAACTCCACCGGCGCTGAATCCGTTCAGATATTCATTCAGATTCGTGCGGTTGTAGGCGGCGTTGGGGTCGAGAATGGTAACGCCACCGTCGGAGGCAAGCCCTGTCGCCACAACCGAATGATAGCCGCCCCCGGCAGGCAACGCGAGAGTAAGTAATAGTGGGTTTCCCTGCCCCAATTGATCGCGGATCGCATTTAAATTGGGCGCAACTCCGGAGACTTCCAAATTGCCCGCGGCGAAATTGGAAAGCCGCCAAAGGTTAGGAGCCGAGTTGTTCGCGCTTAGTGCAATTACACCGTCGCACAAATCCGAGCCGGAAGCATCCACGGCACAAAAAGCCTTTAAATAGCTCTCCATTAAGGAAGCCGTGGCGGCGCCGTTGGCCGTGGTCAGATCCCCGCGGTCTTGGTAGAACTTCAGCAGCATGGCGGCGCTGGCGTAGATAGGATCGCCCGTAGTGGTTTGCTTGATGAATCCCGTAAGAGCCGAAGAGATCGAGCGTGCGCTGAAAGTGACAATTTGCCCTAACGCTTGCGCCGTGGCAAGCGCCGTTCCTTCGCCGGAAGGCAAGCGCAAGAACGCCGCCGCCGTTCCGGTTGCATCTGTGTTCGCCGTGACCGGCGATATGCTAGCGCCTGGAGACGCCTTAAAGGAAACCGGAACCCCGGAAAGCGGATTTCCCGAATCGTCTTTTAAGACAACGCGGAAAGGCAGCGGAAGCACCGAACCAGGCAAACTGGTTTGCGCGTCGCCCGATGCCTTACTCAAAATCAACTTCGCGTCCGCGACCGCCTTCACGGTGTAGGAACCGTCGGCCACCGCGGTTGCAATGGCCGTATCCACAACGTGAATCTTTATGGTAGCGGTAGTGGCGTTCGCGGGAACAAAAGCTTCCCAAGTGTAAGCACCCGTATCGGTACGCACCACGAAATCGGATTGGCCGGTAACCGTAACGCGCAGCGTTGCTCCAGCGGCGAACCCACCTGCCGAAAGACGCACGCGGCTTCCCGCCACAACAGAGGATGGGGTTGCTTGCACGTTGGGCTTGCGGACATTCTCAAAAGCTTTAGCTACTTGGTCCCCGGGAGAATATTGCATGTAGCCGCCCTCGAAATCCTGACGGCGAATCCCAGAAATGGTTAGCTCATCGTTCAAAGGGGCGCCAAATTTCCCGGCGGCGCCTCCCTGTGTTTCAAACAATGAGTTAATGAGTCCGGTGGTGAAAACAACCCGGCCCGAAGCAGCTCCATTCTGTGACAAATACAGGGAACCATTCTTGAAGACTTGACGCACACCCGATGTGGCGGCAAAGGTGAAGTAGGAGACAGCCTCCGCTACTGGCGGCCCGGCGGCTCCGGTTTCATACCCTAGAATGGCCCACTTCGATAAAATCGATCCGCTAATCAACCGCACGGGAGATCCAGCCAGTGCCCCGCCTTCAAATAGTTGACGGCCCGTTGCCGTAGCATCCGAACTTGGATAACCCATGGAACCGGCCGTACCGCCAAGGCTTTCCCATGCCGCCAATACCTGACCGGAAACAACATACGCCTGCGCCGAGCGGTCGGGCAGCGCCAAAACCAATCGAGCCCCAGTATCGGCAGTTGTGAATTCCTGCAGATAACCAAGGCCCGCCCGGCGCACGGGAGCGGCGGTGGGTAATTTCAAAATCAATTTATTGCGCGATACGCTGTCCACAAAATTTTGCGAAACCGTGGAAGATGGCGCGCCTTCTCCCACTTGGCAGCAGGGCGCGCTGACGAAAACAGTAATCTGTTGGCTTAGCGCTCCTTCGCTGGTGGCATTGACTTGCGCCACTCCGCCGCCAACGGCTTTTAACGTAGCGTTATAGCCGTCGGTCTGGATTGTAACCACGCGGCCGTTGGTGCTGGTCCAGTTCAACACGCGATCGGTAATCAAATCCCCATTGGCGGCCTTAATAGTAGCCATCAATTTATACGTATCGTTCAGGTTCAAACGGATGGAAGAGGTGTTGGGAGTAAGCGTAATTGCATTAACGGGTAACCGAACGATGACCCCGTTGCTGGGATCAATTTCAATCCAGCCCTTTTCAAAATTCTGCCGCCGATTACCATTGGCCTGGGTTAGGACATCGCTCACGGGCATCCCCAGCGTTCCCGTGGGGCCGCCGTTCTGCGAATATGTACTATAAACAGGCTGCCGGACAGTAAGAAACTTACCGGTGTATGGGCCCGCCGTAACGTTAAACATTACACCTTTGTCAAAATACTGCGCGGTGGAAACGCTGCCGCCGGTCGATGTGACTGCCGTCTCGACTGATACGGCCGGTCCAAAAATGCCGATGCCGCTTTGGCTCAGCCAATAACTGAAGAAGGGATCCCGTACGGTGAAGTTTTGTCCAGTGGACAATGCCGAGGTAAAGGCGAACAGGGCGTATTTCTTGTCGAAAGTTTGATAGGTACAGCTTCCCTGCGATGAAACGCAAGCGGCCGTGTCCATGGTTGGGTAGCCGACGGTGGAAACACCCACCGTATTAAAATAGGCATACAACAACGCATGCATTTGGAAAGTGTCGAACTCGCCATCGGCAACCGCCGTGCTGAGATTGGCCTTCACAATCGCTAGCTTCACGCCCGAAGTTTTGTTGGCGTCGTTGAATTCCTGAACATACCCGGTGGTTCCCAGCTTTTTCACGTCCGCGATAGGCGGAAGCGAAACCATTCCGGAAAAAAACCCGCGCGAATAGGCATTCACAAATCGTTGCCGAATGGCCTCATTGGGGGCGCCTGAGCCAATATCCACCGTTTGGCCATGTGCGGCAAACAGGGCAAATACAGAGGTTAAAGTAAAGCGGGTAATTTTCATCTAGAAAGGGAGCACTGCTCCAAGAGATTTTAACCCGCTTTGGACCTTGAAGTCTCGCACGGGCATCCGCGGCTGGCGATTCCGCAGCAAAACGACCCGGGTGTGTGACATAAAAGTGAGCCGACAAATGAGATCCCTGCTGAGCCGCGACCGTAAGGGAGCGTTGCGCCAGGGGTGATACTCAAAGAGAGGGATGAGGTACTTCATTACGTTCGCCTGTTACGGGGCGCACCTCCACGGCGATGAATCGGGCTCCGTAGACCGGCGCCACAATCTACCCGGGAGCCGATTGTTGGAAGCCGATCCGCGGCGCGCCTCAGAGGAACGCCAGACCATGACCCAGGCGCCCTATTTGCTCGACTGCGGCAGCCGGGAGGCCGTATTGAAGGCTCTGCGGGAGGTTTGTATGCACGGCGGTTGGAGTCTGCTGGCCGCGCATGTGCGGACCAATCACGTGCATTCAGTGGTGGAGGCGGACGTTCGACCGGAGAGAGTCTTGAACGATTTCAAGTCGTACGCCAGCCGCGGATTGAACCGCCTGGGGAGGGATGGACCAGATCGTAAGCGCTGGGCGCGCCACGGTAGCACGCGATGGTTATGGAAGGATCAGGATGTTCAGGCAGCGATCAGGTATGTCGTTGAGGGGCAGGGCGAACCCATGGCGGTCTTCATCGCGGAGGCGCCTTGACACCTTGCAACGCTCCCTTACGGTCGCGGCTCAGTCTGAAGTACCCCTACGCTCAGATTTCCCTGCTTGTTCAGCATATTTGGGAATCCATCACTCTTATTTCGCGCACTCACACGACCACACGACCCTCCTACATTGCATAACTTTTCGCAATTTGCGAACCTCTAGGAGGTGAACATCGTCATTCTGCCCCCGCTAGATAATAGATACAATCAAATACGCCTTTTTGCTTACTGGCTACGGCTACGCTCCAAAGGTTATTGAAGGGGAAGCCGACTACGAACAGGCCAAGACCGCATTGGAAGGATTGCTTTTTCCGGAGCGAAAACTTTCAGCCGGGGAAGATTGCATGGCCAAGCTGTTACTCCACCTGATTGGTCTCTATGAAAGCAGAACCGTGGTTCCGCTGGAATCGAGACCCGCCGATGTGTTGCGTCATTTGATGGAGCAGCGACAACTAAAGCAGGCCGATTTGATTCCGGTTTTTGGCGCGGTTTCCATCGTGCCGGAAGTGCTGAGAGGCAAGCGGGCGTTGAATATCAGGCATGCGCGGAAGGCTGCGGACTTCTTTCATGTTCCGGTCGATTTGTTTGTGTAGTAGGCACTTCACGGTTGGGAGGTTGGGCCAGGCCGCAGCCCTCTACTCTTTCATGATTTTGTTAAGCTTTTTCAATCGCGATTTCAATTCTTCGCTGGCCTCGGAAATCTCGTTGGTATCGTAAATTACCCGCGCCGTCATGAATACGATCAACTCGGTGCGTTCCTTGCTGTAGGAACGCGCCCCGAACGCCGCACCGATAATCGGCAAGCGGTGCAACCCTGGAACGCCGCTTGTGGTAAACGTGTTCGATTCATTAATAATGCCTCCAATCGCGATAGTGTCGCCATCTTGCACGGTAACTTGCGTCTGCACGGATCGCTTTGCAAAGGAGGGCGATTGAATTCCCCCGGCCGCCGCCGCCACCGGCGAACTCACTTCCTGATTGATCACCAGCGTAACAATTCCACTGGGGTTAACCCGCGCCGTAATGCCAAGCGTGACGCCGGAATTTCGATTGCTGATTTGATTGGCAAATAGCGAACTTCCCCCGCTTTGGACCCCGGTTACGGCCTGCGCGGTCAGGGTGGGCACTTCGGTGCCGACGTTGATCGATGCCGAAATCGAATCCGTGGCGATAATGCTCGGCGCGGAAATCACCTTGGTCTTCGATTCGTTTTCCGCCGCTGTAACGAAGGCAAGCAACTCCCTGCTTTGAGAAACCAACGCACCCGCTGTTAAGTTCACTCCGGCGGCGGTGAAATTACTCAATAGTGTTTTGGAAGGCAGCGTCGCGCCTCCTGATTGCCCACGCTTTTGCAGGAACGCCGAAACACCGCTAGCTAAGGCCCCGGTCAATGTTACTTCATAAATCCTGGCTTCAATCAGAACCTGGCGGGGAGGAACATCCAGTTCCCGCAGTAACTTGCCAATACCTTCGTATTCCTGCGCGGTAGCCTGAATCAGTAAACTGTTGTCCATTTGATTAGGCACAATGCGCGGGATGCGCATCCCGCCAGGCATCATCCCCATCCCGGCGCCAAGATAAGTTCCCGTAGCATCAGGTCCGCCCAGATTCGCGCCAACCACGCCGGGCGCTCCGCCAATTACGCCGCCTGGTTGGACGCCGCCTTGGTAACCACCAATGCCGCTTATCCCAGCTCCGCCGTATCCGCCGGCCTGCCCTCCGTATTGCCCGATTCCTCCACCATAACCGCCTCCGAACTGCCCTCCGCCGTAACCGCCTCCGTAACCGCCGCCAAACTGACCTCCGCCAAACTGTCCTGAGCCGTACCCGCCGCCATACTGTCCCCCGCCGAAACCACCTCCGCCATAGAGGCTCATGATCGCGCCGGCCAGCAGCGGAGCAAACCCATACTTCACCCGATACACGTAGTTATCCACCGATCCGGCGGTAACCTTTACGGCAATATCCAGCTTCTCCACCCACTTGGCCACTTCCTGAAACGCCGACGGATTCGGAGCAACCGCAATCAACGTATTGATCCGGTCAACCGCGATCAGCTTGATAGGCGAGCTCTTTTCGTTCAAGGAAATCGACTTCAAGATCCCTTCCAACTCTTTCACCATGTCCGATGGACGTCCGTTTTTCACCTCAAATAATTTGACGCGCTGCGCGGTGAATGAGTCGTTATCGAACAGGCCGATCAATTCCATCGTCCGGCGCATGTTGCGGCCCGAATCCAAGATCATCAACAAATTCGCCGGCGGATAGGCCCAGGTTTTCGAATTCTCGCCAATGAACGGATCCAGCAGTTTCGACAACTCCTCCACCCCCGCGTACTTCAGGAAAACGAGATTCAGCAGCACCTGATCGTTATCGGGCAGGTCCTTCTCACCCCTGTTAATGTTCGGCTTCAACGGTTGGCGAGCCACATCGGCCATCGGCAAAATGCGATACACCTCGCCGGTCTGCACCATGGCGAATCCATTGATCTTCAAAATCATGTCCAACAGCGAACGTTGATCCAATTGCTTGGTCTCGCCGTAAGTGTTCAGAACCACCGAACCTTTCACACGAGGATCCAGGATGTAATTGATCTTCAACTGCCTCGCCAGAATGTCGATGACCGTGGTCAGCGAAGCATTCTCCAAATTCAGCCCGCCGGTGGGCGGCGGAGCAACAGGGGTATTGTTCACCGGAGCAGTCCGCACCGGTTCATTCGCTCCCGGAGCGCCAGGAGCGGCGGGAGTTCCCTGCGGCGCGGGCTTAGCCGCCGGAGTTTGCGGTGGAGTCTCAGTTCCAGTCACGAGTGGTCCAAACCCCGGAGGCAATACCGGAGGCCGCAATGGCGGAGCCTGCCCCAACACAAGTGGAAGCATGAAGAACAGGACCGGCAAATGCCTCATTGCTTACCGCTCCTTCTTGGGTTCAGTATCGGCCTTGGCCTGCGAGGTCTTCTTCCGCCATTGCTCATACGTTTCTTTTTCGAGGTCGTCGAGGTCAGCCTTCTTCTTCACCCAGGTATAGTTCCCGAATGGGCCGGGCCGCACGAATTTCAAAGAATCGCCCTGCTCGGTGACTTTCGTCTCCGGAGACGCCGCGTCGGACTTTTGCTTGGCCGCATTCGTTTCTGGTGTTGGGGCATCCATGGACCTTGAGATGCCAAGGGGCATGCGATAGTAAATCCATTTCTGGCCGGCCTTATCGGTGTACTTATAAACGGTGGGGCTAACCTCAACGGCGCCGGCTGGAATTTCCAGATTGGAAGGCGTCACTGTCTTTTTCGTAGCAGTCTTTCCCGTGGTCTTCGCCGGCGCAAGCGCCGGCTTGGGCTGGGCCACCACGGGTACAAGCATAATTGCCAATGCAAAAAATCGTTTCATACTGATTCTCAATGTTTTGTCTTCCTTAAAATCTCATTCGTTTGAAAATTATTTAATGGGAGCCGTTTTCTTCTGGCCATCGACCATTGCTTTTTCGGCATCGCTCAATTCCGCTTTGCTTTTCGTCCAGGTGTAATTTCCAAATGGTCCTGGACGAACGAACTTTACCGTATCTCCCTGCATCGTTGCCTGCGTATTTGGCTCCGCCGCCGATACCGGGCCCTCAGGTTTTTTCTCCCCCGCTCCAAGCACACTGGAATTACTTGAGGCTGCCGGCGGTGCGGCCACTGCTGCTGCTTGGTCCACCACCGGTGCTTGCCTGTCTCGTAATTCATCCATTGTCCGGGTCACTATCTGTCCGTCCCACTCAAACTGAATTTGCGAGTTGTTGAACCCCAGTAACTTGAATTCGCCAACTTGATCGCCAACTCTAAATCCCTTTTGTGGAGATCCACGTTTCTCGCTTAACATTGCCAGCGGTGTATCCCCAATAGATAAGACGCCATAAGCTAGTGGTAAAGTCGGCATCGGTTTCACGGCAATTACTGGGGGCGGAGGCGGTGGTGGCGGTGGTTCCGGAATTGGATTGCGATCACGAGCCATAACCAGCCGCTGAATCGTTTCGCTATAGGCCTCCGGCGCCACTACCCCAACCATTGGGAGCGGCGTGGGACGGGCGGGAACGGGCGGCAAAGAATATTTATCTAAAACAATGGCATGGCGCTTATCAGCCTCGGCGATTAAACCGCGCAGATGCATGGCCGCCACGGTAACTGCCAGCAGCAGCAAAATGTTCAACAACATCAAGCGTTGTTTCATAGCGCGCAGTGCCCCAATTCAGAGAAAAGCAGGTAACCAAGAGTGGGGCAGACCCCCCGGTCTGCGTCTGGCCCCCCGGCCAGCCTCTCCGACCCCCGAACTCCGCCCCTAATACCCAGCACTCTTCTTCTCCGGAACAAGTTTCTTCGGCACAATGCCACTAATTACAACCCTTGCCCCAATCAACTTATCTTTCGTTGACGCCTGCGCAAGCCGCACTTCATTGGTCGCCAGCAACTCCGGCTGCGATCCCAA
>JAYVXT010000114.1:0-2499 GCA_043785065.1 Bryobacterales bacterium | reverse complement strand
TACGAAGGAACTCAAACAGCACGCCGTGATAGGTGTTGCTGCCGCTCTTTATGGTGGCGCTGATGACTGCGCCGGCGGCATGGCCGAATTCGGCTGAGAAGGAATTGGTCTTCACCTTGAATTCCTGCACGGCGTCCACGCTGGGCTGCAACGCAATGCCATTGCGGCCAATGGCGCCGGCGGTGACCGTGGTGTTATTGTCTACGCCGTCCAGCAGAACTTCATTTGCCGAAAAGCGCCCACCGCCAGCGATGAACGGCAGGTTCGTCCCCATGCCTGCGACGGGCGTTGTGTTACCCGCTAGCAGCCCGAGCGCGAATGGATTGCGCCCATTGAGGGGTAGGTCGACGATCTTTTTGTTTTCGATTACTTGGCCTAATGAGGAGGTGTCGCCTTCCAGCAACGGGGTGGATTCCGTCACCTGGACTGTTTCGACAACATCCCCGGGAAAGAGCATTAAGCGCACAGTGGCGTTTTGGTCGAGTTGCAAAATGAACGAGGCTACATTCACGCGCTTGAAGCCGTTGGCTTGTCCGCTGATGGAGTATTCGCCGGAAGGTAGAAACGTGGCGAGAAATTCGCCGCGCGGACCGGAGGAACCGGTGCGAGTTAGTCCGGTTGCTTTATTGGAAACAGTGACCGAAGCGTTAGGGACAACGGCTTGGCTGCTATCTTCCACGACAATGCTTATTGTGCCCGTGGCGGTTTGCGCGGAGGACGGCATTGCGGAGCTTAGGGCAACGAAGAGGATGGTAATCGACAATCCTTTTGATGACCGTTCTGATTTAGCGAGTAACATGCGATATATAATATCCTCTCTGGTAAAGCTTATGTCAGAAACATTTACGTTGATGGATCCATGGATTTAGAACTGAACGGACACGCCGCGGTTATCACGGGCGGAGCAAGCGGGATCGGCTTGGCTTGCGCACGCGGATTTGCTCGCGAGGGTT
The DNA here is from genome assembly GCA_043785065.1 of Bryobacterales bacterium. GTDB lineage: Bacteria > Acidobacteriota > Terriglobia > Bryobacterales > Bryobacteraceae > JANXSF01. The sequence continues at coordinate 1,546 of JAYVXT010000114.1, read as the reverse complement.
GCAACATCGCCCTATGGGATTTGTCCAGCGGGGTTGTTGACCTTGCCGCCTGTATCGTTTCGGATTTCGGAGTACGCGCCGTTGGCCTTGTTGCCGATGTTCGGGACTTCGCCGCGATCCAATCGGCTCTCCGGAATACTGAATCAGCTTTAGGTCCAGTGGCTCATGTTGTTCATGCCGCTGCGGCAGGCTCCGGAAGATTCGGCTTTCCTTTTACGAATCTGAACCCTGGAGATTGGCCGCGAGTACTTGAAGTGAACATCATGGGAATGGTCCATGTGGCCCAAGCGCTTTCGAAGGGCATGGTTGACCGAAGAAATGGGACGATGGTGTTCCTCGGATCCGTTGCCGGGCAAATTGGATCTCAAACCGATCCGCCTTATAGCGCGAGCAAAGCCGCCGGTTTCAATTTTGCCCAATGCCTGGCAAAGGACTTGGCTCCGCATAACATCCGCGTAAATACTGTGAACCCTGGGATGGTGCGGACACCACTAAACCAAAAAGTTTGGGAAGCGTGGAACGCTCAACAGCCGATGGAAAAGCGCCGTTCCTACGAGGACTGGTTCGGAGATAAGGTGTGCGCCGTTGCGCCGCTTGGACGGCCCCAAGAGACGGAAGATATTGCCGATATGGTGGCTTTTTTGTCGTCCGCCAGGGCCAATCAGGTGACTGGGCAGACGATTAATGTCGATGGCGGCCAAGTGATGCGCTGGTGAGTCAGGGTGCGGGTAGCAGGTAGAGCAAAAACTGTGAATATCCGCCAGCCATGAGGTAGTCTTTCTAGGCATTGTCTTCTGGGACCACTAAGCTGATTTTCGCGAGAAAAGCGCAGCCGCCCGTCGTTCGTGCCCATAGTTCATGACTAGATACGAATTTCATTCGGAAGCCTGTATTGAACTCGATGAAATTTGGGAATTCATTCCTCTGAATAATGTCGATACCGCTGACCGGATGATTGAGATGATTCTGTCCGCTATCCAACCGGGCGGCTTGTAAAATTAATTGTTTGTCCGGCTCCAATCGTGACCCTGCGTCAAAGTCGGGCGGAGCGCCCGCCCAATGCCAAGGATGCCTACTCGAAGAACTCCTCATCGACCTTCCGTAAATAAAGCGTACTTTCCACTCGGCAGCCCACGTTGTGACGAATCATCAAGCGCGCCAACTGTTCCCCATCAATCAAAACAATTCGTTTACTCAGAAATTCTGCGGTTTCCCGCGCCGAGGACGAAAAGGTCGAAGTCGTAACAAACAGTCCCTTCGTTGCCTTGTGCCTGTCCAAGCTGCCAAAGAAATCCCGGATCGCTGGCGATCCAACACTGTTCCCCGCCGCATACCGTTTGGCCTGTATGTAAACACGGTCCAGCCCCAAGGCATCTTGATCGATCACTCCGTCAACGCCATCGTCTCCCGATCGCCCCAGTGCTCGTCCTGCGTTCTCCACAGATCCGCCGAATCCCATGCTCAGTAGAAGGGAAACAATCAGCCGTTCAAAAAATTCTGGTGGAGCTTGGCGGATTCTGTCCAGCAATTCCAGAGCTAAAGCAGC
>JAYVXT010000113.1:0-8295 GCA_043785065.1 Bryobacterales bacterium | reverse complement strand
TATCAGTTAAACTTCGGCAATCTTTCCGCCGATGTAATTATCGAAGCCGCTGGTTCCAACACAGCTGCCTGTGCGGCGATTTCGTGTCTCGCGCCCTTGGGCGTCATGATATTGCTGGGCGCTCCTAATGGCCCTGGCGAATTGCCATTTCTGAATATGATCGTTGGAAATCAGGTGATTGCAGGAAGCGTGAATGCCGCTCCTCACCATTTCGCGCAGGCAGTTAGGGATTTATCTGCATTAGATAGGAGCATGCTGGGCCGCCTCATTGAGCGCCGAAGCTTCGCATCAGCCAAAGAAACGATCATTTCCGGCGTTGCGGAGAGCATTAAGCTTGTACACAGGTTAGACTAAGAATAACAATGGCTTACACTTACCGCCAAGCAATCTGCAACGAAGCTTTTGAAGGATGGGAATTCGCCGAAGCTGCCCGCTCTATCCGGATGGCAGGCTATACAGGAATCGAAATCGCCCCGTTCACCCTGGCCGAGGATCCCGCAACCGTTTCGCCTACCCGCCGCAAGGAATTGCGCGATATCATGGCATCCGAGGATTTGAAATTTGTCGGCCTTCATTGGTTGATGGTTTCTCCCAAAGGGTTGCACGTCACCACTCCGGACGACGCGCTTCGAGCCCGCAGTTGGCAGCATATCCGGAATTTAATCGACCTTTGCGCCGATCTAGGTCCCAATGGCGTCCTGGTTTTCGGCTCCCCGTTTCAACGCGGTTCGACGGGCGGGTCAACTCCTGCCGAGGCCACACGCCGTTTTTTAGACGGCTTGGCGAGCGTTGCTAAGCAAGCCGAAGATCGTGGGGTTACGGTCTTAATTGAGGCGCTGCCCGTGGAACAATGCGATATTGTGAACACGCTGGATGAGGCAGCGCGCTACGTGGATGAAATCGGCAGTCCCGCCATTCAAACCATGTTTGATGTGCACAATGCCATCAACGAAATAGAACCCCATCCGGTTCTTGTGGAGCGGCATTTCAATAAAATCCGCCATGTTCACGTGAACGAATTGGATGGCGGTTATTGTGGCACTGGAACCTATGACTTTAAACCTTTGTTGGCTGCGCTTGCGCGCTTGAATTACAAAGGCTGGGTATCGCTTGAAGCATTCGACTTCAAGCCCGGGGCGGAAACAATCGCCACCGGATCGCTTTGCCATCTGGAAGCGCAAATTGCTGAACTTGTGAGGAGCTAAATGAATCGAGTTGTTGTTACCGGAGGAGCCGGTTTTATTGGATCTGGCCTGGTTCGGGCCTTGTTGGCCGACGGAGTAAAGCATGTGGCCGTGGTCGACAATTTACTGAGCGGGAAGGAAGAAAACCTGACGGAAGTTCGGGATCACATTGAATTCCACAACGCCGATATTCGCGATCATGCCGCCATGCGCAAGGTCTTCGAGGGAGTTGACACTGTTTTCCATCTCGCCGCCATCCCCTCGGTTCCGCGATCAATCGAAGATCCGTTTCCCTCACACGACGTAAATATCAACGGAACATTTACGGTTCTAAGCGCCGCCTCTGCAGCCAAAGTGCGGCGCGTGGTCTACGCCGCATCCAGTTCCGCCTATGGGGACACGATGGTGCTTCCCAAAGTGGAAACCATGCTGCCCAAGCCCAAGTCTCCCTACGCGCTTCAAAAATTGGCCGGCGAATATTATGGAAGCGTCTTTCATTCCTGTTTTGGATTGGAATTCGTAGCCTTGCGCTTCTTCAACGTTTTTGGACCGCGGCAGGACCCATCGAGCGCCTATTCCGGCGTTCTCAGCCTGTTCATGAAGTGCCTCATTGAGCGCAAGGCTCCTGTTATCTTCGGAGACGGCGAACAATCGCGTGACTTTACCTATGTCGACGACGTAGCGGCCCTGGCCATTAAGGCCGCTAAGGCAAAAGGCGTTGAAGGCAATGTTTACAACGCGGGCAACGGCAATCGCTACACGCTGAACTTCATCTGGTCGCAATTGCAAATCATTGAAGGAGTCAATATTCCGGCAACCTTCGGCCCTCCACGCGAAGGCGATGTGCGGGATTCCCAGGCCGATACGGAATTGGCTATTAAAGAATTAGGACATGATCCGAAATTCCCCATCGACGAGGCCTTAAAGCTGACTCTCGATTGGTACAAGAAGTCTATCGCCGCTTAATCCAAAGCCAGTCCACAAAACCTGTTTTGCTGGGCTGGCTGGCCGATTGCGTTATCCTAAAGGTTGGAGGGTGGGTGAGCTACCTCGAAAACCAGTTCGAACGGAATTTTGTAACTACATCGGTCGATTATGTATTCAATTGGGCCCGGCAATCCTCTATCTGGCCCCTAACTTTCGGTTTGGCCTGTTGCGCCATTGAAATGATCGCATCCTCCACTTCGCGCTTCGATATTGCCCGATTTGGCGCGGAGGTTTTTCGCCCAAGCCCCAGGCAATCCGATCTGATGATCGTTGCCGGAACGGTCACGCTCAAAATGGCCCCGGTTTTGAAACGCATTTGGGAACAAATGCCGGAACCGAAATGGTGTATTTCAATGGGCGCGTGCTCCAGCGTCGGTGGACCGTTCAACACATACAGTGTCCTCCAAGGCGTTGACCGCGTCGTGCCGGTGGATGTCTACGTTACCGGATGCCCCCCGCGGCCCGAGAATTTGTTCTATTCTCTCCTAAAACTACAAGACAAAATTGAAAATACCCCGAATCTTGTCCGCCGTCCCACCGAAGTTAGGCTCGACGAAGCCATGCTCGAAAACTTCAAACGTCAAGTGATGGTTGCGCAGATTCAAAAGCCGGTTTAGTCATGGCCTTCGTCCTCGGCCTGGACCAGGTTTACCAATCCACCCTCTTAAGTTCCATTCCATGGGTGTCCCATGGGTTTGGAACCGCGCAAGCTTCTCCGGTGCACGGAACCGTCCACGCATCGCTGCGTCAAACTCACTCCGATCAGGTGCGCTTTATTGAACATCCGGGAGAAAAGCAAGACGACGGCGACGCGCTTATCACGCAAACGAACGGGCTCTGGATTTCTATCCGCACGGCCGACTGCCTCCCCATCCTCCTCATCGATCCTCTGAATCGAGCCGTTGCAGCCATCCACACCGGTTGGCGGGGAACAGCCGCCCGCATTGTACAATTGGCTGTCGACGGCATGTCGCAAAGATTTGGGTCCGATCCAGTTTCGCTGCTTGCCGCTATCGGCCCAGGCATCGACTACTGCTGTTTCGAGGTAGGGGACGATGTAACTTGTCACTTCGAAGCCTTCACAACAACCGGCAGCCAAGGCAAAGCCCACGTCAACCTCAAGGCCGCCAACCTTCACCTGCTCTTAGACAGTGGATTGCCACAAGCCAACGTTGACGTTTCCCCCCATTGCACGGTTTCCTCGTCCGGCTTCCATAGCTTCCGACGGGATCGAACTGAAGGCCGCATGGTTTCGGCGGTGCAAATAAGTTGTTGAAGTGCAAAATGTGCCATCGAAAGATGACATGGGATAAATAAAGATGACAGGGAATTAAATAAGAAAAAGGCGAAGCTCAAATGCTGCGCCTTTATAAAGTGGAGGGACGTGGATGTTTAAGTTAAGCTGCGTTGACGAGCATGTCATCAAACGCGTCGGAACTCTCATCCTGGTGCTGATCGGCTTGTTCCTGGCACTGGATGCAATACGGGCTCCACGGCACGGCCACAAGGCGTTTCGGGCTAATCTCCTCTTCGCAATGCAAACAGGTTCCGAAACCACCATCGTTAATGCGGCGCAGCGCGGAGCGCACGTTACGCAATAGGTTGGATTCCCTGTCTAGTGTGCGAATTGCCAGTTCGCGCTCGGCGGCGCGTTGGACTTCGTCAAGCGCATCGGGACTCTTCTCGATGGCGATGTCTTCTTTGTGACGCAGCAAACCAGATAGTTCGGCTTGCTTGGATTCCAGCATCTCCCGGAATTTGTTTAGTTCAGTTTTGGTCATGGCTACTGTCCCTCCTTGGTCTAGTTACCGCTACGGTCCTTTTTTTGTTCTTCAAAAACAATACGAATCACTTCAGCAGTTGGATGGCGCGACAACTGGCCAACCCATCCATCTTCCCTATCCGTTTTACTCTAACTGGATGCAATAGAAAAGACGCCAACTTATCTGAAAAGTTTCAAAAATCTTAGCTTGAGCGACTAAAGATTGATGCTTGTCCGCCAGAAATCCGATCAGCAACGCGTTCGATATTGAAGCTTCGACAAGAGATTGTGCTGTCGGAAATAGCATATCATAGCTGTCAAGCAATTTTGGGGCCATTTTATCCCCTCGCCCCTTTCAAACACCGAGCCTCCAAACTTAGTTGCAACTTTATTTCACCGTACCATTTTTCGTAAGTCAACTATTTTCAACAACGTGTATACATATCGTCGGGTTCTTTTCAAAACATTAGGCGAGTATATACCTAAAAAGGATTTTTTTTCAAGACCCACTAGTACTGTTGGGGATTGCATCTTTTTTACACACTTCGGCCCTGGCTTTGTACCAAACGATTTCCAGCTAAGTGTTTTGCTGTGAGTGGGTTCGATAAGCTTGGGGTAGCCATGTTCCCAGCAATTCCCGCAGTTGCTTTTCACCAATCGGTTTCGATAGGCAATCGTCCATGCCAGCCAATAGGCACTTTTCCCGCTCACCCGGCATGGCATTGGCTGTGATGGCAACCACCGGCAACCGCTTGGCCGTCTGCATCCTCCGGATTACCGCCGTCGCCGCATACCCATCCATGATCGGCATTTGGCAATCCATAAATACTATGTCAAAATCCAATTCCTTACAGAATTCCACCGCTTGAAGCCCGTTGACGGCAATGTGCACCTTGCAGCCTAGCCTCACCAGTAAACTCTGAATCACGTTCTGATTCACCAGATTATCCTCGGCGACCAAAACGATTGCGCCTTCAAAAATTGCCGGGGACTTCTCCACTCCCGTTCTACAAGGTTGTTGCGCCGTTCCTTCAGCAAGCAAGGATCGCAAATGCCCCAATCGAAATGGATACTGTAGCTGCTTTGCGATGATGAGCGAGGTGACTTCGTCAGCCTCCCCCCCCAATCTGGTCATCCGGATAATATTGCGCGGAAGTGGCTTGGCCACAATGTCCAGAAATCGTTTAAAGGGAATGGAAAGGCTTAAAGTGTCTACCAACATCGTATCGAAGGGCACGCTCGCCAGCGATTCGCGCAAAGTCTTTACGGCTTCCAATGTTGTGGCGGTCTGACCGGCGACGCTCCAATACCCAAAAATTTCCTCAAACCATTTCCTTCGTTCACTACTCTCGCTTACAAGCAGAATCCTGCGGTTCACCGCGCCGGTAACCACTGCATCCTTGGTGGCAGCTTTGGGTTGGGGAAGCGGCAAGGCAAAAGTAAATTGCGCTCCCTCTTCTGCATTGCTACTGAGCAATAACTTGCCGCCCATCAGCCCCACCAAACGAAGCGAGATCGCCAATCCCAAACCAGTCCCCCCATAGCGGCGCGTGGTGGATGCATCGGCTTGGCTGAAGTTCTCGAAAATAGTTTCTTGCTTTTCCTTCGCAATTCCGATTCCGGTATCCATCACCGAAAACAGAAAATTCGCCGCATCACCTTCGGCAACCCAACCTTCTTCAACCCCGCGTGGTTTCGCCAAATCAATCCGGAAAGTAACCGATCCCTGCTCGGTGAACTTCACTGCATTATTCATCAAATTCGAAAGCACTTGCCGCAGTCTTGTCGGATCTCCTTCCACCATCCTCGGTAGCGCCGGGTGAAATTCGTAATGGAAAGCCAACCCCTTGGCGAATGCTTCGGCGCAAAACAGCTGGGCAATCTCCGAACACAACAGTTCCACATCGAAAAGGTGTTGCTCCAATTCCAACTTTCCCGCTTCGATCTTTGAAAAATCCAAAATGCCGTTGATGATCACCAACAGGGAGTTGGCTGAATTACGCACCGTTTCGGCGTAGTCGGCCTGCTCGGGCGATAGCGCCGTTTTCGTAAGTAATTCCGACATCCCGATGATCCCGTTCATCGGCGTCCGGATCTCATGGCTCATGTTCGCCAGAAATTGCCCTTTGGCTTCATTGGCTGCTTGAGCCTGTTGTTGCAGATTGTCGGCTTTTTCCAGCGCCGCCGCCAGTTTGGAATTCAGGTCGCTAGCAGAATTTTTCGCTTTCCGCATCGCCGACAATGACAACAACGTCAGCAAAATGGCCCCGCAAGCAACCGCGAAGCTGATCTTGAAATAATCGTTTTGCTTTTGAAAATCGATCGTCTTGCGATGAAGAATCCGTGCTTCCGAAGGCGCCAGTAAGTATTCGGAAGATAACACCGCCAGCCGCCCATCCATGATCATTTGATCAATCGCCTTGCGCAGTTGATCGGCCGCTTGTCTTCCGCCGGGTTGGGAGGCTATGGAAATTTCCGTTTCACCCGTGTCGATCGGGTAGGCCGCGAGCGCCCCATTCTCGCACCTGGTTGTGATTGCCTGGTTCACTTCGGAAATATCCAACATCGCGTAACGAACACCGCCCGAACAAAGCGCCATCAAGGCATCCCCAGGCGATTTGTACGGAGCCAGCTTTGCGCCCGGAAAAGTCTCCTTGGCCAAACTTCTGTTGAATTGCGTGTCGGTGAAGGCAAGCGTCGCAGTCCCTATTCCCAATCCGGTGGGATTGCCTAAACTCAGCAAACGGTATTCGGTGGCCCACCACGGTTGAGTAAAGTAAGCTGCGGATTGCAAGCCTTTCTTGTTGTGCAGATAGGGTAATAAGTCGACTTTCTTCTCAAGCAACGCATTGTGATCGCCCACCAGCTTCCATTGCAGATGAATGCCCGCGATCCTGGCTGCTTCGTCCATTACTTCCACGGCGAAACCACGCGGAGGCTTTCCCGGCTCATGAATCATTACAGGAGGCTCCGCCGTGTAACCGATCGTGTAAGTTTTATTGCGGACAAGCCAATTGCTCGCTCCCAAATAGGCGAGTACGCACAATCCCGCGCAAATGGCTAACGACATAAGCCAGTGCCTTCGGAAAAACGATTTGCGCCTTCTCCTAGCCATTCCTATTTCCATGCCAAATTACCCAGAACCAAACCCAATTCCCGCTCATCGCCCTTATTGAAATACACCGGTGATACCTCAAGAATAACTGTTGCCTTGGGCTCTTCCAATTTTCTGCCCTGTAATTCGTAACTAAGATGGTGCTCCGCCTCTCCCGGTGGAATTTCCCGCGATCCCAAACTTTGGCCGTTCACCGTTAGGGCCAATTGCAAGGCCCCGGACCGCGGATCGTTTCCAAATCGGAAACAAGTGATTTCCATACGCGTCGCATTCTTTGCCGGCGCCGCCATCGTCAATTCCCCGCGATGGCTCATCCAACGTAACTTATTCTCCTCGATCTTTTGCCATCCCGGGCCAATGAAATCGGCAAGGTACTTCTGGCCGACGTCAAATCTGGAGGGCGGCTCCAACGGCCATATCGTAGGATATAGGGTTCTATAGAAAGCCGTGACATTCTTCAATTTGCCGTCCTGGGGTTGATAGACAAGCGCGTCTCCGGCCTCCAGTGCGCGCCGCGCCGCGGCCGATGGCAACACCGATGGAGCAATGTCGTTCACCTCGGGATGTTGATCGATGTTGGCCCCGGCTTCCGGAGTCAGATAGACATCCGGAGGGCCCGGTAGCAAACGAAACGCGCTATCGGACATCACAGACCAATATTGTTCGGAACTGATCCCAGCAAGCAGAATCATTTTTCCCGGATGCAAATTTGCCGCTTGTTGAACTCCAAAGAACAGCGGTTTGGCAACTCTCGTTTGTTCGGCATGATATCCCGTAATGAACCGCCCCATATAGCCGCTTCCCGCCAGATAGGAGGCAGCCGCTACCAAAGCAAGCATGCCATAAAGCCTGCCTGCCCTCCATGCAATCTGGCAACCCCATCCAGCCGCAATCGCCAAGCCGATCAAAGGGATCACCAGGTAATAGCTGATAATGTGGAATTTCAAGGGAAGCAACGGGGCAAGAACGCCGATAAACCAGGACAAGCAAAAAAGCGCCAACCACTGCCGCTTCCAACATTGCCAAACTAGAAACGCAATTAACGAGGCTGCGGAGATGCCGGTGGAAATCGCCGCCCACTTTGTCCAGACCGCCGGCAATCCTTCATCGTACGCGCCAAATACCAGCACGCAGTATCTTCCTAAGGTGCTAACCAGATCGGAATCAAAATACATTCGGTAGAGGGCCGGCGTTTCGGACGGCGCGAAATGCCGATGCACGAATGTGTAGACAATGGAAACAAGGAA
>JAYVXT010000112.1:0-8296 GCA_043785065.1 Bryobacterales bacterium | reverse complement strand
ATCCGCCCTTTTTGTCTTGTTGTAATCCGTTGCGACGTTGGCTCACTGGACTGAAAAGTCTTACCAATTTGGCTCTATATATTACATTGCCACTGAGTGATTCTATGCGTCCCGAGACACCATGTCGGTTTGCCGACGATACTCACGTGGTTTCCGCAAACTGGAACACACCCAAAATTCAGAAAATCTACCCGTCCTCCCCTGCGATGGAGGATATTTCCCGCACGCCCAATATCTGGGATTCCACCACCCCATCACCGGAGAACAAATCAATCTTGAGGCCTCCGGATTCGCGTTGCCTCAGTAGATCGACGCTGCCAATTTCAAGCAGAACCAATCCGCAACGTATAACCTTGTCCTGAGGACGTGGTGGCGCCCACCGGATTTGCGCTGGAAGGATACGAGATGAGAAAAGGGTTTACCAGAACACCGAAAGCGGACGAGCCCGCGACGCAAGGCAAGAACTACATAACGCCGAGCGGACTGCAGCGACTTCAAGATGAGCACCGATTTCTGCTTAGCAGGGAACGCCCGGCCGTGACCGAGGTAGTGGCGTGGGCTGCCAGTAACGGCGATCGCAGTGAAAACGCCGACTATCAGTACGGCAAGCGGCGGCTGCGCCAGATTGATGGGCGGATTCGCTTTCTCATGAAGCGAATCGAAGCGGCGGAAGTGGTGGACCCGGAAACTCCGAGAATGGGGCAAGCGGCCACCAAAGCATTCTTCGGCGCGACCGTGCGCTATGCCAATGCCGCGGGAGTGGAGCGAGTGGTGAGCATCGTGGGCACCGACGAAGTCGATCTCGACCGCAACCACATCAGTTGGGTGTCGCCTCTGGGGCGCGCGTTGCTGAAGTCAGGAGCGGGCGACAGCGTTGAACTCCAAGCGCCGAACGGTACGGAATACCTGGATGTGCTGGAAGTATGTTACGCGCGCATTTCTGTGGAACCATTTCGTGAGCCACCTGGATCCCAGGCCTCGTCGCAGGAACTCCCTCGCCAGCCCCGATCCACGTGACTAAAGTTGACGAAGCGGCACAAGGAAATTCCATGTCATGAGCACGACCGGATTGTGAGCCGGCTATAGGAAGATTAGCCTCGCTATTGTCCGGCCTCAGTCGGGATCGCTCGCATGGAATGCGTAGTGTTCAACCAATCCGCGCTCGTATGCGTTCAGCAACTCCCGGGAAACGCCCAAACCGCCCGCTTTTGGAGATGGGCTCATTTTGAGCCCCATGCCTACGGCGACCATGAGCAAACAAGACAAAGGGAAGCCCAACGCAGCGCGTCCGAAGATGAAAGCTCGGCCTTCCGGATTTAGATCACAGCAAGAGAGCAGTTCTCGACAGTCTCCGGTCTCCCGAGTCAAAGCGGGGATATAGCCACGCTATCGACGAGTCCATCCAATGGTATTGTTCTGAGCCCCGGGTGTCTTTCAACAAGATCGTGGTGACCCGCTACCATATTTCCCTCGAAGATCGCCACCTTGCGCCGGGAACGATCAACGGGCGGCTCGCGACAGTGCGACGACTGGCGTACGAAGCAGCCGATGCCGGTCTTCTCAGTCCTGAGCTTGCCTCAGGTATCCGACGTGTCAAAGGCCCGAAGAAGTTGGGGGTACGGCTTGGAAACTGGCTGACCGCCGGGGAAGCCCGTCGATTCTGGCAGACGCCCGGCGCAGAGACGCTCAAGGGTAAGAGAGATCGGGCGATCATGGCGATACTGCTGGGGTGTGGATTGAGGAGGAGAGAATTGGCGGATTTGGATTTCTCGCACTTGCAACAGCGAGAGGAGCACTGGGCGATTGTCGACTTGGTTGGCAAAGGCGGCCACATCAGGACGGTACCAATGCCCGACTGGGTCAAGACCACGGTCGATCTGTGGACCGAAGCAGCGTCCCTCTCAGAGGGAAGGCTGTTTCGCTGCGTATGCCGAGCTGGCAAATGCTGGGGCGACGGAGTAACGGAGCGTGTAGTATGGCATGTCGTGAAGCACTACGCGAAAAAGCTCGGAATAGCGAAGCTCGCCCCATATGACCTGCGCCGTTTATGTGCGAAGTTGTGTCACTCTCACGGCGGCCAACTTGAGCAGATCCAGTTCCTCCTCGGGCACGTGTCTGTTCAAACGACGGAGCGATACCTTGGCTGCAAGCAACGGATCAGGGGCGCGGGTAAAGGACCGCAATGTTATTGGGCCTTGCCGGCCCGTCACGCGCTTGCGCGGGTTGCCGACGTTTCGGCCATAAGGTAGTGTGGTGTCTCTCTGGAATCTTTATACTGAGAATTAGCGCCAGCGTTAATGCCCACTATTCTCTAGGTCCGGGGATGGCGGTTTCACTTCTACTCCAACGAGGGGAATGAGCCGATGCATGTTCATGCCGTCAAGGGAGATGCGGAATGCAAGTATTGGCTGCTGCCGGACGATTTCGATATCGCGGAAGAATTTGAATTCAACTGCACGCCGAGGTTGCGGCGCGAAGTACGCCAGGTTATCTTCGAGCACTTCGATCAGATCGTGACGGCCTGGCGCGAGCATTTTGGAGGAGATCGTGCAAACTAAGACAAGGCCAATTCTGGCAACGGCCGTCAGGACGACACCCGAACAACTCATCGTTGTTACGGAAAGCGGTTCCGTGTCGATTCCATGGGAAAAGTGTTCCGAACGCCTTGCCCGCGCATCCCAGGTAGAGCGGAACCGGGCATTGCTTTCTCCTTCCGGCTACGGCATACATTGGCCTTTGATCGATGAAGATCTCGCCGTCGGCCCCTTGCTTCGGGCTGTTGGCTGATTCTGTGGAGCGTCATTTTCCTGTGAGTTAAGGCCCTGCACGGTCGGACGCTTATCGGCCCTACTTACTCGGTTCGCGGCTTGGAGTTAGCGAATCAAGCGTGTTTTGGGCAGCTTAGCGGCTTATTTATGTGAAGTACCCTACTCTCAAGCACCGCGACGCTTGGATGTAAATATTATCACCGTCGTACACAAGCTGTAGTCGGACCTGGCCGGGGGCTTTGTCTCGTCGGATGTAACCGTCCCTGAGAAGCCCACCAAGGTACAGGCGATAATATCCAACAAGTTTCGAGGTCGACTTCGGAGAGCGCCGCGCATCCGCTCGCTGCTCACAGAGAATACGCGACCCATCTTGTGCTCGAGAAAGCGTAGAGCAGGGCTTCCGGCAAGGGCTTTATCGCGTGGGAGCAAAGCACGATAAGGATGCGAGCCACAAACATTTTTGACCGAGAGTCGGCGAGGCTTTCGGTTTCTTCAGGCCGGCAAGTTGACGTCTAACCTAACCCAAACCATCAAATTGAAAAAACCTCATAGAATTCCAAAATCCAAGACCCGGAATTCCTCCATCACTATCAATTCAAAATAACCCCATCCCGCTAACCCGCTCCCCTGCAAGCAATTAGCGCCACACCGCACCAGCCACGCCGTCAAATCCCTAACTCCCCCGTGTACTCTCAAATCAAAGAGAAAAACCATGCCCACAGCAGAACATCCACTCCGCCCGCGCCGCGCGCCAGACCCGCCCAAGCACCTCAAACACCTCCACCTCGCCCATCGCGCCAAGCTCTTCCTCACCCCGGACCACCAGTCCCACGCCGTGCTGCCAAACGGGACCACCGTCCCGCTCTACTCCGAGGATTTCTTCACCTGGTACCTCGAAGTGTTCGACCACGAGCAAATCCCAAACCCGTCCTCCGCGCAGTTTTCATTCGTGCAGCGCCAACTTGACGCCGAGGCCTTCTCCACACGCAACATTCAAAAAGCTCACCTCCGCATAGCGAAAACCGGCCAAGCCGCCTACGAAATTGACCTGCAAAATCCCGGTCACCCAGCCGTTGAATTGAACTACCACAATTGGAACCTAACGGCCGTATCCGCCGAATCCAACTTCCTCCGTCCAACGCAAAACCACGCAAACCCAATCCCCGAACAATCGCCAAATAACCTACCAACCACACTGGCAAAAGACTTCGCCCTAGCACCCGAAACAGCGACGCAACTCGCCGCGTGGCTGGCCCTGGCCATGCTCCCCGATCAACAACCCCCAATCCTCGTCATCACCGGAAAGAAGCGTGACGCTGCCGCACGCAAGCTCCGCAACTTGCTCGACCCCGTAGTCCACCCGCTCCTCGAAATCCCCTCCACAAATCGCGGAATAGGCCAACTGGCGCTAACCAACAACGTGCTGGCATTCAGCATCTTCAAATACATCGCCCCCAGCAAAATCGAAGCGCTCAACAAACTCCAAACCGGAATGTTGGTGAAGCTAAAAGAAGTAAACAAGCGCAGGAGCCCCGTCTGGAGCATGATCACCCGCCCCATCATAATCTCCGCCGGCGAACCGATCCAAATCAGCCCCAATCAAATAAACATAGAGATTAACGATGCCAACGCCGAGGACAACGCAAGCCAACTCTTCGGAGCATTACTCAGCATGATGGTCGTTGTCCTCAACCAAATCTTCACAAAGCCAACGTTCGAAAGGACCATGCCCCCGCACCAGCCACCGCCGCCTCCAAATATCCAGAAGCTCACAAATGCCCCGTACACATAACAGGCAAGGCCAAGCTCCGGCCACAACATGGAGTCTCCCCGCAGCCCGCCTCGTAGGTCTTTGACAATTGAATATTTCCTGAACCTGGATCGTCGAAAAGCGCAAGCTATTTCTGCCCCGCTTCTTGAAAGCTAGGGTTAAGTCTGCGCTGGTAGAAATCTAGTGCGGCTTAAAGTATATCTGCCCATCGGCGATCCCTGGGAGTTCGTGCTTCAGGCCATCGCGGACGTGCCCGGCGATCACGTGGGAAGCACGCACCGTTACGAAAATCCCGTTGGCGGTGAACAGCAGCAGAGCGACGGAAATCAGCTCGAACTTATGCTGGCGATGTTGAAGGCCGCTCCGCGATGTATATAAGATGATGTTGGCGATGTCCGCCGGAAAGTAATCTTGAATCTTAAAGAATACGGCTTTGACCGCGACCTGCCAGTTTAGGGCGGCAAATGGAAGACATGACAACCAGGAAAGGGAAGAAGCTGAGCAACACGTTGGCGGCTATGGAGAACGCGTAAACGTGGACGTTCACTTCCATCAGATAATTATTGTGGGTATGACGCGGTCGAACAACTTATTGGTTTTTTCCTCTGACTCTGGGACTCAGCTAAGTCTAGCAATCATTCAAGAAAAAGAGCGGACCCGGCTACACCGCCGGATCCGCCCTTACCGATTATTTGCAAACTATTTAGAACGTTACTTTAGCCGCAAAACGGATTTGCCGTTCTCCGCCCGCGCCCGTAATCTCACCGTAACCATTCAATGCCCTGATTGACCCATCGGTATTTCTGGTGGCTGAGGAAACGGTCGCCCCAGGGTTGCTGAATTGCGGCGTGTTGGTCACTCCAAACATTTCCGTACGGAATTGCAGCTTTACACGTTCGGTAATTGTGAAGTCGCGGAACAGGCTGGCGTCCATGTTGAATACCCCTGGCCCACGCAAAATGTTACGGCCGGAATTTCCGAAGCGGGGCGTAGTGACAGCGGCGAAGGCCAGCGGATTGAAGTACGGCTGGCCTACGCCGTGGCCACCAAGAATGGCCACATCTGTTAACACTTGATCCGCCGTTTGACTGTTGCCAGGCGAATTCAGCGATGTTCCCGAACTGCCTACTGTGAACGATGTCCCACTGGTGCGGCTCACGATCCAATTAGCTTGCCAACCACCTAGCAACGCTGAGGCGATACCCGTCTGCGCATACTTCTGGCCCTTGCCAAACGGCAGCACGAAGTTGCCGTAGAACTGCATGTTGTGTGTTCTGTCAAACCCCGCCACTGCCTTGTTGCGCTGCAGCATCGGGACCCAGTTCCAAGTCAAGCCGCTGTCGGTGTCGTCGCCGTATCCAATTGCGCGCGATAACGTATAAGATACACCAATCGTGGCGGCGCCCATGCGGCGGGTGACGTTGGTTAGTAGTCCGTTATACTTCGCGGTATTGAAGGGCGTGAAGTAGCGAATGTCGGAAGTGCGTCCGAACTTTGCGAACAATGCGCGGCCGGCGGCTCCGCCATCCGGACCGGCGGCATTGATGTTTTGTATCACTGTCTGCCGGATAGCGCGGCTTCCCGCATAGCCGGCGGAGATGTTGAACCCATGGCCAGCGTCGCGTTGGACGGTCAAATTGTAGCTTTCAATGTAGCCGCGATGGAACACTTGCGGAAACGTTGTGGTGCCAACCGCGGCCGGCAACGAAAATGTGTCCTTAGTCAGATCTGGTCCGACGAATAGCGGAATGCCCGTTCGCAACGTACCTGCTTGCTGGAAGCTGGAAGCGCCGGAGAATTGCGAGGAAATGGTGGCTGGATAATCGTCGCGCAGATAGCGGAACGTGTTGGGATCAACGCTGATACCACCCCCAAGCCGGATCACTGTTTTATCGTTCATGCGATAGGCAAGCCCCAGGCGGGGCGCGATTTGGCCTTTGCCCGTGTCGTAACCGCCGCGATAAACCAGATCGGTATTAGGGTCGTAACGTTCGCCTGCCGAATGATCGCGTGTGGGAGGCGGATAAATTTCGTACCGCATGCCGTAATCGATGGTCAGCTTGCGCGTCGCCTGGAAGGAATCACGGATATAGAAACCATACGAAGGCATGCGCACCGTGGCTGGGTTCAAGTATTGGACGTCTTTGCCCATCGAGGTTGGCAGACCGAGCAGGAAATCGCCCCAGCTGTTGTAGCCCGTGGATGCGGCGCCGTTTTTCAACGAAGTTAATCCGCCCCCGAAATTGAATCCGCCTCGCGGACCGTTGGAAGCTTGCGGCTGGAAGTGATTGATGTCGTACTTGCTGTATTCAAAACCGAAGCGAATGGAATGAGCGCCTTTAATGTAGCTGACGTTCCAACTGGTCACATACTGGTTATCGCGGAACAAGAACGGGTTGGAGACATTCGGATTGCCAACGCTGGAGAATTGATTGAACGTGAAACGGGGAAAGCCTGCCTGCAACCGGTCCGTTCCATTGGTCCCCGGAATCTTCAAAACATCCAGCCCGTAGTTTTTATCCAAATCCACATTTTCGGCCGATAGCCGCAAGCGCGTGTAGCCAAATACTGCGTCCATTACCATGCGGGAATTGAAAGTGTAAGTGCCGCCGACCGCCGCCGTTTGAATCAGGCCTGGCGCGCGGCCGGGTTGTCCGCCATTGGTTGCGTCGCCTCCGGCTCCGCCAAGGGAGGGGGGATCAAATACCGTGCTGGGTGAAAAGCTGTAGCGCCCGAAAACCTGCACTTTTTCGTTAGGATTGTAGTTCACCTTAAAGTCAACATTGTCGCGAGTCAGCTGATATCCGCCGACGGCCAGATAGTTGTTGGGAAACACGTTTTGTTGGTTAGGCAGCGGAATTAGATTTTGCATGTAAGCCGCCGCCGGGTCGAGGCTTGAAGCCGGAACCGTGTTGTTCGCAAATGGCAGGCGCCCGGTACCGTCCGCATTGCCCGTGGCTGGATCAAACAGAGTTGTGCCTGTGCCATTGAAATCGCCTTTGCGCATAGCCGCAGTAGGGACGGTGCGAAGCGCCGAAGCAGCCTGCCGCCGCGTGGTTCGTTCCCAATCGGCAAAGAAGAAAAGCTTGTTCTTCACGATCGGTCCGCCAATCATGCCGCCGAACTGGTTCTGAATGTTCTTTGGCGCCTGGTTAGGATCGCCCGTGCAGGAATACAAGCAGTAGAAATAGTTACGCGCCTTCAGTGCGCTGTTGTTATGGAACTCCCAGCCGCCGCCATGGAATTGGTTGGTGCCCGATTTGATCGTCACGTTCATCGCCGCGCCGCCCGCCATTCCTTGTTCGGCATCAAAGCTGTTGCTGACGATGTTCACTTGTTCCACTGCTTCCACCGGAGGCAGGTAGGCCACCAGCCGGGGCAACCAGGGATGGCTGATTGTGGCCCCGTCAAGCTTCGTGTTGTTGCTGGATTGCGGCATGCCATTGGCCTGCGTCGCCATGGAGCGTTGCGGATTGCCGGATTCAGAGTGCACTTCAACCGGCGGCGTGAAACCTGGCAATATTTTATATAAGGCCTGGAAATTGCGGCCCTGCGTGTTGAGCAACGGCAGGTCGACAATTTGCTTCGATTGGATTTGATTATTGATGTCCGCCCGGTCCGTTTGTAGAGTAACCGCGCTGGCGCTTACGGCGATGCTCTCAACAACTTGAGAGACCGACAGCGCGACGTCCAAACGCAGAACCGTGTTGATGGCGATGTTTGCGCCTTCTTGCACACGGGTGCCGAAGGCCGGCGC
>JAYVXT010000111.1:0-2500 GCA_043785065.1 Bryobacterales bacterium | reverse complement strand
GCTCCCGCTGCGGCAAAAGCACGGTGCCGATCTATCTCATCGACTGCCATCCCCTTTGCTCTATCTGCACGCCGAAGGTTCAGGCGGAGATTCGGCGGGCGATGGTGGAGAAGCGGAAAGGGGCGAGAGCATGAACACCAGCATCCGAATCAATCTCGATTCTGGGAATCTCGAACACTACCGGATTTTCCTCAAGGCGAAGTCCCTGCCGAAATACCGGTTCATCGGTCGCACGCTGGAAGTGCCAGCGGAGTATGCCAACTTCCTTGGTATTCAATCGGAGCCTGCTGTGGCGGTGACATATGAGGCGTTGCCGGGACTATTTGATTACCAGGAAGGCATCGTCCGGTTGGCAATTGCAAAACAGAAGTTCGCCGCATTCGTTGAGCCAGGGCTTGGCAAGACGCTGATTTATGGCGAGTTTGCCCGCCACGTCCTGAAATCAATCCCCGCCGACAAGTGCGTATTGATGGTGACGCCGTTGATGGTGGTTCCGCAAGTCATTGAAGAATACCGGAAGTTCTACGGACCCGACTTCCAGATTGAGCAGGTGCGGGCTGCGAATCTTTCGGAGTGGCTGACAAATGGCACGGCACGATTCGGCATCACGAATTATGACGCACTGAAAGAAGAGACGCCACAAGGCCGCTTGGGCGGGCTGATCCTCGACGAATCGAGCATGCTTAAAAGCGCATACGGAAAGCACGGAGCCGTTTGTATCCGTCTTGGCAAGGGATTGGCTTGGAAGTTGGCTGGAACTGGAACGCCTGCGCCGAATGATCGCATCGAGTACGCCAATCACGCCGTCTTCCTTGACGCCTTCCCGACGGTAAACAGTTTCCTCGCCCGGTTTTTTGTGAACCGTGGGCAGACGCAAGAGCGATGGTCATTGAAGCCGCACGCCCTTAGCTCCTTCTATCGGGCATTGTCGCACTGGTCGATCTTCGTCACCAACCCGGCAACCTACGGCTGGAAAGACAACGCTGGGACGCTGCCGCCGATCCACGTTCACATTCACGATGTGACGTTGAGCGGAGAGCAGCGGGATATGGTGATGGAGAAGACTGGAGATCTGTTCGGAGTTGATGCGGGCGGGATTACACGACGATCCACGTTGTCGCAAATCGCCAAGGGTAATTTGAAGGGGCGGAAAATTCAGACTAACAAGCCCGCATATATTCGGGCATTGGTGGAATCGTGGCCCACTGAATCAACCCTCATCTGGTGCCTGTATAACGCAGAGCAGGCGACGATGGAGAAGGCGTTCCCGGACGCCGCCAGCATCAGCGGGGACACGCCCTACGAATCCCGCGTGAAGATGATCGACGATTTCAAGTCCGGCAAAGTCAGCATACTGATTTCCAAACCAGATATTTTAGGGTTTGGTTTGAATCTTCAGGTATGCACCCGTCAAGTTTTCAGTGGGATGCAAGATTCATATGAAGAGTTCTTTCAAGCTGTCAAACGATCTAATCGAGTCGGTTCCACCAAACCCCTAAACGTACATATCCCGATCACGCCTGTAGAGCGTCCGATGGTTGAGACGGTTCTCACCAAGGCTAAACGAGTCCAGGCGGATACCGAGGAACAAGAGAGAATTTTCAAGAAGGAGGCAACAGTCCATGCTCACCGATGACTTAGAATACGACATCCACCACGGCGATTGCATTGAATTTATGCCAACAATGCCATCCGCATCCATTGATTTTTCAGTGTTTTCTCCGCCGTTTCCGAGCCTTTATGCTTATACATCTTCCGCTGCCGACATCGGAAACAGTGAAGACTTGAAGGGTGAAGCGAAGTTGCACCTTTCATTTTTCTACAGGCAACTTGCGAGAATCATCAAGCCGGGCCGGGCCATCGTTGTACACGTCGCGCAGATCCCCCGCATGAAGCGGAGCGGTGGCGTCGGTTTGTTCGACTTTCGAGGGTTCAATATCCGCATTGCCGAGCGTGCCGGTCTGGTGTTTGAATATGATTGGGTGGTTCGCAAAAACCCGCAGGCCCAGGCCATCCGCACTAAGAGCCGTGAGCTTCAATTCAATGGGCTTGAATCGGATCGGGCCAAGCAACGCGGCGCATTGCCGGATTACCTTTTGAAGTTTCGCGCACCGGGAGATAACGCAATTGCGATAAATTCAAAGGAACAAGTAAGCCGCAACGAGTGGATTCAGTGGGCCGAATGCTGCTGGACTGATATCCGCGAAACGGACACGCTCAACGTAAAAGAAGGACGTGCGGAAGATGACGTAAAACACATTTGCCCACTTCAAAAGGGCGTCATTGATCGGTGTGTCCGGCTCTATTCCAACCCCGGCGAGTTAGTGTTCACGCCGTTCGCGGGCATAGGTTCCGAAATCTACATGGCTTTGAAACTAGGTCGCCGTGCCTACGGGTGTGAGCTGAAAGATGAGTATTACGCGGCGGCAATGAAGAATGCCGAGCGTGCATTGCAAGAACGCAAGGAAAGTCAGAAGTCCCTATTTACTTTGGATGTGTC
>JAYVXT010000110.1:0-8297 GCA_043785065.1 Bryobacterales bacterium | reverse complement strand
GGCTTTGGGCGCGGTTCAATTTTAATTGCTGCTCCTTCAAGTTAGACCATTCGCGATAGCCAAGATAATACGTCGGAAGTTGGCAGGAAGACAGTTTGGCGCGCTGTAGCTTCGCGGTTGCCTCTTCCCGCTCCTGGTAAGCTCCTTCCATCATCAGCTTTATGGCTTCCTCGTCCCGCATCCCCGTGGTATGCAGGCTAATGTCCAGAATTGTGTTGGCGATCATGCGCAATTGCTGTTTCAAGAAGGTCATCCTCAGTTCCGGCGACTTATTTAAATACCCGGCATCCAGCATCTGCTCGGTGATATATACTGCCCAGCCTTCCACGTAAGGGCCATTGGCATAAACACTCCTCAATAAACGGCGATAGGGCGGTTGCACGGCATTGGCGTATTCGGATTGAACGTAATGGCCGGGCATGGCTTCGTGCAGCGTTAGTAGCTTCAATCCATAAATGTTGTATTCGCGAAGTTTCGAGGCTATCCGTTCTTTTGGCCATTCCTTTGGGATCGGCGTCAGCCAATAATAGGCGCCTAGTTTAGGTTCCAGCGCAGGCGCCGGATTAAATCCACCAACGGAATAGGTTCCCCGCATGAACTCAGGAGTTTCGATTACCTGAAGGTTGTCGCTGCCTGGCAACTGTATCAGGCCGGATTTCTTGACAAATGCGCGGGCTCCTTCAAGGTCGGCGCGGGCGTCGGTGAAATAACGGCTGGCCGTCGATTGCTTCATTGAAATCTGATTTAATTTCTTGCGAACGTCGCCTCCCACCTCGGCCGCCATCACTTCCATTTCGTTCCGTACGGCATTAAACTTGGTCTGGGCTTCGGCCAGCGTTCCGCCGGCACTGGAATCAACGACCATGGAATAGCGGAATTTCTTCGCGTACTTGTCATTGCCAAGCCGCCAGTCTGAAGTCTTCTTCGACAAATCGTTTGCCAAGAATTCCTGAAATGTTTTGAGTGAGCCCAGAGCTTGGGTCGCGGCCGCGTTGTATTTGTCCTTCAGGCTATCGGGACAATTGGCGCGCAACACCTGGTCGATCAGGTTCAGGTTTCCTTCGTTCTCTTCCCTTGCTACTTTGTTCCAGATCTCCGGAGAGTCCACTAAGTTCGCTTTCGCTTGTTCCACCAAGCTGTGAACTTTTTCAAGACGCGCGATGATGTTCCGGAACCGTTCCTCTTTGGGGGCGGATTCAAGCGCGTACAAATTGAACAACCCATTGCCCACGGTTTCCACGTAGAGCGTTGGGTTGTGCTTGTAGGATTGTATTTCCGTGAGTTCAAGCAGGGTTAATTCAACCTGATTGCGGAGGATAACTCCGTCGGCGTCCATCTCGGCATCAGCGGTATTTTCCTCCAGTTTGGCCAGTTCCTTGCGGGTGGCCAGATAGAACTCCCTTTGCTGGGAAAAGCTTTGCTCCGACATGTCGTCCAGCAGTTGATCCAGCGGCACTCCGTGGTGCGTGTGATATCCCGAGGATGTGGCGGTAACGGGGCTGAACGCCAGAGATTGATAGACAAATTGTTCCGCCAAGCCAGCCATGGTAAGCTTTTCGCCGCGCGGTCCGCAGCTCGTTAAAAGCAGGCACCCAAGAAACAGGATCCCGCGGAAAGTAGTTGTTCGCTGCGTCATAGAAACTGTTATTGTATTCCCCATGGAGAGTCAGATTATAACGCGTAGGACGTTCGTTGGTTTGGTTGGCGCGGCAACGTTTTCTTATGCGGCGCCTGCACAAACCACTGAGCCCGTCATCGACATTCACCAGCATACTCCTTACTCCGGCCGTACGGCGGATGAATTAGTGGCCCATCAACGGAAGATGGGGATTACCAAAACGATTATGCTTCCCGCCGGGCGTAAGTATGGATTGGCGGCGCAGGCTGGGGGAAATGATGAATGCGTGGCTCTATGCCGGCTTTATCCCAATGAGTTTGTGTTTTGCGCGAATGAAATGCCCAATACTCCGGAAACTCGGGAGGTTTTGACCAAATATTTGAAGATGGGCGCGCTGGGGATCGCTGAACAAAAATTTCCGGTGGATTCCGATTCGCCCCACATTGAACTGATCGCGCAAATCGCGCAAGAGTTCAACGTTCCGGTACTCCTTCATTTTCAGTACAACACGTATAATCTGCACTTTGATCGTTTTTCCCGGATCCTTGCAAAATATCCTAAAGTGAATTTCATTGGGCATGCGCAGACCTGGTGGGCCAATATTGACAAGGATCAGAAAGAGCCTGCGCTTTATCCCAAAGGTAAGGTGACTGCGTGGGGCATCAGTAGCCGTTTTCTGCGTGATTATCCCAACATGTATGGCGATCTTTCCGCCGGTAGCGGGCTAAATGCGCTGACTCGAGATGAGGATCATGCCCGCGAGTTTCTTAAAATCCATCAGGACAAATTACTTTATGGTTCGGATTGCAGTGATAAGTTTGGGGCTGGGGGTAAGTGTTCTGGTAGCCAACAACTGGCTACGGTGCGGAGGCTTGCCGGGGATAAAAAGATTGAACGCAAGCTACTATATGGCAATGCTGCCCGAGTGTTTAGGATTCGGTGATGATTCCCGAGGTTCGCGGCTAATCCCCTGATTCCCATCGGGGGCTGGTCAGGTTAGTCAAGGGCTAGAATTGGCAACTGCCATTGTCGGCTTTGACGAAATATTTCTTGTAGTTCTTTGCCTTGGGGTCCATGCATCCCACCAAATTCAACAATTCCACTTTACGGAATTCCACTGGATGGCTTTCGCTCTGCAGGGAGATGTAGCCTTCCTCCAACAGCTTTCCGTCTACCTTCGCGCTGAGGATATACTTGCTAACACTGCCGCCGCCCACTTGAGGCATTTCGTAGCTTAAGACCGTCTTGCCATCAATGATGTGCCGGACTACGCCTGAACCCAGCACCATGGCTTCCACACGCACCCATTGATCGCCATCATAGGTCTTCGATTTCGAGGTAAGGCAGTGCGGCGTGAATAGCTTCCCATCAATGACGACGTTAGTTCCAGGCGTGCAGAGGTTGGCCGTGGTGCGCTCGCCCTTGCCTGTTCCGCCCAATAGTTGCACTTCGATGGATATGGGGAAGTCCTGGTCCTTACCCATTGTCTCCGGCGGCTGGCAATGGATCATGATGCCGCTGTTGCGTAACGCCCAGCCTTGTCCGCCCGGGGCTTGATCGCCTGTGAAGCGGTACTCGGCGGCGACGATGTAATAGGAGAATTTGTCCTTGTAGAAGATGTGGCCGAAGCGGGCATTGAAGTTGTCGTACTTGTCATACGACACTTTCATGACCCCGTTTTCCACGCGAAATGTGTTGCCGAAGTTATCGCCCAGGGCGTAGCCGGTGATCTTTGGCGTCCAACCAGTGAGGTCTTTGCCGTTGAATAGCTGAATCCAATCATTGGCTTCCTGGGCGGAGAGCAGCGGGGCCAACGTCAGCAGAACTAAAGCAAGGCGCATTAAGCTTTCTCCAACGGGGTGACGGGATCGATCATGGGCCACAGCATTGCGCCGAGAATGTAGGAGACCACCATGGAATAAAAGAAGATAGTCCAGTTATCGCCGGTTATGTGGAGGATGTAACCGCCTAACTTAGGAGCCACCGCGCCCGCCAGATTACCAACCATGTTCATTGAACCACTGAGCGTTCCCGCATACTTGCCACCGACGTCCATACAGGCGCCCCAGGATGGTGGCATAACCAGGTCGTTACAGAAACTGGCGAAGCCGACGCAGATCATAGCCAGCAGCGGGTCTTCAATGGTAGTGAATGCCATGACCAAACTTGCCGCGCCGAGGAACCCGACGACGCAGAGCAGCCGCCGGGTCTTTTTCAGATCACCAGTTTTTCTGGTTAACCAAGGGCCGGCCAAGCCTGAGACCAGGCAACCGATTCCGCCGAGGAAGAGAGGCAGCGCCCCGTAAGTGGCGGCGATTTCCGGGCTGAGATGCTTCTTTTCTTGCAAGTACGTAGGAAGCCAAGTGATGTAGAAGTACCACGAATAGGACAGAAGGAAATATTGGATCCAAAGTAGCCATACACTGCGCGACCGGATGAGTTTGCCCCAAGGTACGTTGCCGTGTCCGGAAGCTGAGTTGACGGAGTCGCCGATGATTTCAAGTTCGGCTTTATTCACCGCGGGATGCTTGCGGGGGTCGTCACGGTACCAAAGGTAAAAGGCCAGAGCCCACACCAAACCGAGCATTCCGAACAGCACAAAAGCCATGCGCCAACTGAGGAATTTGAAGAGGAAAACAACCAGCAGGGGAGTGAATGCGCCACCCCAGCGGGCGGACATCCAGAGTATGCCTTGTGCGCGAACCCTTTCTTCCACGGGGAGCCAGGTGGTGAACGATTTTGTCAGATTCGGGAAGCAGCCTGCTTCGCCTG
Source organism: Bryobacterales bacterium (assembly GCA_043785065.1). Classification (GTDB taxonomy): domain Bacteria; phylum Acidobacteriota; class Terriglobia; order Bryobacterales; family Bryobacteraceae; genus JANXSF01. The sequence goes on along the minus strand of JAYVXT010000110.1, from coordinate 3,907 downwards.
CTCCAAACAGAAAACGCGCTACGACGAGGGAAGTTTTACTCCACATGAAGCCGGTGATGGCGGTGAAAAAGGACCACCAGATGACGATGCGCATTAGAACTTTGCGCGGGCCCATTTTATCGCCCATCCAGCCGCCGGGAATTTCAAATAACGCATAGGCCAGGGCGAACGCTGCAAAGACCGTACCCATATCGTCTTTGGTTAGGTTGAACTCTTTTGAGATGATCGGCGCGGCCTGTGAAATGCAGACTCGATCTATATAGGAAAGCACCGCCAGCGTGATGGCGAATGCAATTACTTTATGCCGCGTTCCAGTGGGCTGCGTGGCTTGTACGGTTGTCAAATCCGCTCCTTTAGCTCCTGGTGGAGCCAATTCATATAAGCATTCGAGCCTATCACAATTGGCAGGGCAATCACCTCAGGAACTTCATAGGAGTGGATCGATTTTATGGCTGCTTCGAGGGCGGGGAACAGGTCGCGGGAGGTCTTAATCAACAGAACGGATTCGGTGGCTTCCTCCAACTGATCCTCCTCCTCATTTTTCCAACGGTAAATGCTGCGGGCGCCAGGGAGGACAGTCTCGCAAGCCGCAAGCCGGTTTCCACCAGGTGACGGCCAATTTTGGCTGCTTCCTCGGGGGTCGAAGCCGTTAAATGACTACAATTTTTCCCGTCATAACGTAAAAGTATATTGCAATCGCGGCGAGATTATATAGAATGGTAGAACGTATCGTGACCCCCGACTCCTTACAGCCAGCATTAAAACGATTAGGTTATGCCGCAGGCATGATCGTGCTGTTCGGGTATGTGGCGATGTTTATCGCCGGTCCGCAAGGGTACCGGTCGCTAGTTGAGAAGCGGCAGCAGATCCAAGCGTTGGAATCTGAAACGGAGAACCTGAAGCAATCGGTGGAAACGTTGCGCAAGCAGAACCAGAGCCTTAAGAAGGATCCGGATGCGCAACAGTTAGAGATCCGCAAGAACCTGGAAATGATGCGTCCTGGCGAGATGGAGTTCCGGTATCCCAAGGAACAGGAAAAGCCTGGGATTAACTGAGCTGCCTTTCAGCTCAACTCAAGAGCCCCGCAACCCGTCCGTACAAGTCTTCCATACGATCCATACTCTTTGCTTCGGCGGCTAAGCGAAGCAGAGGTTCCGTATTCGATGCCCGGACGTGAATCCAGGCGTCGGCCCAAATTAACTTCAATCCATCGGATCGGTCGGCTTTAGCGTCCGGGAAGGTTTCTTCCAGCGCCTGCATTAAATTTCCCAGGCGGCCGTGGCCGAACGTTACCTTGCCCAGTTTGCGGTAGTAGCGCGGTAGTTCTTCAACCAACTGTGACACTGTCTTGCCGGTTTGGGCCATCATCTCAAGCAGAAAGGCCATGCCGGTATAGCTGTCGCGGCAGTAGTGAACCGCCGGGAAGATTACACCTCCATTTGAACCTTCGCCGCCGATGGCGCATTTAACGGCAAGCATCATCTCCACCACATTCGCCTCACCCACTGGCGTGCGCCACACACGGCGGCCTTGCGCCGCGGCCAGATCGTCCATCACCGAAGAAGTTGTCAGGTTTACCACAACGTCGCCGGGGAAGCGAGGCAGCACGTGTTTGGCTACAAGAGCCAGCACGTCGTCATTGTCCAGCACATCGCCATGCTCATCCACCACGGCGAGGCGGTCGCCATCGGGATCCTGAGCGAAGCCGATGGCGGAGCCGGTGCGTGTTACCAGCGCCGACAAGTCGCCCAGCGTATCTGGCCGAGGTTCGGCGATACGAGGAAAGTTCTTGGTTGGGTCGATGGAAATTGCGTGAAGATCGCAACTCAAATCCTTTGTCAGGAAGTCCGGCGACATCACAGAGCCCGCGCCATTGACGGAATCAAGAGCCACGCGAAACTTCTTCGAGCGGATCAATGAGACGTCTACATGAGAAAGCACCTTGGAGGTATGGATGCTCTTTGCGGAGTCCCCTTCGGCTCGAACCTGGCGGATCTCGTGGTTCATTACTTCATCGAAATTGCTTTGGTGGTAGAGGTCGATTAGTTCCGAACGTTCGTAATGATTGAAGAACTGCCCCTCCTTGTTGAACAGTTTCAAGGCATTGTATTCGGGCGGATTGTGGGAAGCAGTTAGCGAAATGCCGCCTTGCGCTCCGGTATGGGCGACGTACAGTTGCAGCGTGGGAGTGGGAAGAACGCCGACGTCGATCACTTCGCAGCCGGTGGAGAGCAAGCCTGAGGCGACGGCGTGTTGCAGCATAGGGCCGCTGGTGCGCGAATCCCGTCCAACCACAACGCGTCCCCGGCCTACGTATGTTCCAAAAGCTTGCGCGAAGGAAAGCGCCAGGCCAGGGGTAAGGAAATCGCCCACAACGCCACGCACTCCGGAAACGCCGATCTTCAACAGGTGTTCGCGGGCCATTATCTTAGGCTCCTTACTTGGTCCATCAAGCTTTCGAATAGTTCAATTGGTGAGTCGCCACGTTGTTCGGCGATGACGCGGATAATCGGTTCGGTTTGACTGACGCGGACGTGGAACCATTTGCCGGGCCAGGCAACACGCAGCCCGTCCGTTGAGTCGGCCGCGCCACTTGCATACTTGTGACGCAGATCCATCAGCAATGCAGGGATGCGGGAACTGGTGATGGGTAATTCGCCTTTAAGGATGGAATAAGGTGGATAGCTGGCCATGATTCGAGAAAGCGATTGGCGCCTTTCGTCCATCACCGAAAGGATGGCCAGCATGGAAGCTATGCCGTCATAGACGAAACGGAATTGCGGCATCATGACTGCCCCGGTGCCTTCGCCTGCCAAAGCAATTTGATCGGGGCGATAGCCGGAAAGCGCGTCAATTGCGGCCTGTCTGCCGACGGGCACGCGTAGCACTCTACTATTATGACGGGCGGCGATTTCCTCAATCAATGCGGATGAGGATAGATTAGTGATCACCAGTTTTCCGGTGGTTTTCGGAAGCAGGTAATCGGCAATTAGCGGCAGCACCATTTCTTCAGAGACGGGTGCGCCCGCTTCGGTGGCAAAAGCCACGCGATCCGAATCGGCGTCGAACAGGAAACCAGCATCGGCTCCCAGAGGCTTTACTAACGGGGCTAGTTGCAGGGCGACGGTGGAGGAAGAAGTATTCGGTTCATGGGCGAAGGCCGAGCCGCCGATTTTCTCGTTGATCAAAATGAACTCGCAGCCGAAGCGCTCATTCATGCGGCGCAGGATCAGTGAGGACGTGCCATTGCAGCAATCCACCACAACTTTGAACCGTCGTAAGCGGTCAAGCGGATAGGCGTGGGCAAGATCGTCGAGATAAGCGTCAAGCTGCGTATTGTCTTCGCGCAGGGAACCAAGCTTGTCCCAATCGTGATAGCGGAATTTCTTGAGGTGATAAATGTCCAGCAGTTCACTGGCTTCCGCCGACGAGAGATAGGCGCCGCTGGAGCCGAAAAAACGCAGCGCATTCCAATCGGAGGCGTTGTGGCTGGCGGAAATTGAGATGCCACCCGCGCCGTCGAGTCGGCCGATTGCATGCTGAATCACGGGCGAGGAAGCAACTCCTAAATCCACAACCTGATGCCCGCAGGCCATCAATGCGCTTACCACGCCTTCGCGAATCATGCGTCCGCTGGCGCGCGGATCGCGGCCGAGCAGCATCGGTGGGCCAGGTTCGATAAACGTTCCAAATGCCGCCGCAAAATCCATGATGTGGCTTGCGCTTAGGCCACGGCCCACCACGCCGCGCAGCCCTACTTGCGAAATCCGTAACGTTTGCCCTGTTGTCACTTGCTATTCTTTACCAGCTTGATGCGTCCGAAGGCTTCCGGAACATGATTATTCAACACGCCGGTTTCCTGCCAGACGATGTACTTCTTGTTTTCCCTGGCGCCTTGAATACGGAA
>JAYVXT010000109.1:0-2505 GCA_043785065.1 Bryobacterales bacterium | reverse complement strand
CAGCTTGATCCAATCCGATTGTTTCATTACCGATTGGAAAGCCTTGGTGAGTAGCCTTCCGCAGCCCGTGCTGATCCTCGGCAATCCTCCGTGGGTGACCAGTTCCCGCCTGGGCGTTCTGAGTTCGGGGAATGCCCCCGAACGCGATGCCGGGGCCGTTAAGCCAGGCATTGAAGCCCTTACGGGCAAAAGCAATTTCGATGTTTCAGAATGGCTGCTTCTCCGCTGGATCGAAGCAATGGAGGGCGTGGATGCGCGCCTCGTGATGCTGGTGAAATCCTCTGTCGCTCGTCGCGTCATGCTGCAAATGCCCAATAATCTCGGCGCAACAATAAGGCCCATCGCGGCTAAGAAGCACTTTGGCGCCGAAGTCAGCGCCTGCGTCTTCGATGTTTATACGGGTGGTCCGCAAGTCCTCTCATTTCGCGGTCTCCTTGTCGCCAATGCAAACTACTTCCGGAAACGAGCAACCTTGGCTGCCGATCCACCCACGCCATGGCGCAGTGGCATCAAGCATGATGCATCCAAAGTGCTCGAACTCACACCCAATGGCGGAGCCTCCTTCAAAAATGGCCTCGGTGAAGTCTTAGAGCTTGAGGAAACATACCTTCATCCACTGTTGAAGAGTTCCGATCTCTCCCGCCAAGCTTCCCCCACGCCCCGGCGAACACTTCTAACTACGCAAAGAAGACCAGGAGAACCAACGGATCAGATTTGCGAAACAGCTCCGCGGACTTGGGCCTACTTGCAACGCCACGCTGCTATCTTCGATGGCCGTGGAAGTTCGATTTACAAGCGCGCCCCCCAGTTCGGAATCTTTGGTGTGGGGCCTTACAGCTTTTCTCCCTGGAAGGTGGCCACTAGTTGTCTGCACAAGAAATTACAATTCCACGCCATAGGCCCGCACAACGGCAAACCGGTTGTGTTCGACGATACCTGCGCCTTTATGAGCTTCGGCGAAGAGATAACGGCTAGGGAGGTAGCTGGGCTACTAAACTCCCAGCCAGCCTCCGAATTTCTTCAATCCCTAATCTTCTGGGACTCAAAGCGCCCCGTCACGATCGAAATTCTTCGCAACCTCTCCATTGATGCTCTGCGCGACAATCAGGATTAGAGACTAAACGATGGAAAAAGCAATTGGAGCCAGTAAACTGATCGCAGCCCACCATCAAGGAGTGCTCTGTACAAACTCTGAAGCATCCAGGCTATCCCTTTTGGCTCCTTAACTCCATACGCACTCGATGCAAAGGGCCGGCCTATTTATCTGGTCAGCCGCATGGCCGTTCATACAAAGAATCTGGAGACGGATCCTCATGCTTCTATGTTGGTTTCCGAAGAATCGCAAAATACCGGGTTGCTTGGTGGCGCGCGACCGAACCTACTGGGAACGGTTGGACACATCCCTGAAGACGACATCGATCAAGCGTGCGACGCTTATCTGGCGCAGCATCCGGCCGCCGAACAATGGGCTGGATTTGGAGATTTCAATATTTATCGAATGGAGATTGCGGAAATTTACTACGTGGGTGGCTTCGGTGTGATGGGTTGGATCTCACCCAAGGACTACCTCAGGGCAGTCTATTCCTTATTTTAATTCAACTTTTCAGTCAAGGTCACCGGATCGGTAATCCGGAAACTAATGCGGGTTTCCACCGGCAGTACAGCAGGCTCGCCGCGCGTCAATAACACTCCACCCTCAGCTGCTCCACCACCCGCACCAGCTCCAATCGCCGCGCCCTTGCCGCCGCCGAAAATACCACCAAGGATAGCGCCCACGCCCGCACCCACGGCAACTTTCCCAACATCCTTCTTCACCGAAGAAGGGCCGTCTTTTTCATACATCGCTGTCTGCACTTTTACGCGCTGTCCGTCTGAGCTAATAAAACTTGTCAACTCCAAAGCCAAGTGCGCCACGCCCTTAACCTTGCCCGCGCGAGTTACGTCCACTAAACGCCCTTCGGCGCGGGCGCCGCGTTCGGCAAGCACAAAGCCATTCACCACCAACTGTTCCGACAATACAGCCGTAAACGGATCATTGGTAACTTTCTTCTCGCTCGATATTGCTTCATTCAACCGCACCGGAACTAGCGTACCCGCCGGAATTGTCACCATCGCCGGCTCACGCGGTTTCGGCACCGGCCTGGGATGTTCCACTTCTACTGGAGGAGGCTGGGAAGACGATTGGGGATAGGATGGCGCAGGAGGAGGCTGCGTCTGTGCGGGCGCTGCCTGTTGTGTGGAGGAGATTGGCGCTAAAGGCGTCGAATCAGATTTCATCCGGGTCTCATCTGCTTTTGCCATCAGCCTTTTCTCCACAACCGGTGAATGTTGTTGATGACCGATTGGCATGGACTTTATTCTCGTCTGCTCAGTGGACTTCATCGCCATAACGGGAGGTTCATGCGTTTCATGTGCAACCGACTGGGCCACAGGCTCGGAAACTGCGAGTGATACAGGGGATTCTTGCGTGACTGCCGCCTTCACCTGCCCGGCGGGTTGCGACTT
>JAYVXT010000108.1:0-54572 GCA_043785065.1 Bryobacterales bacterium | reverse complement strand
CTAGTAGAGCTCCAAGCCCGGACACACTTCTCCCTCGCGCTGAGCATAGAAGTTTCCGGCTGCTAGGTAATTTCTCCCTCTTCGCAGGTTAATAACCGCTTCGAGTTCTTCGTCACTTCACAGCCGGTCACTTTATCGAACAATGGATTACCGCGCGGACTTTTGCGTAGAAGTTTGTTGGCCAACAAATTGTCTTCTGGTTAAATGTAGCGCACTGGTGGTGTTGGATTGAAAGTTTCCACTGCACTAACTAATTGGTTCTTAAAGTTAAAAGAGATTCGAATCATTGGTGATGAAGCAATTGGCATGAAGAGGGCGGATGATTTTGGCGCCCTGAAAAGGCCGACGAGGGCGTGGGCCGCGGACCGGGGGGTCCGCCCTACGGCATACAGGCTTTGCGTAAGGGTACGCTCGTGCCGGCGATACGCTGTATGCTAAGACTTATGAGACTTGCCGCTTTGCTGATCACGATTTTGCCGCTATCGGCTGAGAACTGGCCAAGCTTCCGCGGCGCCGGGGCGCGTGGTATTGCTGAAAGTACAAAGCTAGCTACTAAGTGGAATGTCGAAACGGGCGCGAACATCGCTTGGAAGACGGAGATGCCCGGGCTTGGCCTCTCAAGCCCTGTCATTTGGGACGATCTTGTCTTCCTCACTACCGCAGTCAGTTCCAATTCCAATATGGTTTTTGAAGCGAAACTGAAGGGCGAGCGGGACGACCGCCAGGATGCAGCCGAACAGGAATTTCGCGTTCTAGCGATCAACAAAAAGACGGGGAGCATTGCATGGAACCAGCTTGCGGCCAAGAGCAAGCCTCGCGTGTTGCGCCATCCGCACAACTCCTACGCCTCCCCGTCACCTGCCACTGACGGAAAACACCTGATCGCTTTCTTCGGCTCCGAAGGCTTGTATTGTTACGACCTGAAAGGAAAGTTGCTGTGGAAGAAAGACCTGGGGGCAATGGATCAAGGCGCATTCGACGTGCCCGATTATCAATGGGGCAGCGCCGCGTCGCCGATTTTGTGGAGTGGCAAAATTTACTTGCAGGTGGACATGCACCAAGGCAGCTTCATCGCCGCTTTCGATGCGCAGACGGGTAAAGAGCTTTGGCGCACGCCGCGCGAATCGAAACCAAGTTGGTCGACCCCAACGATTGTTGAAGGGCCGGTTAGCACAGAGTTGGTGGCCAATGGGGTGGAGCACGTGCTTGGATACGATGCGGAAACGGGCAAGGAATTGTGGCGGCTAAAAGGAACCTCGATGATCTCCGTGCCGACGCCGTTCACGGCGAACGGACTTATCTATGTGTTCACCGGATACTACCGCAACCAACGCAGAGCGTATGCCATCAGGCCAGGGGCGCGAGGAGACATTACGGGGTCGGCGCAATCGGTGGCATGGATGCGCGAGGAGGCGCCGTATTTGTCCACGCCCGTTGCTTGCGGCGATTCCATCTTTGCGTTTGGCAATCGCGGCGCAGGAATTCTTACCGTATATAAAGCGAAGACGGGCGCTACTGTTTATCAGCAGCGCTTGGGGCAGGGGACCGGGGCCAGCGCGTCGGTAATTGCTTCGGGTGATCGCGTCTACGCGGCGAATGAAGAAGGCGAAGTGTACGTGATCAAAGCAGGTGATAGCTATCAGGAACTGGCGGTGAACAAGATGGAAGAGCCGGTGATGGCCACGCCCGCCGCGTCGGGGGACACGTTGTTCATTCGCGGCGCGCGCCACTTGTTCGCAATCCGCAACAAGTAAGGGCTGCGTCTTTGACCAATAGAAACGGTTCTATGCAGGACTCGCCGGACTTGCGTCCGGCGTGACGGCTTAAAAGCCGTAACCACCAGAAAAACACTTAACTTAATTGCGGGGGGTTCCTTAGATTCGTGGGAGCGCGACTTTTTGAGAGTCGCGCTCCGGCCACGGGCCAGCCCCACTTTCCAACACTCAACAATATATTGTGAGAATCGGGATATGGTGAGAATAGGGCCAGTCGGAGTTCACTTGGAGATTCCTACTTGCGAAAGCATCCAAGCGTATTCAAAGGCTGAATCCTTCAACCGGTCATAGCGGCCAGACGCTCCCCCATGCCCGGCGGGCTCCATCTTCGTCTTCAACAAAAGTTGATTGCCGTCCGTCTTCAGGGTTCGCAAACGGGCCACGTATTTGGCGGGCTCCCAATACATCACCTGACTGTCGTTGAAACTGGTGGTGACCAGGATAGCCGGATAGGCTCGTTTTTCCAAGTTGTCGTACGGGCTGTAAGTCTTCATGTAATCGTAGGCGGCCTTATCATTGGGATTGCCCCATTCCAGATATTCCCCCACCGTCAATGGTAGTGAAGCATCCAGCATTGTATTCATTACGTCGACAAAGGGAACGCCCGCATGGACCGCGCGGAACAAATCGGGGCGCATGTTGACGACCGCTCCCATCAGAAGCCCTCCGGTGCTTGCGCCTTCAATCACAATGCGGTCTTTGGCCGCCCACTTTTCCTTGACTAAATATTCGGCGCAATCGATGAAGTCGGTAAAGGTATTCTTCTTCTTCATCAGCATGCCATCTTCGTGCCACTTCTCGCCCATTTCGTTACCGCCGCGAATGTGGGCGATCACGTAAACCATGCCTCGATCCACTAAGCTTAAGCGCGTGCTTGAAAAGCTTGCTTGCGACCCTGCGCCGTAGGAGCCATAAGCATAAAGAAAGAGCGGAGCCTTTCCGTTTCGCTCGAAACCCTTCTTGTAGAAAACGGATAGCGGCACCTTCACGCCGTCGCGAGCCGTGGCCCATTGCCGTTCGGCGACATATTGTGACGCATCGAAACCGGGAACTTCCTGCTTCTTAAGCAACGTAGATTGCCCCTTGGCCGTATCGTATTCAAAGACGCTGGGCGGAGTGACGAAGCTTTGATAGGTGTACCGGTAGGTGTTGGAATTGTAGTCTTCCGTTCCTCCGGGGTTGGAAGCGTAAACCGGTTCCGGGAATGAAATGGCCTCCCATTTACCGGACTTGAAGCTGTGGACGCGTAAGCGCGTCAGCCCTTGCCACCTTTCGATTGCCACCGCGAAATCGCTAAACAAATCGATGCCTTGCGAGAGTACATCGGGGTTATGCGGAATAAAAACTTTCCAATTCTTTGGCGATGGATCGCTCTCCGGGGCCGTAAGAATTTGATAGTTAATGGCATTCTTGTTGCTGTGAATGTAGAACAGGTTTTCGCGATGATCCACATTGTACTTGTGCTTTTTCTGGCGGGGCAGAAACACTGAGAAGTTGCCCTGTGGTTGATCGGCGCGGAGAAGCCGCACCTCGCTTGCGTCAGTGCTGCCGATGTTCAGCGCCAGATATTTCTTGTCGCGGGTTTTGGACACGCGGATACGGTAGAGTTCGTCCAATTCCCGGTAGATTTTTACAGGTTGCTTTTCGCCCAACGTGTGGCGCCACAAATGGTCGGAACGTTTGGTGATTTCATCTTCGGTTGTGAAGAAAATCGTTTTATTATCGGAGGCCCACTGCATGCTTCCCACGCGCACAGCGGTGTCGGGCAGCATCTGACCAGTTCGTAGATCCTTAACGTTGAGGCTGTACTGGCGAAAGCCGGCGTAATCGGTGGTAAAAGCCAATAGATTCTGGTCTTCGCTAACAGCCATATTTCCCAGGCTGATGAACTTCTTCCCTTTGGCCATTTCGTTGAGATCCAACAGAATCTCTTCGGCGCCGTTCTCGCCTTTCTTGCGGCATTGCACCGGATACTGTTGCCCAGCCGCAATGCGCGAATAATAAAGATAGACCCCGCGGCGAACGGGCACACTCAGGTCGGTTTCCTTCACGTGCCCCAGCATTTCTTTATAAAGCTGGTCCTGAAATGGCTTCAGGTGTTTCGTACTGTCCAGGGTGTACGTATTCTCGGCTTCGAGGAATTCGGAAACTTCCGGATTCGTTTTTTCCCGCAGCCAGAAATACGGATCCACGACTGTGGCGCCGTGGCGTGTCTCCCGATGGTCCTTGGTCTTTGCGACCGGAGGCGCGGCCGCTTGCGCCATGGATGCCGCCAAGCAAAGCATTAAAGAAATCGTCCCATTTATTTTCATCGTTACTTTGCCTTCACCAGACTATCCCTTCACTAGTTTCGTAACTGTTTCCATATGATAAGTCTGCGGGAACAAGTCCACAAGTGTCATCGATTCGACCGCGTAGCCTCCAGCAGTAAGCGCCTGCAAATCGCGCGCAAGAGTGGGCGGATCGCACGAAATAATGGTCACGCGCTTGGCTCCAATGCGCAGCAGTTCCTTGGTGACGGGCTTACCCAGTCCGGCGCGTGGCGGGTCGGCCAGCACAAAGTCAGGAGTCTTTTCGACGCCTTCCAAAAACATCTCGGTCTGATTGCGGACTACTTCCACTTTGCGATGCGCGGTGGCTACGTTTGCTTCCAGGTCCGCATGGCCGCTGCGGCTCATCTCAACGGCCGTCACTTTCTTGAACCGTCGCGAAAGAGGAATGGTGAACAGGCCAACCCCGGCGTAAAGGTCCATCGCCGTTTCCCCTTCTTCCTTCCCAATCGCCGCGTCCACCAATTGCGGAATCAAAAAGCGATTGATCTGGAAGAACGAATTATGACTCACCTTGAACCGCTCGCCTATCACGTGGTATTCCAGAGGCCCGGAGATGGCGCCGGATATTTCCTTTTCCACCCAATCAAAAAACGCGCGCGCCACGTGCAACCCTCCGTGGGTCTGCATCACGTTTACCTGCACTGCGCTTTCGTTGGAGAAAAACTCGATCGATTCGAGGAATCGCGGAAAGCGCCGGTCCTTCACAATGCCTCGTAAAGCGCACAAGGCCTCATTGATTTTGGGAGAGACGATGGGGCACTCCTCGACATCCACAACCTTGTGCGAGCCCGCCTCGCGGTAGCCGATGCGGCCACCGTCAATGTGAAACTGCGCGCGATTGCGGTATTCCCAAGGCTCGCCGGTGATGGCGTGAATGTGGACCGGCGGTTCAATCCGGCCCACGCGCTGCAGCACTTCGCGCAGGGCTGTTTTCTTGATTTCGATCTGGTTTTCGTAACCGGTATGTTGATAATTGCAGCCGCCGCACGTGGCGAAGTAGCGGCAGTTGGGATCCACACGCAAGGGGGAAGCTTCCAGAATCTGCTCCACGGCAGCCTCGTCAAATTCTTTCTTCGCTTTCACCACGCGGACTTGAACGTCCTCGCCGGCTAGCACAAACGGCGTCATCACCACTTTGCCATCATTGCGCGAAAGCCCCGCGCCGCCGTAAACCAGTTTTTCAATACGCACCTTAATATTGTCGCGCAGGGCGGCGCGCTACACTGGAATTTCACACATGAAAGCTCGCGTTCTCTCCGGGGTTCAACCCACAGGCAACCTCCATATCGGAAATTATCTTGGCGCTCTAAAGAACTGGGTTAAGATCCAGTACGATTACGAGAGCATCTTTTGCATCGTCGATCTGCACGCCATCACGGTTTATCAGAAGCCGGAAGAGTTACGGACAAACATCCATCAACTTGCGGCGCTGTTCATTGCATGCGGCATTGATTCCAAGCAGTCGTCGATTGTGGCGCAGTCGTCCGTGCCTGGCCATGCGGAACTGTCTTGGATGTTCACCTGTGTCACGCCGCTTGGCTGGCTGGAACGGATGACGCAGTTTAAAGCTAAATCTGAAGCGCAAGAAACGATTGGTTCCGGGCTGTTGCAGTATCCGGTTTTAATGGCGGCGGATATCCTCCTATATCAAGCGAAGATTGTTCCGGTGGGTGACGATCAGCGCCAGCATCTGGAATTGACGCGCGACATTGCGCAGCGGTTTAACTCGCTTTATGGCGATACGTTCGTAATTCCCGAAACGAAATTGCCGGCAGTTGGGGCTCGCGTGATGGGCTTGGATGATCCGACTATGAAGATGAGCAAATCGGCCGACGGCGCGGGCCATGCAATCGCGTTGCTCGATGAGCCAGCGACGATTCGAAAGAAGATCATGCGGGCGACGACGGATTCCAACCCAGCCGTGAGTTTTGAAAACGCCGGGCCGGGAGTGGTGAATTTGCTGGGTATTCATCAGGCATTCACCGAGTGGAGCGATGACCAGATGCGCAGCCACTTCGAGGGGATGCGTTACGGAGATTTGAAAAAGACAGTGGCGGAGGCGGTTGTGGAAGGCCTTCGGCCCATTCAAGCGAGGTATCAGGAAATTACGGCGGACCCTGGCTACATCGCAAGCATTCTGAAGGAAGGGGCCGCGCGTGTTACACCGATCGCGCGGGAAACGGTTGAATTGACTAAGAAGCGAATGGGGCTTTACTCACTGGCTTAGTCTTATGGCCTCCGACGCGTTTTCATTCCGCGACTACGCGCGCATCCTGCGGGAGAATCGCAACTTCCGCTTGCTGTGGTTTGCACAAATCGTCAGCGAACTTGGCGATTGGTTTTATTCCCTGGCCGTTTACAGCTTGCTGCTGAAATTCACGGGAAGGGCCGAATCCATTGCGCTCGCGTTCGTCATGCAGGTGCTGCCGCAGGTTTTGACTTCGCCCGCGGCGGGAGTGCTGAATGACAGACTAAGCCGCAAGAGTATCATGATCTTCGCCGACTGGTCCCGCGCCGTGATCGTGTTGTTGATGCTGTTTGTGACCACGCCGGAAACGATCTGGTTTATCTACGTGTTGTTGTTTTTGGAAACGGTGATGTGGGCATTGTTTGAACCAGCGCATCATGGGGTAATCCCAAATATCACGAATGCCAGGGATATGACGCCGGCCAACACGCTGTCGTCCATTACCTGGTCGTTCAATTTCATGATGGGTTTTGCTTTGGGCGGTGTGTTTACCGCGGCCTTTGGGCGCGAGGCGATGTTCGTGGTGAACAGCCTTTCGTTCGTCGCTTCGGCATTGCTGATTCGCAGGATGAGTTTTGTGGAACCCCACATGGAAGGCCACCCGGATTTCACTTGGCGGTCAATGTTCGATTTCACGCCGATTGCCGAAGGGTTACGTTACGTTAGGAAAGATGGCCGGCTATTGGCGACGATGTTCTGTAAAGCCGGCCTTGGGTTGTTGGGATCGAACTGGGTAATTCTTCCGATTTTAGGTTTGCGCATTTTCCCGGTGATGGATTCCACTTTCGGCCCGGAGAAAGCCGGCATGTTGGGGCAAAGTCTTTTGATGGGCGCGCGCGGGTTGGGCGCGATTCTTGGTCCGGTCACCATTTCAGGGATTGCGGGTAATTCGCAAAAGCGCATGCGGTACGCGATTCTGTGCGGCATGATACTGGCATGCGCGGGGTATGTGTTGTTAGGTGTAAGTTCAACGCTGCTATTTGCGGTGCCCGGCGTGATGGCGGCCCACGCGGGGCTAGCGATGGTCTGGGTTTTTTCCACGACGCTGTTGCAACTGTCCACGGACGACCGCTACCGGGGCCGCGTGTTCTCCGCCGAATTCAGCCTTGGGGTGGTAACGATGGCCGCATCAAGCGCGGTGGCGGGGTACTTCGTGGACCGCGGCATTCCCGTGCAGCGCATTGCGGTTATCAATGGGTTGGTGATGCTGGTTCCGGCGGGGCTTTGGTTTGCAGCACAACGGCTATGGCGCGAACGTTAAGTCTGAAATATATTTCAGGCATCCGTAAACAAAATCATATTTTCTTAATGGTCCAAAGCATCGATTCGACGGGAGGTGGTTTGTTCGTAACCTGCCACACGATAAGCCATGACACTTAGTATTAGGGAATACCCGATGATTACAACGCAAGTTCGCGAGGTCGCGGCTCGCCGGCTTTATGTTGGCCGGCGAGCTTATTATGATCTAGTAGCCTTTCTGCTTGTCGACAACGTTAATCAACGGCTTGCCATCGGCAAAGCGCGCGATATTTGCTTTCACCGTGCCGAGCATGCGGGCGCGGTCTTTATCGGAACGGCCGGCGATGTGCGGTGTAATGATTGCGTTGTTGAATTTCCAAAGCGCATTGCCGGGGGGCAGCGGTTCCGGGTCTGTAACGTCAACACCCGCGCCAGCTAAGCGTTGGCTGTCGAGAGCTTTCACCAGGCTGGGCAAATCATAGATGCCACCGCGGCTGACGGCGATGAAATACGACCCCTTCTTCATCAGCTCGAATTGTTGCGGGCCCATCATTTTGTGGCTCTTTTCGGTGTGCGGCACGGAGATGAACAGTACATCCGCTTCGGGCAGAACCTCGTTCAATTGGTCGGGCTTCACAACTTTGCTGATGAACGGAGTGAACGGAATGTCTTCCGGGTCGACGCCGATCACCTTCATGCCATGGGCCCAGGCGCGCACCGAGATTTGCGTTCCGATACCGCCCACGCCAATTACCACGGCTGTTTTTCCGTTCAGTTCAATACCGGGATAAGGACGCGGGTTCCAGGTTTCCGTTTGGCGGTCGGCGAAAAACTTCGGCAAGCCACGGGCAAGCGCAAGCAACATGGCCATGGCGTGATCGGCGATTTCCGGGCCTTGAACGATTTGGTTGTTGGTGAGGACAATGTTGCTATCGCGCAGGTCGTTGCCCCCGGATTTGTGGAGCACTTTTTCGGCCCCGGCGCTGGTGATTTGCACCCATTTCAGTTTCTTCGCCAGGCGCACTTGTTCCGGCGTGATTTCTCCAACATAGGCGTCGGCATCCACAAGTTCCTTGTCTAGCGAGGCCGGCGTGGCGTTGACGATGCGAACTTTAGACGAAGCGGATTGCCAGTCGTGAATGACGTCGGGCGTTTGTCCACTGGTGACAATTTTCAGCGTCTGAGCGCTAAGGGCAAGCGAAGTAAGCAGGGTGAGGGTGAGTAGTCGTTTCATTGGGAATTCTCCTTTGTCCAAGAGGTTGATTCTATCGCAGCCGGACCCCTGTCCGCCTAACTTTGTCTGAGAGATTTTGATTCCCGTTGGTCCGCGGCGGCGCCAGTTACTGCAAATAGAAATCAAACAAAGCATCCCCGGCGGCAACTAACACATGCTGTTTTCCGTCGAGCAAGTAAGTCTGCGGCGCATTACTGACATTGCCGATTCGCGCATGCCACAGGATCTTTCCGTTACCGGCATCAAAGGCAATGAAATTTCCACTCTGATCACCGGCGAAAACCAGCTTACCCGCAGTGGCTAAAATCCCATTCCCGGCGCCAAAGCCCCCCGTTCCCGGGTAAGTATGCTGCCAGGCGATCTTGCCGGTCTTGTAGTCAATCGCCGTCAAATGCGTCCCCAAGGAAGCAAGCTGTTGCTCGTCCTTGCCGCCCAGCCCCATCGCGCCGCGCGGGTCGGTTTCGGTCAAATAATACATCGCGTAGGTGTCGCTAGTCGGCGCATAGAACAGTCCGGTATCCGGCGAATAGGCGGCGGGGGGCCAGTTTGTCGCCCCAGCATTGTTCGGCGAAACCAAAGCGCCGGCCACAATCGAATCCTTCTTCGGATCGCGAATCGTCTGCCCTTTGGCGTTAATCTCTTTCACCCAATTCACGGTTGAGGAGAACTTACTCGTCAATAAGTGCTCGCCGGTTAGCCGGTCCAGCACATAGAAGTAACCGTTACGGTCGGCATGCACCACCATCTTGCGCTGCTTGCCCTTAAAATCGCCATCCACCATAATCGGCGTCTCGGTGGAATCCCAATCATGCGTGTCATGCGGATTCAGCTGGTAATACCAAGCCATCTTACCGGTATCGATGTTGATCGCCACAATCGAACAGGTATAAAGATTATCGCCATCGCGGCTCTTGGGATTCGTATATGCCGGTGAAGGATTACCCGTGCCGAAGATGTAGAGTTTCGTGTCTTGATCGTAGACGCCGGGAATCCAAACGTTGCCGGCGCCATGCCGCGCGCCGTCCAGGCTGCCCCAAGTTTCAAGACCAGCGTCGCCCTTATTCATCGGAACGGTATTGAAGGTCCACTGCACTTCGCCGGTTTCCGGATCGCGCGATTGCACATAACCTGGTTCGTCAAGATCGTTGCCCGTGCCCACGATAATGTGGTTGCCGATCACGATAGGAGACATGGTCGAAAAGTATTGCAGGCTGAAATCGGCCATAGGCTTGTGCCACAATTCCTTGCCAGTCTTAGCGTCGAGGCAAACCAGGAAGTCGTCCGGCGTTTCCATATAGAGCCGGTTGTTCCACATGCCCAACCCGCGGTTGCCAATGTGTGTTCCGCCTTTGGTCTTCCAGTAGTAGCGCCACAGGGTTCGGCCGTCGCGCCCGTCAACAGCCCAGGCATTGTCGGGCATCGAAAGGTAAAGGATGCCATCCACGGCCAGAATGGAAGCGCGAATTGAAGAACCGCCGCCGAATCCGCCGCCCCCAACTTCGCCAGTACCCTCCCCGCCAACGATAGTCGGAGCGCCACCACCACCCCCAAAACCCCCGCGTCCACCACCAGGGCCTTGCGTTCCCGCGCCGGGAGTTACGCGGCTAGTCCAAGCTAAGCTTAGGTTTTTGACGTTACTTCGGTCGATCTGTTTCAGAAGGCTGTAGCGCTTGCCGGTATAGTCGCCAGAGTAAGTGGGCCATTCATCGGAAAGCGGCTTAGTAAGTGAGCGAGGATCAAGCCCTTGGGCAGCCAGACTCAGGGGAAGTGCGATGAATAGAATTAGTTTCAAGTTATTCATGGTCATTTCACCCCCGACAAGTAAGAAGTTACGTTGTGAATATCATCATCCGAATAAACCCGTAACAATTCTTTATGGGGTTTCAAGGGCTCATTCACTACAACCTTGGGAGCATCCCCATTACGAGTAAAGGTACGCTGGGAGCCATCCGCTTGCGCCAGCACCACAAGGAAATCATCGATACGGATCAGCCGTCCTTCCACTACTCCCAAGCCAGTGGTTACCGCCACCGTCACCGGCTTCAGGCGCGAAGGAGCAGCGGGGCCTCCACCAAATCCGCCACGACCGCCGCCTGGCATCAGCCAATATTGCTGCAGTTGTTTCGGATCGCTAAACTTCGCCCCAAGTCCCTTCAAGTCGCCGGACGTGGAATGGCACTTCGCGCACGTCTTTGCGAAATAGGCCTTGCCCGCATTCGCATCACCCACCAAAATGCTAAGCGGCGTATTTCGCGAAAGGTCATAACCAGCCACCGGGAAGTTATGAAGGAATCCGGCGATGTCGGCCACTTGTATTTCGTTCAAATTGAAAGGAGGCATTTCGCCCTTGCCGTTCTGCACTACCGGCAGCAGCAACTCGCCTTTCATGTCCTTTAATAGGATCTCTGTCCGCAGCAGGTTCGGCCCGCCCTCACCACCACGCGCATCGGAGCCGTGGCAGAAGTTGCAATGAACGCCATAAAGCGCCTTGCCACGACCAACTGTTGCGGCATCCGCCGGCGGCCGATCGGTCGGGAAAGCGTTAGGGCGCGCACGCGGCGCAGCCGGAGCTTGACGATTTCCTCCTGCGGGAGGGCCCTGTGCAAATGCTTGAATTGAGGAGAAGCTTGCAAGCGTAGCAAGCGCTATGACGGGTAATTTTAAGCGGAACAAATTGGAACCTTCTTGAAAGTGTATCCAAATCATACCAGGGTCGGTTATCGTTATCTTAGTCCTAGGAGCAACCCGGCCCACGACCGGAAGGTTTAGGTCCTCAACCTCCGCCTTTCTGTGTGCGGGCGATGATGACCACGGCAAAGATGATGCAAACTACTTGGAACCAATCCATACCTGAAGAATAGCGCCTTCTTACGCCCAGCGCTGAAGGCCCTTCCGCCCAATGTCGCTCCGCATTTGCATACCCTCGAATCGCAAGTGCGATGCCGCCTTGTAAGCGTGATCGATAGCCGATTGCAATGTTGCTCCGCTTGCCGTCACACCCAACACCCGGCCACCCGCTGTCACGATGTCACTTCCCACCCGCTTCGTCCCCGCATGAAAAACCTTAGACCCTTCGGCCTCGGCTTCGGCGAATCCCGTAATCACATCGCCTGTTCGCACTTTGCCCGGATAGCCGGCCGCAGCCAGCACAAGGCAGATCGATGGTTCCGGTGTCCAATCGACCTTAACTTCACCGAGGCGCTTTTGGGCCAACGCCAGCAGCACTTCGCCGAAATCGCCATTCATTCTGCAAAGGATGGGCTGCGTTTCCGGATCGCCAAAACGGCAATTGAACTCCAGCGTCTTCGGCCCATCGGCGGTCATCATTAGGCCGGCGAACAGAAACCCTGAGAACGGAGTTCCCCGCCGCCGCAAAACGCTAAGCGTTGGTTCAATGATTTTGCCGATCACCTCCGAACGCTGCGCCGCCGTCAGAATCCGCGAATCGCAGTACGCACCCATGCCGCCGGTGTTCGGACCCTTGTCACCATCGAAAATCGTCTTATGATCCTGCGCAGGTTCGGTGGCGAGGATCGATTCGCCATCGGTCAGAACAATGTAACTGACTTCTTCGCCAACCAGGAATTCTTCAATAACAATCTTCTTCCCCGCATCGCCCAGCGAACCCGCCAGAAACTGGCTGATCGTTTCAAGTGCAATCGCCCTATCTTCGGCAATCACCACGCCTTTCCCCGCCGCAAGGCCATCCGCTTTGATCACTACCGGATAAGGGAACTGATGCAGAGCCTTCAAAGCATCATCGTAAGTACTAACTTCGACGTATCGCGCCGTGGGTACGCCGCCTTCAGCCATCACCTGTTTGGAATAGCTCTTCGAGCCCTCCATGCTTGCCGCAGCCGCCGTCGGTCCAACGATAAGCTGGCCATCCGCCAGAAACGCATCGGCAATGCCCGCCACCAATGGCGCCTCCGGACCGACCACGGTAAGGTCAACTCCAAGCGACTTAGCCAGCGCCAAATAACCGGCGGGGGAAGAATCCGTCAGGGGAACGCATTCGGCATTCGCCGAAATGCCGGCGTTACCGGGCGCCGCGAAAACTTTGCTGACGGAAGGGCTTTGGGCCAAGCGCCAGGCAAAGGCATGCTCACGGCCACCAGAGCCAACTACGAGGATCTTCAAGAGGTAAGGATCTCCAAGGATGAGGAATTGGAACCTTTCAATTTTCTCACAATACTTTCGGAACTTAGCAGCCCGTGGCAATCGGCCTGGTATCGTCGCTAGCCCAATCCGACCAGCTTCCCGCGTAGAGCTTCGCGCCGTGAATCCCCGCCAGTTCCAGAGCCAGCATGTTGGCTCCGGCGCTAACGCCGCTTCCGCAATAGACGATCACTTCCCCGGCATTCCGCACGTCCTTGAAGCGATCACCCTGCGCTTCGCTGGATTTAAAATGCCCGTTCTCAAGGCCGTTCGCCCAATCCTTGTTAATAGCTCCAGGTATGTGTCCGGCCTTCAAATCGATGGGCTCCACTTCCCCCCGAAATCGTTCCGGCGCGCGGGAATCCATGAGTACTGAAGCGCTTCCCCGATTCTGGACGTAGTTCGCATCCACCAGCATTTCGGCTCTTGGCTTCGCGTGGAAGTGTCCGGAATAGTGCCGCGCTACTGTTTCCCGGGGCCCAGTCCATGCCGGTAGTCCCCCATCGAGAATACTCACGCTGTCATGCCCTAGGTAGCGAAGCAGCCACCAAAAATGCGCCGCGAAAAAGCCGCCGTCGTCATAGGCAACCACGTGTTGTTCGTTTAGAATTCCTAGCTTCGACAACGTTTCTTCCAACTTGATGATGGTGGGCAAAGGGTGCCTGCCACCTCGGCGATCGGGGTGAGGATGGGCGCTAAGGTCGCGTTCCAGGTCTACAAACACTGCTCCGGGAATGTGGCCGGCGGCAAAAGCCTCGCGTCCGGCATCAGGTTTCCCCAAAACAAATCGCGTATCGACCACGCGAATGTTCGGATCCGGGGGATGTTGCAGCAGCCATGCGGCGGTCACTAACGGAGTGGGCATTGTTCAAAACTAAGTTAACAAAAGCGAGGCGAAAGTCCCAACATCCGCCTCGCTCTGTTTCCTGGCGGGTTTTACACCTGCATGCCTGAAGGCCCACCAGAATCCTGTTGCGGCCTTGGTGTTCCAAGCGGTCCACCAACCCAAAAAGAAAGGCATACAGTGCGAACATTTCGATACTAACATCGAATTGGATTTGAAAATAGACTCCAAAGGATGTAGCCGTTGCGGTTAAGCGGGCTGAGGTGACTAGTCATGCTGTTACTTGCAATGGACCTAGCTACGCCAAGCTACACCGCAATTTAATTGCAATAGCGGCCCAACCTCATATGGCAAATCCGAATGAACAAACGAAGAGGCTTGGTACTGACCGGTACAGCCAGCACCGCGGCAACTTTCTTTGCGAAACGCTGGAGTGGCGTCTGAGCTATCCACATCACTAAAAGCCCCATTCACCATCAAGATTGCCGCCTTCGATCTGGCGGATTGGCGTCCTGACCCTCGGCTATGTCATCCTTTATATAGACACCTTAATTGAATGGCCGAAGAAACTAAGCCCGCCGGGCCGACAACCGAGATGGCCTGTTCCAACTGGGAGGGCGACCTTCCCTATACTATCCGTCATGCGCTTGAAAGCAAAGCAATTCAAGCGCTCACTTATGTTGGCCAAAACTTCTTCGTCGCGCCGCCCGATGCCGTTCTGCCGGTTATCGAAAGCCTGAAGCAATCCGGTTTCGATTATCTTGTGGATCTGACCGTCATCGACTATCCGAAACGCCCCGCGCGGTTCGAGCTGCTTTACATCTTATACAGCTATTCGCGCAATGAGCGCGTCCGAGTGAAAACCTCCATCGCCGATGGGGACACGCCGCCAACCGCCACTTCTGTTTTCCTGGGCGCCGATTGGATGGAGCGTGAAGTTTTCGACATGTTTGGTATCCGCTTCGCCGGTCACCCCAACATGAAGCGGCTTCTCCTGCCGGAAGAATGGACCGGGCACCCGCTGCGCAAGGAATACGGCATCACCCAAATGGATAACCGCTGGGTGAAAGACAACCTGGGAATTGAGAGCGGCCAATGAGCGCGGTGGAAACATTTCTCGATTCCAATGAACTGGTGCTCAACATGGGCCCGCAGCATCCGTCGACGCATGGCGTTTTGCGCATCATCCTGAAGTTGGACGGTGAAAAGGTGAACGGCACTGAGTGCGTCATCGGCTATCTGCACCGCGGCGTGGAAAAAATCGCCGAGGCTCGCACTTACCAAATGTTTGCCCCGTATGTGGACCGTATGGATTACATTTCGGCGGTTTCAAATGGGCTGGGTTATTGTCTGGCGGTGGAAAAGCTGGGTGGAATTGAAGCGCCGCCAAGAGCCCAAGCTGTCCGCGTGATTCTTACGGAGTTGAATCGCATCGCCAGCCACCTGTTTTGGCTAGGAACCCACGCGCTGGACATTGGCGCGATTACCCCGCTGTTTTACACGCTGCGCGAACGGGAAGAGGTTCTTAAGATTTTTGAGAACTACTGCGGGGCGCGCCTAACTACACATGCCTTCCGGATTGGCGGACTGCAGTACGAGCTCTACGACGGTTTTGAAGAGCAAGTTAAAAAGTTTTGCGACGATTTGCCCGGCAAGATTGACGAGTATGAGGAACTGCTCACCGGCAATCGCATCTGGGTGGAACGGCTCACGGGCGTCGGCATTTTGAACGCCGAAAATTGCAAACGATATGGAGTAAGTGGGCCAATGATTCGAGCCGCGGGTGTGCCGGCCGATCTTCGAAAGTTGCAGCCGTACTGCGGTTACGAACAGTACGAGTTTGAAGTTCCCACGCGAGTCAACGGGGATTGCTTTGATCGTTACGTGGTCCGAATGGCTGAGATGCGCCAATCGGTTCGTATCATTCAACAAGCGGTGGCGAAGATTCCCACGGGTCCGGTCATGGCCAAGTTCCCCAAAGTATTCAAGCCCGCCATTGGTGAGGCGTATGTTTCCATTGAGTCGCCGAAGGGCGAACTAGGATATTTTATTGTGAGCGATGGTACGCTCAATCCTTACCGTCTGCGCGTGCGTCCGCCGTCGCTCGTGAATCTTCAGTCGTTAGATGCGATGTGCAAGGGCGTGCTGGTGGCAGACGTAGTGGCGATTATTGGCACCATCGATATTGTGTTGGGGGAGGTGGACCGATGAAAAAGCTATTCCGCCGATTCTTTCTGATAGATTTCCTGGAAGGCCTGTGGGTGACCTTCCGGAATCAGAACCCGAAGTACATCTATACGGAGCAGTATCCGGCCGAACGCCCGCATATCGCCGAGCGGTATCGAGGCGCCCCACGGCTGAATATCAATCCTGAAAACAACGAAACGCTGTGCATTTCGTGTAATCTGTGCGCCATTGCCTGCCCTGAGAATTTGATTGTTGTCGGATGGGATCGCAACCCGGAAACGAAACGCAAGGATTTGACGACCTTCATCTACGACACATCGCGCTGCATGTTCTGCGGACTTTGCGAAGACGCGTGCCCGGTGGATGCGCTGGAATTAACGCAGGATTTCGAGCTGGCCAGCTATACCCGCGAAGGCCAAATTTGGGATCGCAGGATGCTTGAGGAAGGACCGTACCCGGTCAAGTACAAGTCATAATGGGCGACTCCGTTTTCTTCTACGCGTTTGCTGCGCTGGCGATCTTAGGAGCGCTGGGTACGGTATTGTTGCGTTCCGCCGTGCATTGTTCGCTGGCATTGATGACCTCGCTATTGGGAGTTGCCGGTCTCTATTTAATGCAGGGCGCCGAGTTCCTGTTCGCGGTGCAAATCGTGTTGTACATCGGCGGCATCATGGTGCTTTTCCTGTTTGTGATCATGCTGGTGAATTTGGATCAGGCGGCTAAATTGAAACAGTTCAACGGGCAAACGCCAGTGGCTGTTTTGGCTATTTTGGGTTCGGCCGGCGCGTTTTATGCATTCCTTTCCAAAGGATTT
Organism: Bryobacterales bacterium; assembly: GCA_043785065.1. Classification (GTDB taxonomy): domain Bacteria; phylum Acidobacteriota; class Terriglobia; order Bryobacterales; family Bryobacteraceae; genus JANXSF01. Next base: position 37,740 of record JAYVXT010000108.1, on the reverse strand, counting down.
GCCACGTTGCCCCCTCCCGCATCCGCAACGGCGATCACCGGAGGCAATACGGAGAACGTGGCCGATTTATTATTCACCAGTTACTTGCTGCCGTTTGAAGTTGCGTCCGTCCTGTTGCTTGTGGCGGTTGTCGGGTCGGTGCTGATGGCGGGCAAAGGCGGCACGCGATGATCACCATCAACCACTATTTGGCGGTATCGGCGGCGCTGCTGTTGATTGGCGCATTGGGTGTGTTGACGCGCCGCAACATTGTTGTGATCCTCATGTCGATTGAGTTGATCCTCAATGCGGTGAACGTCAATCTTATTGCCTTCTCGAAGTATCACAACCAAGTGACTGGTCAAGTGTTCGCCATTTTTGTGATAGCCGTGGCGGTGGCTGAGGCGGCTGTGGGTCTCGGCGTTTTGATCGCGCTGTTCCGCAACAAGGGAAGCGTGCAAGCCGACGAAGTGGATTTGCTGAAATGGTAAATCTTATTTGGCTGATTCCACTTATCCCGCTTGGTGGCGCGGCGGTGCTGCTTTTGCTGGGCCGCATATTACCTAAGCCGCTGATAAAAATCATTGCGCCCGGCACGATATTCGCGGCCTTCTTGTTAAGTTTGGGCGCGGTGGTGGAATCTGGCGGCAAGCCGCATGAAGTGATTTTGTACGAATGGCTGCCCAAGGTGGATTGGGGTTTCCTGCTTGATCCGCTTAGTTCGGTGATGATCCTGATCATCACCGGGATCGGCTTTTTGATTCACGTGTACGCCACCGGTTACATGGATCACGAGGGCGGCTACTATCGCTTCTTCGGCTATCTGAATCTGTTTATATTCTTCATGCTGATTCTGGTGCTGGCCAATAACTATGTTCTTTTATTCGCCGGATGGGAGGGCGTGGGGCTGGCCAGTTACTTACTGATCGGCTTTTACTTCAACAAGAAATCGGCGGGCGACGCGGCGAAGAAAGCATTTCTGTTTAATCGTGTGGGCGATGCTGGTTTTATCCTCGGCATGTTTTGCGTAGCGGCGATGACGCATGGCAGTGTGGCTTTCCGCGATCTGCATGGACTAACCGCGAGTCCACTTCTGACGGCCGCCGCCGCACTGTTGTTCCTGGGCGCAACCGGCAAATCGGCGCAACTGCCTTTGTTCGTTTGGCTGCCTGATGCGATGGAAGGCCCCACACCTGTTTCCGCTTTGATCCACGCAGCAACCATGGTGACCGCCGGCGTTTACATGGTGGCGCGCTCCAGCGCTATCTATTCGCTGGCTCCGGAAGTAAGCACCGCGATCGCTTGGATTGGCGCGGCCACCGCCATCATGGCCGCGACCATCGCCATTGTGCAGACCGATATTAAACGAGTACTGGCTTATTCCACGGTAAGCCAACTTGGCTTCATGTTCATGGCGGCCGGCGCAGGCGCCTATTGGGTGGCGGTGTTTCATTTGATGACGCACGCCTTCTTCAAAGCGCTCCTGTTTTTGGGAGCGGGCTCAGTGATTCATGGCCTGAACGGCGAGCAGGACATGCGAAAAATGGGTGGGCTGCGAAGCGAGATGCCCATCACCTTTTGGACCATGGTTGTAGCCGCTTTGGCAATCGCCGGCGTTCCCGGCATGGCTGGTTTTTTTTCGAAAGATGAAATTTTGTTTTATGCCTACCTCAATTTCAATGGTGTGTTTGCGGTCGGCCTGATTACCGCCGCTCTGACGGCATTCTATATGTGGCGGCTGATGTTCCTTACTTTTTTCGGTGAAAAGCGCACAAAGGTCCACGCGCATGAATCGCATCTGGTGATGACGGCGCCGTTAGTGGTCCTTGCTCTTGGTTGCGGTGGTTGCAGTTATTATGCCGCTCAATTGGAACGCTGGCTTGACCCTGTACTGCACTCGCACCATTCGCCGGACGTTGGTCTAAAACACGTGTTGATGGCCGCTTCGGTCTTTGCCGCATTTACCGGCATATTGCTGGCCCGTTACTTCCATGCATCCAGCGGACCACTTGGCCCACTTACTAAATTCGCGCAAAACAAGTGGTACTTCGATGACATTTATGACTTCGTATTCGTTCGCGGAGTAGGCATGAAGGGCGGGGCGTATCTGGGGTCGTTCGACCGCCGCATCGTGGACGGCGGCATCAATGGGGCTGGCCTTGTCACGCGCTTTGTATCGCGGGCATCTATTTGGGGCGACACCTGGATTGTGGACGGCCTTGTTCGCATCACCGGCTTTGTCACAATGTTCGCCAGCTTTCCCGCGCGTATTGTACAAACCGGCTTTGTACAGTCTTACGCATTGGTGATCGTTGCCGCAATTGCCGCGGCCTTGGGAATCTTCTGGGTGAAATAGGCATGGGCGAACACTTACTCAGTTGGATTCTCTTCGCGCCGCTAGTGGCCATGGCGGCAGTGCTTGCCGTGCCTGCCGGGCAAAAGAACCTGATTCGAATTGTGGCGAATATAGGCGCGCTGGCTTGCTTCTCAATCTCATTGGGATTGGTTGCCCGGTTCGATAATCATGCAGCCGGCTTCCAATTCGTTGAGCGCGCCACTTGGATTCCCGCGCTTGGCGCTAGCTACTCATTGGGTGTTGACGGGATCAGCTTCTTGCTGGTGATGCTCACAACTTTGTTGACGCTGCTTTCCGTGCTGGCTTCCTGGTCCTCGGTATCCGACCGGCCGAAGGCTTACTACGCCATGTTGCTACTGCTTGAAACCGGCATCCTGGGCGTGTTCCTCTCACTCGATTGTTTCTTGTTCTATGTGTTCTGGGAAGCGGTGCTGATCCCGATGTATTTCCTGATTGCCATCTGGGGCGGCGAACGGCGCTTGTATGCGGCGATGAAGTTCTTTATCTATACAATGGCCGGAAGCGTTGTTATGCTGATCGGCATTTTGGTGCTCTACTTTGCCCATGCGAGTCAAACGGGAGTCCGCACGTTTGACATTGTGGAACTGATGCAAACCCATCTTGCGCCAGCTGCGGAGCGTACCGTTTTTTGGCTGCTCTTCCTGGGATTCGCGGTTAAGGTTCCGATGTTCCCTTTCCACACTTGGCTGCCCGACGCCCATACCGAAGCCCCCACCGCTGGGTCAGTAATGCTGGCGGGCGCGTTGTTGAAGATGGGTACTTACGGGTTCCTGCGCTTCTCACTCCCTCTGCTGCCGGCCGCTTCCATCGATTCGGGCATCGTGCGAACCTTGGTGTATCTTTCCATCATCGCCATCCTTTACGGGGCACTGGTAAGTCTTATGCAGAAGGATTGGAAAAAGCTGGTGGCTTATTCTTCGGTCAGTCACATGGGCTTTGTCACATTGGGTATTTTCTCGTTGAACACGAAAGGCGTTGGGGGAGCGGTGTTGCAGCAGATCAACCACGGCATCTCCACCGGGCTGCTGTTCTTGTTGGTTGGCATGATTTATGATCGGCGTCATACGCGCGAGATTTCGCAATTCGGCGGAGTGGCTCACCGCATGCCGAATTACGCCACGGTGTTTGCAATCGCCATGCTTAGTTCCGCCGGCCTTCCGTTATTGAATGGCTTCGCCGGCGAATTCACGATTCTACAAGGCGCGTTTGAAGCTAACGTGTGGTGGGCCGCGTTCGCCGTACCGGGAATCGTATTGGGCGCCGCTTATTTACTTTGGCTGTATCAACGCACCATGCTTGGTGAGATCACGCATACAAAGAACGAAAAACTGGTTGACCTCAACCTGCGCGAATGGGCTGTGGTGCTGCCGCTCATCGCCGCCGCTTTCTGGATAGGCGTTTATCCCAAGCCTTTCTTCGATACCTTTGAAAAACCCGTGGCGCAAATTGTGGAAAGACTACACTCCACACAGGCGGAGGCCCGGCGATGATCTCCTATTCGGCAACCGATCATTTCATCCTGCTTCCGGCTTTGTTGTTGGGTATGTTCGGCATTGCCGTTCTATTGCTGGACTTCCTTTTTCCGAAAGACATTAAAGGCCGCGGCTGGCTGGTGGGGATTGCGATCTCCGGCCTGGTGTTCGCCGGATGGCAATTGTTGGAACAGCATCGATACCTGGCGGCGCATGGGATGACACCGCTAGCGGGCTTCAACGGCGGCTTGGTGCTGGATAATTTCGCCGTCTTCTTTAATGGCATCGTGTTGATGTCGGCCGCGCTTGTAATGCTGATCAGCTATCGCTACCTTGAAAACGAACACGAGCACCATGCCGAGTATTACGCTCTGGTGCTATTTGCCGCCTTCGGCGCATTCTTCATTATTAGCAGCGTGGACATGGTGACCATTTTTATTGGCCTGGAAACCATGGCGGTCAGTTTCTACGTACTGGTGGGCTTTCTGCGCGGCGAAAAACGGTCAAACGAAGCAGCGATGAAATACTTGCTGCTGGGCGGATTTTCCACGGGGCTGCTAATTTATGGGTTTTCGATTTTCTACGGCCTGACGGGATCTACTAACCTCACCGCACTGGCTTCCGTGGTTCCAGGCAGAGGCCCGCATGATTGGTTGTTATATCTTGCCATTGTCACAACCATGGCGGGGTTACTGTTCAAGATCGGAGCGGCTCCGTTCCATATGTGGGCTCCCGATACGTATGAAGGCGCGCCAACAACGGTCACCGCATTTCTTGCCGTTGCATCGAAAACGGCCAGCTTCGCTTTATTACTTCGAGTGCTTGCGGTGGGCCTAGGCGGGGCCCGCCCGCAATGGGAACCACTGCTAACCTTCGCCGCCGTGCTGAGTTTGACAATCGGAAACCTGGCGGCAATCACACAATCGAACGTCAAGCGAATGCTGGCCTACAGTTCCATTGCCCACGCCGGTTACTTACTTTTGGGTGTAGTGGCTGGGAATGATACGGGCCTGGTAGGCGTGGCCATTTACTTACTTACTTACGCCTTCATGACCATTGGCGCCTTCCTTGTGTTGGTGGCCTTGCGGCGCAAGGGCTTAGCCGTGGAAACCATTGATGACTTGGCCGCGCTCAGCCGCCGTTACCCTTATTACGCTTTGTTGATGCTGGTGTTTTTGCTTTCGCTGGCCGGTATTCCACCCACGGCCGGGTTCATCGGCAAGTATTATATTTTCCTGGCGCTGGTGGAGTCGGGCAAGTATGGCCTGGCGATATTGAGCGCGGTATATGTCGCCGTTTCGCTCTATTATTACTTCCGGCTGGTGCGCAGCATGTTCTCCGTGGAATCGACGGAAGCGCAAGTACTGGCTCCCTCGAACGGCGTGCGCTTGGCGTTGGCTATAACGGCCATGGCTACGGTTGCGATGGGCGTGCTGCCGGAACCCTTCATCCGCATGGCCGCCGCTTCGTTAGGACGGTAAATAATGGACGCAATTTTCATTCACCCCTTGTTCATGCCGCTGGTTGTAACGGCCGTCATCATCCTGCTGTTCCCATTAGTCGCCGGATACATCGTGCTGGTGGAGCGCAAAGTTTTGGCCGACATGCAGGTGCGTCTTGGACCGATGCGGGTGGGGCCGTATGGCTTGCTGCAGCCCATCGCCGACGCCGTAAAATTGTTGATCAAGGAAGACATTGTCCCCACGCATTCAAACAAGATGATTTTTTGGGGAGCGCCAGTGCTTTCCTGTGTGTGCGCACTCACCGGCTTCACCGTGATTCCATTTAATAATTGGATTCACATTGCCGACGTCAACGTTGGCCTGCTGGTGATTGCGGCAACTTCTTCGGTGGGGATACTGGGCATCATTCTTGGCGGGTGGGCGTCCAACAGTCATTATTCCTTGCTGGGCGCTTTGCGTTCGGCGGCGCAGTTAGTCAGCTACGAAGTGGCCTTGTCCTTATCTCTGGTGTGTGGCGTGATGGCTGCGGGGACACTGCAAATGCCCGCGATTGTGGCCTCGCAGGAACAAAAACACATCTGGTTCGCCTTTGAAAATTGCGGCTTGATGATGTGGGCTTTCATGATCTATCTGATCGCCGCTACCGCTGAAATCAACCGCACGCCTTTCGATCTTCCCGAGGCCGAATCGGAATTAGTGGCCGGGTTTCATACCGAATATAGCGGCTTTCGTTGGGCGCTGTTCATGTTGGCGGAATATGGGAACATTTTCGTGGTGGCGTCGGTTGGCGTCGTGTTGTTTTGGGGCGGCTGGCTGCGTCCGTTTCCGAACACTAGCTGGCTTGAAGTTCCGATGAACTATGGAATACCGTTTCTGATTTTCGGCGGTTCATCCCTGGCCAGTATTCAGTTAGTTGCTCGCTTGAAAGATCGCATTCAGCAAATTGTTTTGATAGTGGTAATAGCCGGGCTTGGGTTAATTGGGGCGCTTTTCCTATGGCCGGCATTCAACCACGCCACGGTGGCGGTGTTTTGGTTCCTATTCAAAGTTTCGTTATGGGTCTATTTGATGGTGTGGTTTCGCGGTACATTTCCCAGATTTCGTTATGATCAATTAATGAATGTGGGCTGGAAAGTTCTTATACCCAGCGGCATGATTTGTGTTCTAGCGAATGCGATTGTAGGCATGCTGAGAGGATAAGATAATTTCAAAAAAAATGCCTGGCGAACGGAACGAAATGAAACTTGATCCGTATAACTTTTCAAAGGACACCATCTCAGAGCGGTCACCTTTCCCTCAACCAGCAACAAAGCCGCTCTGAGATGCCTTAAAAAGGAAACACCTATCGAAAACTCGGGTCCGCGCCATCCTTTGGCTGGGCTCTTGCATGGAGTATTTCCATTTGATGACAATCCAGCAAGGAATTATTGCGTGCGCCATGGGTGCGGGAGCTAATGGCGAGGCATATGTTGTGATTACGCCCTTGAGCTTGAACCCATGTTACGCCTCCCTGGGCCAACAAGCCTCAATCCACATGTTTAACGTGCCTCGATTCCACGTAGGAGCCCGGCCAGTAACGTACGGCTCCCACTCAGTCTCGAACCGTGCAATCAGTGTTTCCCGGTTAATCAGCCCAGCCTTAGCCAGAAACATCACATCGCGGATATCCCTTTCAATGCTTCGCTCCAGTTTCGTCAACGCAAGGTCATGTGCTTCGAGAGCCCATAACCTGATGTTGGTCCAAACGGGAAACGTGCGGATCAGACGGTCTTCATAGGAATCCGGGTAGTTTGCCACCCGAACGTAGTCAATGTAAACCCGATGTTTTTTTTGTAGCGCCGATCCTTTGCCGGCCAACTGCATGACACGTTCAGCCGCTGCTTTGGGAAACACCGAAAGAACGTCAAGGTCCGCCGTTTCACGTCCTAATCCGTAGTGTTGACTCACCACGAATCCGCCGATGCAATGGAAATCGGCTGGTTCATCGAGCGTAACGTCCAGTTCGGTCAAAAAAGAAAGCCACGGTTCGCAGGGCGGTTCAAGCGGCACGTCTTGCATCCTCAGGCCGCAAAGTGGTCACAACATTCCAGTATTGCGCTAAAGGCGACCGGTTCACTCGCATCCATTCGCGCGTGGCAGTGGGCATTGAGTCCCAACATAGAGTTGATTCCTGCAACAATCGCGCCCGTTCCAGTTCAGCCAATGCCACCGCAAGGCCCGGCGTCCTTTCCGGTGCGGCTTGAAGTAAGAATCCCAAACGGTTTTGCAGATTTTGAAGTTTGGCGCTTCGCACCAGCAACGCAGGGTCCAGCCGGCCGCAATACTGATGCACCACCCAAGGCAGCGCCTCCACTACCCGTGAATCCACATCAGCTAAAGAAAGCACCGATAACAGAAAAGGGCCTGGGCTTGGTTTCAACCGGGCAGGTTTAACATGGGCGAAACCGGGATAGCCAAGGGCGCTCAACTGCCCCCGGAAGCGGTCATCCGTAAAACTTCTTGGGGTGAACCCTCTTGGCGCGGTTTTCTTGACGGTGGACAACTTTTCCTGAAGCTGCGCCGTTAAAGGCCGGTCACCCTTCTCAAGCAAGGAAAGATAGGTCTGCGAGACCCCAAGCAATGCTGCGGCGTCGACCTGAGTCAGGCCGTTCCGGGTGCGCCATTGCTGAACGGGTTGAAGCATCCACAAACATCATATCATGTAATATTACAAATGTGCAAACTATTATAAAAAAGGGTACAAGTACACTTATTCGCTCAAGACTCTAACGGGATCTACCCGCATCGCGCGCTGCACCGGCGCAAGACACGCAAGCAACGCTACGGCTCCCAGCAAAGCGGCTACCCCCAACAGTACACGAGGCTCTAATGGGCTAACCCCGTAGACCTGGCTTTCGATCAGAGTTCGCAGCCCCACTGCCCCGGCCATGCCCATCACTAGGCCAGCGCCTGCAAGTAGCATTCCCTCACTTAGCACAAGCCGCGCCACACCGCCTTGCGTGCTGCCCAGCGCGATGCGAATTCCAATCTCACGCCGCCGCTGCGTAACCAGATACGCCAGCACTCCGTATATCCCAAGCGAGGCCAAGAACAGCGCCACCGCTCCGAAGCCGGCTGCGAGGAACATCGACGTCTTGCGCGGGGCAAGCGAGAGTTGGGCGCGCTCCTCCATTGTGTGAATCTCAAACAGGGCAAGCTGCGGGTCGATCTGTTTCATCCGTTCGCGTACGGCACTCGTAAGCGACGCCGCATCGCCATCGGTCTTCAAGGTCAGTACTAAAGCGCGCGTTGTGTTTTGCTTCATTGAAAAATAATAGGCTCCGGCTGAGGTTCCCTTCCCGCTGAGGTCATCTTGACGAATGCTGCGCACCACGCCGGCCACAGTCAGCCACTTGGTTTTTTCATCAATAACCAGAAGCTTCTCCGCGCTCTGCGGAAAGTACATGCGTCGGCCGATCGGATCCTGTCCGGCCCAGAATTTCGCCGCCAGTTTTTCATCGACAATCACTACTGGCTTTGAAGTTTCGGTGTCGTGGTCATCAAACGGGCGGCCTTTCAAAACGGAGATGCCCATGGCCTCGAAATAGCCCGGGGTCACAGTACTCGCATTCGGCGAGACCACCGATTCTCCGGGTTTCATCATGTAACCTTCGGCAAGGATCACCGAATTGGAATGATCTCCGCCAAGCGGAACAATGTTCGTGCCGCCGGCCACTTTCACCCCGGGCAGCGAGCGCATCGAAGCCAAAGTCCTATCGGCCAAAATGATTAATTCCTTGTCCCCGGCGTAGCGTGATTGCGGTGCTACGTAGGCGGCGGTTAACACGCCCTTGGTGTCATAGCCCGGATTCACTCGCAGCAGTTGGCTGAAGCTGGCTAATAGCAGGCCAGCGCCCACCAAAAGCACAAAGGCGCAGGCCACCTGCAACGCAACCAAGCATTGCCGGGCGAAACGGGACGCTCTTCCCCGAGTCCCTGTCCGGCTATCTTCGCGCAGACCGTCGCCCAACGTTTTATCGAACATTCCGGCAAGCGGCGCGAGACCTGTGAACACGGCTACCACAAGCGACAGACCGAATCCGAACGCCATTACTGTTGCGTCCAAGCGAATCTCTCCGGATCGAGGCAAATCCACCGAGGTTGAAGAGATCAGCCGCATCAAGACGAACGTAAGCCCTACGCCCGCCGATGCGCCGGCTAAGCCAAGCAGGACATGTTCGGTTACCAGTTGCCATGCAATACGCGCATGGCCGGCGCCCAACGCAAGGCGCGTGGCCATATCCTTGCGGCGGGTGTTGAGGCGCGCCAGAGTGATGCTCAGCAAGTTTACCGCGCCGATCAGAACCAGGCACATTGCGCCGGCCCACAGCAGATACAAGCCGCTTTTGACGCCGCGCACCATGTGGTCTTGCAGGCGCACTACTTTGGAATGAAAGCCGGCGTTGATGAGCACTTCACGCATCTGCGGAAACTTTTCCAAGTTGGCGGCGTTAATGCCATCCACCTGCATTTGCGCTTGTTGCAGCGTGGCTCCAGGCCTCAGACGGCCAACGTGATTCCAGTGGTTGCCGTGATGGGTCTTCTTTTGTTCCTTTGTGAAAGAGAGCGGAGTCCAGAAGCGAACGTCAGGGTCCATCAGTTGAAAGCTTGGCGGCATTACGCCGACAATGATCCTCAGTTGCCCGTTCATCCGCAATCCGCGCCCGATGATAGTCTTGTCGCCGGCATAGAGCTGCTGCCATAGGGCGTGGCTCATAATCACTTTTTGATCGGCTCCTTCTTCGCCCTCATCGTTTGTAAACGTGCGGCCCTCCGCGGCGCCAATCTTTAGCAATCGAAATAGCGATGGCGTGGCCCGCATGCCTCTTACTTGTTCCGGGGTGTTGTTAATCTCCAGCGTCTGATTGCCGATGTTGAACATGGCCTGTTCCTCGAAAGCTTCCATGCCTTCCAGGCGGTCGTAATAATCCGCGGCGGAGCTCGTAGACATCGGACCCACTCCGGCTTTCGGGTAGTCGTTGTGCACTAGCAGGATATTGCCGGAATCTTGGAACGGCAGAGGCCGCAGCAGTACGGAATTTACAATAGCGAACATCGCGGAGCTGGCGGCAATGCTGACCGCCAGCGTGAGAATGGTGGTGAGGGCGAAGCCTTTGTCACGGATGAGGGAACGAACGGCGAAGCGGAGGGAGTTCCATAGTTCCATATTGAATATAATACGTGCGAAAGTTCCCTGAGCTCCGAAAAAATGCGTTTAACCCAAAGAGGGGCCGATCCCCGATTAGAATACCAGCCGTCCGCCAACCTGAATGGAGCGGGAACGATTGGATTGGCTGGTGATCAAGCCGAAGGCCGCATTGGTTGGGGCCAAATTCGGAAACGAAAACGAAGGATGATTCAGCGCATTAAATACTTCAAAGCGCAATTGGAAGTAGGTTCTTCCTTCTTGGGCGATGCTTATCCGCTTCAATACCGACCCATTCAGTTCGTTGGTGCTGTCGCCACGCAGGCTGGAAAACGTGGTGGAGAATGTACGGATATGATAGGCGAACTGATTGGCCGTCTTACCATCGAAGGCTGAAGTGTTGAACGCCGGGCCGTTGGTTTCGCGCGGATTGAACACTAGCTTGCCGCCGTTATAAACAAGGTCGCCGATGGTGGTGGAACTGGTGCCCATCCATGTGAATGGCTGTCCTGTTTGAAAGGTGTAGATGCCGTTTGTCAGCCAACCGCCGGCGACAATATCCAGCGCGCGGGAATGAGAAGCGAAGCGGCGGCCCTTGCCGAACGGCAGTTCGTAGCTGGCGGCCATTACAAAGCGATGCGTATGATCGAACACGCCGATTCGTTTTTCCGGTTGCGGGTCGGTATCGTTCAGCCAATTGGTTTGCTCCATTAGCTTGGAGTAGATGAAGTTCGATATCAGGGTCAATTCGCGGCTCACCCGGCGTTGCAGCCGGATGTTCAAGCTGTGGAAATAGGAACTGCCTACGTTTCTGTTTTGTTCCAACACTCCACCGCTGCCTGTGAAGCCGCCGTTGGTGTAGCCAAGAGGGAACTCAGGATAGAAGGAGACCAACTGGGCGACGCTGGTGGTGGATCCCACCGGTGTTCCCCTTGGAATGATGCCGTTGAATGGGTTGGGGACGGTGTCATTCAGAGAATTAATCACGGCTGTGTCCCGCACCGGCAGCGTGCTTAGGTATTGCCGGGGAACTCCGTTCAACTGCGTTAGATTGATGGGCAGGTGCACCGAGTGGTTGCCAATGTAGACCGCTTCCAGAACCATCTTTGATCCAAGGCTTTGTTGGAATCCAAAGTTCCAGCGCAACGAATAAGGGCTCTTCGCTTTCGGACTTAAGAAGGAAACATTTTGGCCAAGGAAAGTAGTCTGGCCAACATTCGATGGATCGGGGGATAGGATGCCGCCAGGGAAAGGATCGCTAAATGTTGCCGCCGGCGAGAGATAGTTGTTGGTGCTGGGCGTCATCACCGTTTGCTGGCTGAAGCCTTGTTGATTGATCAGCGGGTTTGAAGAGTAGTTGCCGTTTTGCGCCAGGTAGGCGATTGTGACCGGCGCGGCAAACATGCCGAAACCCACGCGGATGACGCTATTGCCTTTCATTCGATTGGGCGACCAGGCAACGCCAAGACGAGGGCTGATCAAGTGGGAAGTGTTCTCATAAGCAGCGGCGTCGCCCTTGGGATAAAGCAAACCGCCGTTGACGCGGAAAGCATCGGCGGAGATTTGCGGGATTGGGTTGGCCCGGTACTTTGCGATAACCGAGGCGGCGATAGGGTTGGGCGTATCGAAGGCCCAGCCATTTTCGGTGCGGCCGTATTTTTCATGGAACGGGCCATCGTAATCGAAACGGAAACCCATGTTGATGGTGAGATTCCGGCGTACGCGCCAATCGTCTTGCACAAAGCCGGAAATAAATTTGGAATACCAGGAGCCGTAGGTGTTGATGTCGAAGAAGCCTTGCGTTGGCAGGCCGTATAAGAACTGGGCCATGTCTTGCCCCATCGCTTCTGTTTGCGAGGCGCTGGCATTGGAGTTCACCCAACGGTTGCCGCCGAAGTTGAAGCCGCCGGCCGCTTGCGCGTAGGTGATGGTATTCAGATTATACTGACGGGCATCGCCACCGATACGAATGGCGTGGTTACCTTTGATCTTCGTCCAACTTGCATAGAGCTGCATGGATTGGGAAGGACGCTGGGCGGCCGCGTTATAGCTTAGGCTTTGAAATGCAGTGCTGGTATCGAAATACACATAGGGCAGTGCGGGACGCGGCGATTTTGCCACCATGTATTGCGGGAACCCGAGTGTGGTGGCGTCAAGGCCAACGCTGGGATCCGTGCTGCTTTCAAACATGTAGGTGTAGTTCAGGCGAATGTTAAGAATGCTGGTGGGCGCAAGAGTAATGACGTCGTCAAGGCTGCCGCCCCAATTTTCGCGGCTGGTGAGTTGGCCGCTGGCGATGTTCTTGAAGTAATCATTCTTCTTCGCGTACAGTGCATTGTGACGAACGTTGAACGACATGCGGTTGCGTTGGCTCATGTTGTAGTCAAGCGTTCCGGTTTCATTGTCGGCTGAATTGATGTTCGGTGCAGTGGTGCCGAAGTTGAAATAGCCGTTGGGTTTTGATGTCGCGTTCACTTCGTTGACATTGGGGGCGGGGAAGAACTTCAGATAGTTGACGGTAATGGGATTGATGCGATTGGCCGGGATTTGATTATTCGGCAATGGCTGGCGAGTGATGGCGCCGCCTACTTGAGCGCCGCTGAAGGGATCGTAGAGCTGGGTGCCGTCGGCTTTAAGAATTTGGGAGAAATCGCCACGCTTTTCCGCGTCGGTGGGAACGCTGATGAAGGTGGTGAATGGCTGGCTGTTCCGGTCGTTCTGCCAGGCGAAGAACCAGAACAGCTTGTCGCGGCCATTGAAAAGTTTGGGTAGCACCACAGGACCGCCCACGGTGAGGCCGTATTGGTTGTAGTGCGTCAGAGGGTTGCCCAGGCCTTTTGCGTTATTGAAAAAGCTGTTGGCCGTAAGGTTCGATGGCTGGGTGTTTTCCCACATGCTCCCGTGCAGTTTGTTAGTACCGGATTTCATGACCATGTTGATGGTGCCGCCGCGCGTGTGGCCGAAGCCCGCGTCGGTATCAAGCACTTTCACCCGGACTTCCTGCACCGCGTCGCGCGGAGGCGTGTAGGCGGAACGCATGTCCCAAGTGGCGTTGGGCGCGCCGTTCAGCAGCATTTCGCTGGATTGCGTAGGCGTTCCGCCGATGCTGAAGTTGTTAGAAGAATCGTAAGTTTGCACCACGGTGGAGGAGCTGTTGAAAGGGCTGCTGATGACGCCGATTTGCAGTTGCGCCAGTTGCAGAGCCGAACCGCCGTTGAGCGGCATGTCCTCCACTTCCTTGGTGGTGATGGCTCCGCCGACCGAGGCGTTTTCGTTGTTCACAAGTGGCGCATCGGAAGTGACGTCGATGGTCTGCGAGGCGTCGCCGACTTGGAGCGTAACGTCGATCACCAGGTTCTCGCCGGCTCCCACGTGCACGTTGTGCCGGATGAATTCCTTGAAGCCCGTGGCTTTGGCAATGATGTCGTAATCGCCGGGGAGCAGGAAGAGTGCATTGAACTGGCCTGTCTTTTCGGAGACGGCTTCAACCCTTGTGTTGGTGTGAGTTTCTTTTACGGTGACGGCGACGCCGGGAATGACAGATCCGGTCGGATCGGTGACGGCTCCGCTGATAGTTCCACGGAATTCCTGAGCGGCGAGGGGGAGGGTGAACGTTAGGAGGATAGGAAGCAAAAATTTGGATAAACTAAAGCAAACAGCCATTACTTTAGTTTCTCACGAACATTACCATTCCAACCGAATGCCGGCACGGAACGAACGAGAGCCGCTGGAATCCAAAGTAGAAACGTTTCCGCCCGCGCTGGAAATAACTCCAACATCAGTCGGCGAAGTAATGTTCAGGCCGGGATTATCCCAATTCGGGTGATTGAAGAAATTAGTGGAGGTGATCTCCAAGCGAAGTCGCAGTTGCTCCATAATTTGAATGCGCTTCGAAAGGCCGCTGTTCACGATGGCGGAGCCGGGTCCTTTAATGACGCCTTTGGCCGACGAACCAAAGTATCCAACGGCCGGTGCACCGAACGCCGAGGGGTCGAACCAACGGCTAACTGAACGCGATCCGCTATCGAGATTAGGGTCCACTAATTCGTTGGGACGAATTGTCACTTGCGCCGCGGTGCGGCTGGTGGTGAAGGCAGTGCCTGTGGGGTCAATGCCGGTCCACTGCGGCGTGAGGAATTGGCCTGAATAAGAGCTGTAGATAACGCTCAACTCCCAGCCGCCGGCAACAGTATCGAGGGCGCGGCCAGCTTTAGAAAGGAACGTCTTTCCTTTGCCGAAAGGCAATTCATAGATGACGTTGCCGCTGACGCGATGCGTGGGAATATCAACCCACACTGCTTTTTCGCGGTGCCGGTTGTAAGCATCCTCGGGGGATTCGCCGCGTTCCAGATCGCCGATATCGCGGGCCAAAACCCAGGAAAGCTGATAGGAGAAGCCCTTCAGAAAGCGGCGGTGCACTTCCAACGTCATGGCGTTGTACTGGTGGCCGGAACCATTGCTTGTGTATGTAAGGGCCGGGAAATTGGGGAACAAGCGTGGCTTGTCGATGAAGGCGCGCGCATCGGCAACAGGCTGATTAATGTTGTAACCCCATTCGCCTTGCCTTGTGTTGGTGCCAATGTAGCTGGCGCGGAAACCATTATTCCAGCGCTGATGTTCAATAGTGAAGTTATACTGCATGCTGTACGGCACGCGCAGGTCTGTGCGAATAGCGCCCGGCAGCACCACTGTAGTTGGATTGCCCACCGTTGCGGGAAACACTTGGGGGAACAGCAGCGTGGGCACAGGTGTTGGATTGGTGAAGTTGGGTTCGGCCACGCTGAAGGGCGCGCCACTAGTGGTCACTTGGCGTGGCACGATATCGAAGAAGATGCCGAGGCCGGCGCGGATTACCGTGTTGTTGCCCCATGGCCGGTATGCCAAACCGATGCGCGGCGCAAAGTTGTTTTTGTCGGTCTTGATCAGCGTTCCGCCGGGCAGGCCCACGGCTTTGGCTTCCACTACATTGACGTAGCTTTTTGGAAAAATAGAACTGACCTGGCTGAGCGAGCCGTCAGGCACTACGATTTGTCCGGTGGCGATATCGAAGATCGATTGCAAGCCATTGGCTTCGGTCCAGGCTGGGTGAAATTCGTAGCGAATCCCCAGGTTGAGAGTCATCTTCGGCGAAACCTTGTAATCGTCGATGATGAAGAGATCGTAGTTGGGGCGCGAGCGGTCGACATAGGTTTGGGGAAAAGCGCGCGCGGCCGTGGTGGGGATGCCGAGCAAGAAATCAGCATAGGGGTGATTGGTGAATCGGTTGGAAAAACTGACGCTGCCGAATAGGTTGGCGGGCGCCTGGTTATCTTCAAACCGGACGAAACTGGCAAGCGCGCCGGCTTTCACTGTGTGCTTGTTGCGGAACCAACTCAACTGTTCTTGAAACTGCTTCGGGTAATTCTTGAAACCAGGATGACGCCAATCAGTTTGCGTGAGGCCGGTGACGCCTATGCCGGAGAAGCCGAGCTTCAAGATGCCGTTGATATCCGGAATGCCAGGGGCAAGGCCTTGTAATCCCAAATCCTTAGCCAGTTGATTGCCATTTTGTGCACCGTTGCGCGGCTGATCGTTGTAGGCGAAACCAAAGCGGAATTCGTTGATCAAATTTGTTTTGATGGTTTGCGTGTAGGAAAAGTTGAGCGCGCGAGTATCGCGAATTTGCCACAACTGGCCAATAGTGGGCAGGTTACCTTCAAAGGGGCGGCTATAGGAATTGTTCCAGGTGTAGCGGCCGAAGACGAAACTCTTTTCGGAAAAGCGATGGTCGATGCGCGTGGTCCAATAAAGGTCGGGGTCGAATTCGCGCGAGAGTTGCTCGCGATAATTTTGGCTTACTAACGTGGCGGTGTTGCCGAAATTGGGGAGCGGGTAGAAGCGATCTTGAATCTTTTGGGAGACGGTAGAAATGCGGTTGGCCGGAAGCCGGTTGCCGGCGAAGGGTGCGTTAGAAGCGAAAGGATCGCGAATGACGGTGGTGGCGGCGAGTGCGGAAAAATCTCCGGATCGCCATGGGACCAGCGGCACGGTGGGGTTCACCAGTTGTTGCATGGCGCTGCCCCGCGAAGTTTCCAGTGAGTAAAAGAAAAACGTTTTGTTGTGGCCGTTGTAGATTTGTGGAATCACAACGGGGCCGCCAACCGATCCGCCTGGGGAGTGCCTGACGCCGGTGCCGCGCGTTGCCGCGAATGGGTTGCGCGCGCGGAAAAATGGCGTTGAGTAGTAATCGAAGAAGCTGCCATGCAACTGGTTCGTGCCTGATTTAGAGATGATAGTTACCTGGCCGATGGAGCCGAATTCCGATGTGTTGTTGGCCATGTCGACGCGCACTTCCTCGAAGCTTTCGATGTAGCTGACCAGGGGCGAAATCTGAGTGCCGTCGATGTTGTTGCTAATGGTCACGCCGTCCACTGAGGCGTCCGATTGATTGGCGCGGCTTCCGGCGAAGCGACGGGTTGACGATCCGTTCCCCGCTTGCACGACGCCGGGCGATAGGCCCACGAAGTTCCAGAGCGAGCGCGTGTTCATCGGCAGGGCTTTGAGCGAATCCGCACCTTTGGAATCGCTGATGCGCGCGGTTTCGGTTTCGATGAGCGCTGCCCCGGCGGTGACTTCCACCTTCGCTTCCAGCGTGCCGATAGCAAGCCGTACGTCTATGCGGCGGACATCGAGTGAAACCAGGCGGATTTCTTGCACAAGAGATTCACTGAATCCCGGGGCTTGCACGCGCAGAGTGTAGACGCCTTCGCGAAGTTGCGTGATATTGTAGTTGCCTGCTTCGTTTGAGCGGGCAGTGTAGCGATAGTTGTTTTCAACGTGGGTGACGATAAGTTCAGCGCCAGGGACGACTGCTCCGCCAGGATCGGTGATTACGCCTGTGATGGTGGCGAATGTTGTTTGCGCATGCACTTTTGCGGCAAACAACGCGGCAATGAGGATAAGAGGAATCGAACGAAACATGAAGCCCTCCTGATTTGTAGAGAAGTCTATCAAATTTGAGGTTTTGGGGTGGGTATGACACGGGCCAGCCCTACTTGCGTTTTTCGGCGATGCCTTGCAAACCCGCGCGGAGTTCGGGAAAATTGTTCAGCAATTGGGTGACGTCGCCTTTTGTGATAGCCACAACGTCGGTTGGCTTGGAGGCGCGGATGGTTGCGTTTCTAGGGGAATTGGTCAGTAGACCCATTTCTCCGAATGATTCTCCCTCACCGATCGAGGCCAACCGCTCACCATCGCGCAATACTTCCACTTCGCCTTTTTGAATGATGTAAAGACGGTCGGGGGCATCGCCTTGTTCGAAGACGATTTGGCCAGCCTCGAAATGCTCGTTGGTGATGTTGCTCGATGTCTGCACGCGCAGTTGGACCAGGTCGGTCTTGAAGAGCATGCCGGTGAACCAATCGAGCCCGACGCGCAGTTTGCGGTCAAGTCCGGGCATCTTCATCAGATAAATTGTCCGCCAGAGCACCCAGGCCGGGAAGCCGGAGATTTTCATACCGAACACTTCGGCTACCGCGGAATGATGGCCAAGTGAGCCTAGTTTGCCGAGGCCTGCAAAGTTAAAGGTGCGCCGGTCGCTATTGCCGCGGACACAAGCGACGATGTTTGCGGCGGCGACATAGGCCTCGCGCGTGGCGTGTTGTGCCGTGGGCGGAGCGGCTGTTCCGTCGCTCATCATGATGGTGGCGCAGTCGCCAAGGGCCCACGCTTGGCCTTCAAATCCCGCCATTTCCAACTGCCCATTCACTACCAGGCGGCCTTTTTCCTTCTTGCAATCCATCGCTGCTACAAGTGGTGTTAAGGCGGAGGGAACGGTTGAAATCACGGTGCGCGCTTCAATCCAATCGCCGTTGTTTAGGATCACTGTGTCGGCGGTGCATGATTTCACGCGCACGCCCAGCTTCAAAGTGACTCCGCGCTTTGCGAGAAGTTTCTGAGCATATTCGGCCAGCTCCGGCGCCATTTCCGGCAGGATGCGTTCCCGCGAATGGACCAGGATGACCTGGATTTCCTCGGCATTTAGACTACGGAAATCCTTCACGGCTGCGCGCAGGAAATCGTTGAGTTCAGCCGCTACTTCCACTCCGGAAAATCCGGCGCCGCTGATGACGAACGTTAGCAGCCGCTTGCGGAACCACTCGTCCTTTTCGATGGCCGCTTCCTCAAGCGATTCCAAGGCGCGGTTGCGTAAGCGCAAGGCATCGCCTAGGGTGCGGAAGGGCAGGGCATACTCCGCCAGGCCCGGCATGCCGGAAAAATCAGTGACCGTTCCGGGGGCCATAATTAGAAAGTCGTAAGGCAGGTCCAGTGCGCGAGGGCGTGTGGCTGGAGTCATGCGGACGATCTTTTCGCGCAGATCGACGGCTTCCACATCCCGCACGTAGAGTTGGGTGCGGGGGCATAGGCGTCGAATGGGAGACACAGTTTCGACCAGGCCGATTGCCCCGCTAATGACTTCCGGCAAGAGCGGTTGGAAGACGAAATAGTTTTCGCGGTTGATGAGGCAGATCTCCGCCTCCCACGGCTTTAGTAATTTTTCAAGGGCGCGGGCGGCATAGACGCCGGCGAAGCCTCCGCCAATAATGACGATGCGCGGGGGAGTAGCCATTTAATTGGAAAGGACTCCCACAAATATCAAAGCAACAACAAGCAATGCGACTGCGGCCGCCAATATCCACATCGTTTTATTGGAGACGCCGGATGCGGATTCACTTGCCGTTGCGGCCGCGAAGGGAATGCCGCACTTGCCGCACACCACGGCGTCCCGCGGATTCGAATAGGTGCAAGACGTGCAGAACTTGGTTTGCGAAGGTGGCTGCGGAACGGGCGCCGATTTTGGCGCGGGCGGTGGAAGCGGCACTGGAGCCGGCGGAGGTGCGGGTGCAACGGGCCGCGGAGCATCGCGTTTTACAACAATGGTCTTTTCTATTTCCGGCTCGCGCGGCGCGACCGCGGGCGCGGACGTTACTTGAGAAAATGCCGCATCGGCGGGTTTGTTATCCAGCGTAAAGCGGCAGAGCGACACAGCCTGCTTTAGTTCCCCGGCATTATGCCAGCGCTTTTCGGAATCCTTTTCAAGTGCACGGCGGGTGACGAATTCCAACCCTTCGGGCGCGCCGTCTCCGGCTTCGCCCCATACGGGCGGTGCATCGAATAAGATGGCGCTGAGGATCTCCGGCAAAGTCTTCTTGCCCATGGCGAAAGGATGATGGCCGGTGCAAAGTTGGTGCATCACAATGCCGACCGCAAACACGTCGGTGGCGGCAGTGCAGGTTTCTCCGCGAATCTGTTCCGGCGCCATGTAGTTCAGCGTGCCGACGGCGGAGCCCACTTTCGTCAACTCGGACGCGCCTTCACGCGCCATGCCGAAATCGAGGATGCGCATGTTGCCCGCATTTTCCAGAAACAGGTTGGCTGGTTTGATATCGCGGTGAACCAAACCTTGCGCGTGCGCATATTGCAAACCGGAGCATACCGCTTCAAGAATGCTTAGTTTATCGGCCCAAGTGAATTGCCGTCCTGCGGCGAATGCCTTGTTCAAGTCCATGCCTTCGAGATAATCCATCACTTGATAGAGAACCCCATTCGCTTCACCCGATTCGATCACCTTAACCAGATTGGGGTGATCGAGCTTGGAGCAGATCCCGGCTTCGCGTAGGAAACGGGCGCGTTCTTCCTCCCCCAATTCCTTAACTGGGGCCGTCTTAATGACAACTTTTTTCCCGTCTTTAGACGTGGCCAGATAAACGGGCCTTCTGCCCGCGGCGAGAGTGCTCTGAATCTTATATGCGCCGATTGCTTCCATGGATCCTATTTATCATGACGCAAAAGCGCCACCGTGATATTGTCTGGGCCGCCATTTGCGTTGGCCCGGTCCACCAGCGTAGCCGCCAAGGCTGGCAATGGAAGCGGGCTCTTCATGATTTCCAAAAGTTCGGGCTCCTTAACTGGCCCGTAAAGTCCGTCGGAGCAGAGCAAGTAGGTGTCGCCCGGTTCCATCGGCTCCTCATAGCAGCGCACCAAAATGTCGCTGCCTACGCCTACAGCCATGGTTAGGACGTTGCGTTGCGGGTATTTTTTGACTTGCTCGGCGGTCAAGCCAAGCGAGTGGCGAAGGTCATTGCCCAAATTCTGATCGTAGGAGAGCTGCGTCAGTTCGCCATTCCGCAGACGGTAGGCCCGGCTATCGCCCGCATTTTGGATCCAAATCTGATCGCCTTCCCAATGGGCCATGACGATAGTGGAACCCATGCCCGAGCATTCCGGACGCTGCTGGGCCGTCCGCCAAACCTTAGCATTCGCGGCGCGGATGGCTTCTTTGATTCGCTCGGCAACGGCAAGCGTTTCCGGTGGATTGCGAAGGTACTCAACAATGGTTTCGACTGTGATGGCCGAGGCCACTTCACCGGCGTTCGCCCCGCCCATTCCGTCGGCGACAATCACTGTGTTGAGGTCCGGTTCGATTCGCAGGCAGTCCTCGTTATTTTGGCGCACGCGGCCAATATGGCAGAGTCCGAACAGTTGCATGGTTTAGTAACTTCCTCTTAAGGCGCCGACCAGTTCTTCCACGCTGCGGCGGTCATGGTCTTTTTCTTTCGCCTTGTTGTGATATAGGTGGCACTGTGAGCAGTTGTCGATGGCCGTGCCGCTATTGCCATGGCACGCCACGCAATCCTTCATTCCGGCGATGAGTACGTCGGAAGTTTTGGTGCTGGCTTTGGAGGTGGAGTGGCAGGATGAGCAGTCCACGGCGCGGTGGGCGCGATGGGCGAATTCCCCACGCACGAGCCAAGGTTCGCCTTCGGGCTTATCGGCGACGTAACGGCCACGAATCCGGTTTACCTTTTTGATCAGGGGAAAGCCATCGTCCATGCCGTCATATTCGTGGCAGTACTTGCACTTGTTTTCAAATAAGTATTGTTCCGATTTCTTCGCAGCTTTCGCAATCCACGCCGCAGGACTGGGCTCGGTGGTCATTTCGCGATCAAGGCTCTGCATGGTAAGGGAAGGATTTTCCGCCACCAGCCGCTGATAGGTTTCTAGAATGTGTTGGCGGATCTTGGCCACGTCCTTAGTGTGCGGCGCCGGAGAGGCCTGGGCCGTGAGGCCGGGCAATAGGAACTCCAGTTCGCGCTTGTGGCAGTCTTTGCAATTAGCCTCGAACGTGACGGGCTCAAGGCCGCCGGTGGCGAGGTTTGCTGAAGTGGTGTGGCATTCGGTGCACCTCATCGGCAGCTTCATGCCGCGAATTGTCTTCGGGTCCTTGGGCATGTGTGCGGCATGATTCAATTTCAAGGGGCGGTTGTCTATTAAACCGGGCTCGGGGAAATTGGGATGCTTGCCTTCCTTGAAGGCGCTTACCGAAACATTCTTGAGATGCACGCCTGTGCCGTTTTCATTGAGCGAGGCATGGCAGGTGGTGCAGTTCTTGCTGGAGACCTCCTTCAGATTGGTTGAACCCTTGTGTTCCAGGTGGCAAGTAGCGCAGCGGACGTCGCGGTTCTGCTTGCCTGTGTCCACTAACTTCGCTGGATGCGCTGGGCCGTCGTGGCACTTGATGCAGCTTGCGTCCGCCACCTTGGAAAATGCTTTGGCGTGGCATAGCTGGCAGTTCTGCTCAAAAATGGCGTGCGGCTTCGATATGGGGCCGTTGGAGAAAACTTTATTGAGCGGGCCAATGCCGGTTAGAAACGGAATGGCGGCAACGGCGGCAACCAGCGGCGCGATCCAAGTAAGTTTCTTGCGCAGATCGATGAAGCGGTTAGGCTTTTCGAGATAGCGCAGGTCCAGCCTCTGGGCCGTGCCCTTGGTGTCGATGATCCGCGATTCATACGGTATCGGTTTTTCTTCTTTGGACATATTAGTAGCGGAGCGACACCACCGCATGAATCAAAATTAGAACCAGAAACGCCATGGATAGCGGCACGTGCAAGTAGAGCCACCCATGCAATAAATGATGAAGGCGGGTTTGCACGGCAAGCTGCCGGCGCTCCTCGCAAATGGATTCCAGATCGGTCAAGACCGAATGCGCGGCCACCGGCATGATGGTGCGCAGGAAATTGAAGTAAGCGCGCACGGATTGCTCGGTCTGGAATAGCTTTCCGGAAAGCGGCTGCGGCTTTTGAAATAAGTAGGGACGGATCTCCTGCAGGTAGTGGGAGCGCAGAATGCCGGCTCCTTCGTCGCCCACGTCGATCTGCCTGGTCTTCCTGCGCTGCTCCACAAATACGGCTAGCTTTTCAGCGGCCCCGGCTTTTTGCGAAGGGTCGAAGTACTGCTTCACACCGCCCGCGCGCTGGAATTCCACGTCGGTTTCCTCAACGCCAAGATCGGCCGTGACGAACTCGGTGCGCTCGTCGGCCTCGCGGCGCAATTCAATAATGTTGTGGGGAATTTGGGCGTAAATGGTTTCGCGGCGAACCAGCTCCATCATTCGCGTGGGGATGTAATTCTGAAGCGCGACGCCTACCACTCCACTTATAGCGATGATGGCGAACAGCCACATGAGCAGACTAGCGAGGCCTCGCCCCCAATGGAAGCCCGAATGGAACAGGATCAGCAAAAGGCTGAGCAGACCCAGCCACACATGCGCGCGCATCCACAAGCTGACACGGCCAACCGGAGAGGCCGGGTACTTCTTTCGCAAGCTGAGCAGGCATTCAAAAATGATGATCCCCGTGCCGGCAAAGCCGAAGACCAAACCCATTGCCGAGCCAGCGCGAGGGCCGTTGGCCGACAGGACGGCGTACACAAGGTAGGCTGCGGTGGAGGCCATGGCGATGGCCGTGGTGGCATAGATCCATTGCAACTGGCCGCGATCGACGATCATTGGATTTGCCCCGAGTGGAATTCCAGCTTGACCTCGCCGAACTCAATCAAGTCGCCGGAGCGCAGTTCGATTTCCGTCACTTGGTTGCCGTTGACGAAGGTTCCGTTGGTGGAGCCGTTGTCGGTCAGCATGAAGCGCCTGTTTTCCATGACGATGCGGCAATGGTTGCGGGAAAGCTGCGTGTCGTCGGCGAAGCGGTAATCGTTTTCGGCGCCGCGGCCAAAAGTGGTGGCGGGGATTCGCAACTGCAATGTAGAACCTGGGCGTGGGCCTTCCACCATTTTCAATTGCGGCAAGAGCGGCAGCAGGTCGCTGGCATTGGAATAGATGCGTGTTTCCATATTGCCGCCGCCGGGCATAGCTTCGACCGCGGCTTGCGGGGCGACGGAGGCCGGTAAGCTGGGAACGGCTAGTTGCAGGCCGGCAAGTTCCTTAGCGAAGAAGGATTTCGGCTCAACGCGGATAGCCGCGTCGTGCGGGCAGGCGCGCACGCAATTGGGTTCGGCGTATTCGGTGCAAAGATCGCAGACGACGGCTTTGGGTTTGGGTTCGGCCTTCTGCCCCTTGACGCCTTCGTTCACCAGTTCAACGACGTTGATGTTGCCATAGGGGCAGTCATTGGCGCAGTTGCCGCAGCCGATGCACCAATCCTCAATCACAATGTCGAGCGACTCTTTTCGGCGGATGGAACCTACCGGGCAACGAGTCATGCAGAGCGGGTCCATGCAGGCGCGGCAACTGGTGGGCGCAAGGTATTTGTCGAAGCGCAGGCCGTCGCGGATCAGGCGGGTTACCGAATCGGTATGGGTGGAAACGCAAGCCTTGACGCATTCGTCGCAACGGGTGCATTTAGTCAGGTCGATCAGTAGCAGGTTCTGACCCTGCATCAGTTCTTGTTTTAAGAAGTCGTTGAGCGAAACGGTTTGGACGCGGTTCAACAACTGCATGTCCATCTGACGGCGGGCGCGCGCCACTTCGGTGATGGAGGCGTTGACCGAGGGGAACTCGATCAGCATGGCAGCGAAGTCTTCGGCCTTGATCTTCACCAACTGCACGAAGTCCATAGAAGTGCAGGTGGCGGTGCGCTTGCCTGTGAGGAACGGATCTTCCAGGATTTCGAACGTTGTGTTGCCGACAACGAAAGTCTCACCGGGTGAAATCAAGAAGCTATCGGCCGGTTTCATGCGGAACAGGATGGGGTTCTTGCCCGAGGGAAGATTGGTGACGCGGACTTGGCGGCCTTCAGCGGCCATTTGAAAATGCTCGCGGGAAATATAGTCGTCCCAGCCTGCGGCGAAACCTCGTTCGCCTTCCGGCGCGCGGCCGCATGTGAGAGGTTCCGATGTTAGGGCTCCTTCGGCGGTTTGCCCCGGTTCGATGCCCTTGGCGCGGACGCGGAAAACGGGCGGAAGCAGGCCCATTTCGCCAAAGTAAGAACCGCGGGAAAGATAGGTAAGCACGAATTCGCCACCAGGGAAATCCTGAGCCACTTTCACGAACCCTAGCCTCACCAGATAAAAGGCGTCAGCCACATCGCCCTGCTTACAGATCACTTGGCCGGGGACGACGTCCACCAGTTCCACGCGGTCGCGCAGCTTGTCGAGAAATTCCTGGCTGACGTCGCGGAAAACGGGGACGGAGCGGAAGTGCGCGTCAAGGGCGCGGGTGCGGTAGTTCTTGTTGAGCTTGTCCTTGAAGGCAGGGGCGTTGTAGAGCACGTTGTTCAAAATGTTGGGCAACATTTCCAGCATTTCGACGTCGGTTTTAGCGCGAACGGTGGCCGAGCGCGGATAGAATTTGGGACGCTTGAGGCGATCCTGCTTTAAGGCGGCCAAGGCGGCTAGTTCGCCTATCAGCTCACCAGGGCCAATGGAGGCGATGGGGTTGTCCATGGGCAGGTCGACCGAGGCATCAATGGGAATATGGGACCGAACGGCGCGTCCTTTTTCGTTGCGCTCCGGGATGCCCTTCAGGTAGCTGGTGATTTTGGTGATGCCTTGGAACAGGCTTTTGGATTTGCCCTGTTTGGATTTGGCGGAGGCGATGGGACTGTTGATGTAGATATCCACAGTACCGGAAAGCAGGTAAAAAGCGGTTGAGCCGCTTTCGCCTTCCCGCATAATGATCTCACCCGGTTTAAATACTTTCTTGGTGATGGCGCCGGGGAACTTGCTCCAAATCTCTTTACGAATGGCGGAAAAATCAGGGATCGCCGCCAGTTCGTCTGGTGAGATCGGAATGCCGCCGAGGTCGGCTTCTAAGATTGCGTCTTTAGCCATGAAAGGAGGATGACTGGCGCCATTCTACTATAAAAGCGCGGTGCGGCGTGTTTTAGCGTCATTAATTCCGGCCTAATTATGGGCAAGACGAAATTGGTAAACCACGGGCCCACCAATGGCGCCACCGGTGGAAATGCGAGTCTTGTTTTTGCTTTGTATCATAGTTAAATCTCTCGGTTGTAGGTCGGGAGTCTGGGCGATTTTAGCCGGAGCCTTTGAAGGATCGTCCACGTTTCGCACACCGGCTTCGCTATCGATGCAAAAACCACGGGCGCGAAGCTGCGCAGGGTCGCAACGCGGAGTTAGCGAGGCGGGCTGTTGTGGCTGGACGTTGCCTGGCGGATTGGCGGGAGGCAGGTTGGATTCCGTCATTTTTGGCAGTGACGGCCCCACCGATAAGGAAACCGGACTAACCAGCCAATAGATGGAATCGTAGCCGGAGGGGCCGGAGATCCGGAAGTGTGTTTCCGTGGCTGGGATCAGGTAGTCCCTTCCCGCTTGAATGCGGTTCGCTTTACCGGTTTCTTCTCTTGGGAATAGAAGCATTTCCGCTCCGCTTGAGCCGCGATTGGTGACATACAGGTACCCATCGAAATTAGAGCGGAAGCGAAAGCGGATTATGTCCCCTTGATTCAGCACAAGACCAGGTTCAACCGCTGTCCAGAGGGACGCCTGTTGCCGTTCCAGGATGATATCCATCCATTGCGTCTTGACCGGAGCCTCCGCCGCCCAACAGGAAGCTAGAGCCGAAAGTAGCAGTAGTGAAATCGTTTTCATGTGCCGCCTACTCGTGTTTGAGGTTGATTTCCGCAACCACCTTGGCGTTTAAGGAAACATCTTTTGTAGCAACATACACTGCCGATTCACTCATCCTGCCGGACGAACCGGCCATTGGTCTCGCGCTGGCGGCCGCTTTTTCCTTGACACTCTCAATCACCAGGTCCCGCGCTTGCACTTTGAGCTTGTCCACGGCCGAACCCTTAATAGGCGCGGCTGCGATCATGGTGCGTGAGCTGCTTGTTTGCTGGTAGATGAGTTTGTCGATGTCCTCGTCGGGGTTACGCGACAAGAGTATGAACAACCTTTCCTTGCCTGGTTTCCCCGCGAATTTTATGACTTCACTTTCCCCGGGAAGAATGACAGGTTTGTGAGGGCGGATCCGGTTGTCGCCATTTTCTACTTCCGATGAGGGGAACAGGGGCCGCCAGGTTCCACTTGTGCCTTGACTGAAAATGTAAAGATACCCCGCCTGATTGCCCTCCACCATTAATTGAATCTTGTCGCCAGTTCGGAAACTGGTCTCCGCATCCACTTCCATGGATTCATCGGAAGGCAGTATTTTCAAGATGCTGTAGCGAAGAGCCAGAGGCACGGCCTGTACCTCTTGATAAGGCGCCTGTGAAACTGTCTCCGGCGGCCCCTTCATCTTTACGGGTTCATTTCCCTCGCTTGGTTTTACCGGTTTGGGTACGGGTGGAGTTTTTTTCACGGCTTTGGGCTTCGGTGGGTTTACGATGGCCGGTTTTGCCGGGGGCGTATTCTTCTTATCGCTCCCATCGTCATAAAAAATCTGGCGCGCACTGAGTTGCGCTTTGGCCGGCAGGGCCGCGGCGATGAAGATGACCAACACAGCCGGAAATAAACGATAAACCATAGCTACCTCACTTATCGGTACGAAATCGAATAGCCATCAGATGTTTTCTGGCCTTCCTCTAAACCATAATGCGCCAAAAGAGAATTGCGTGGGTCATCCACATTCATATTATTGCGCTGTTCCGCAATTTCAATAAAGCGCCGTTGCGGGGGGCATAACCCTCTTTGTGGGTATTTGGGACTGTAACCGAGGCGTCTCTATGGTCTTCGCCTGGCTCATCCTATCCTCCATGACACGACTTTGAGAAGCGGGCGACTGGCCGAACCCCACTGCGAAACCGCTGGGAAGGCGGAATTGGGTTCGTTCCGCAATAGTAGTTCTTGTATTTGCGGCCTGTGTGGCACGGGTAAGATTCGCTGCGGCCGATTGGGTTCGGACGGACATAAGGCTCGGTCTTGAAGGCAAACTCAAGGAGTTTGGGTTCGTTCTTCAGCATTGGTTCGTCCAAGTGATGGGCGGTTTGGTGGGCCTGGTACTTCCTTCAAACACATATGGAAAGTACGTTCGGCTCGCTTGCGGTAGGTTGCGATGCGAGGCTTTTTTGTTCGCGCCGGACAGCAGAGGGTCGATGCCTTCGGCGGTTGGGTGAAGCTGGAAACGACATGTGTGGAGAAGGTGTTGAAGGCCTTGCTGGCCGTGATTTGATCTTGTGTTGCCATGGGCCCTCTTTGCTATGGATTAGGCGGACTGCTTGGTAGGAAGTGGACTACCCTTTATTCTTCTTCGATTTGATATTGGCATGTGGGTGCACGGGGTAAGGGTTTTTGGCGAGAGGCAAGTTGCTCACGAGGCTGTAGATGATTTCTCGAAACGATCGGTGAATCCCCATCTGACCCAGACACAACGGGGGGATAAAAAGACGGCCGGGCATGTCTCCATAATAATCGGCAAACTTGCGGCATAGCTGATTGCCATTGGCGGAAGTATCGCCGCATCTTCGCTGAAGGCGGTCAAACGCCGGAGTCCACTTCGCGGAATTCAGTAAGAACAGGTCTAGCAACCCGTAATCGGCCAACCTTGCAGTTACCAACCAGAGCTTTGAATTGACGCCAGCATTCACGACAATGTCCTTAAATCAAACGTCCCATTCCATCGATTAATTACGAGACATCCCCCCGCTACATCAGCAGGGGATGCTTATGTGAAAAAGTGGAGTCGACCATTGTCTGTGATCGGGCCCCCTGGCCTGATTGGCTAAGGAATCGGAAACTGCAGTTAGGTGAGTTTCAACTTCCCAGCCGACCAGAGGAAGCTAGCACCCCCTTGACTTGCAGAAGTAAATTCTCTAGCTTAAATAAATAGCTTTGCCAATCGATAGGCGAAAGCTACCAAGTTGATTAGACGAATAAAAGCTTCGGGGAGTTTCAAAATGAATCTAAGAAAAATATCTTTCCCCATCGTGGCGCTTGCCATGATGATTTGTTGGACAACCCCAGCGGTTGCCCAAGTCCTTTACGGTTCAGTAATCGGCGTGCTTGAAGATGCATCGGGCGGGTTGATTCCGAACGCTACCGTCTCCTTAACGAATAAGGGTACAGGCCAAACTTACGAAGCCAAGACAGACGAAGGCGGTCGTTATCTGATCTCCAACGTTCTTCCTGGCAGCTACGATCTTAAAGTCACCAACGCCGGTTTTAAGACTGAAACCTATCGTAACCTGGGCATAACCGCTAACACGGTCACCCGGCAAAACGCCCGTCTGGAAGTGGGCTCCACTTCCGACACGATCACTGTTGAAGCACAAGCCACGACACTGCAGACCGACAAGGCTGACACGCATACCGAATTGAATGCCCAACAAATTTCCAGCTTACCGTTGCCGGGTTACCGCAACTATCAAAGCTTGATTAACCTCGTCCCTGGCGCGACCCCGTCGTCTTTCCAGAATTCGGTTACAGATTCGCCAGGCCGTTCGTTGCGCACCAACATCAACGGCACAAACGCCAACAACAACATGACCCGTATCGATGGCGCCGCCTCGGTGAACCTTTGGCTGCCCCACCACACCGGCTACGTTATGCCCGCCGAAATGGTTTCCACCGTCAACGTCACCACCTCCGCGGGCGACGCCGAGCAGGGTATGGCCGGCGGCGCCTCAATCACACTGGTCACCAAGAGCGGCACCAATCAATTTCACGGCAGCGCTTTTGAGTTCCACGATAACGATCACTTGAAGGCCCGCAACTTTTTTTCGCCGGTGAAGCCGATCCGCACCTACAACAATTACGGCGCAACAATCGGCGGACCAATCAAGAAGAACAAGCTATTTTTCTTTTACAGCTTCGATGGCACCCGTCAGCGCGACGGCGCATTCGGAACCTACTCCGTGCCTACCGCCGATATTCGCGGAGGTAACTTTGCAACCACCGGCACAACCATCTACGATCCTGCCACTGGCGCCGCTAACGGCGTAGGCAGGCAAGCGTTCCCTGGAAATATGATTCCTACCAGCCGCATCAGCTCGGCCGCCCAAAAAATTCAGGCCAACTATCCAAACCCAAACAAGGCCGGAGTTAATAGTAACCTTGATGCCACCGGCGGCCCACTCTTCCATCGCGATTACAACGATGTGAAGATCAACTGGACCCGCAATGAAAAGTCGCAGGTATGGGGCCACTATGGAATCATGAAGGCGCTCGTCTCCGGTAAAGCGATTTTCGGTGACGGTGTTGGACCATCGCCCGGTGCCGATCCCGGTACTGGCGATACCCGCGTTCAAAACATGTCCGCCGGCCACAACTACACCTTGGGCCCGAACTTGTTGCTCGACGGCGTGTTCGGTTATCAACGCCAGGATCAAACGGTTCGCGGCGTTGACTTCGGCAAGAACTACAGCCAGATTCTGGGAATTCCCGGCATCAATAATCCCAACGATATCATGGCTTCGGGCTTCCCCAATATCAGTATTAGTGGATACAACGGCTTTGGCGTCCCTGGTTGGATGCCTTTGAACCGTGTCGAGGAAAGCTACACCACCAGCCACAACTTGAGCTACACGAAAGGCGCCCACCTATTCCGCTTCGGCTTTGACGGCGTCAACCACCGTATGACGCACTATCAGCCTGAGTTGGGCGCAGGTCCGCGTGGCGCCATTGACTTTTCTGGTGGACCAACCGCTCTAAACGGTGGACCAAGCGCCAACAACTTCAATGCCTATGCAGCCTTCCTTCTTGGCGAATCGAACAATGTGCAGAAGAGCATCCAGTACATCCTGATGACTCCTCGCGAATTCCAGTTTGGCTGGTATGCCCAAGATCGTTGGCAGGTGACGCGCAAACTTACTTTAAACCTTGGCCTGCGCTACGAACTCTATCCTCTGATGACCCGCGCCACGGGCAAGGGTATTGAACGGCTTGAACCGTTGACCAACCAAGTTTGCCTCGGTGGCCGCGGCAATCAGCCGAAGGATTGCGGCGTCACCGTAAGCCACAAGCTGTTTGCTCCGAAGATCGGTTTGGCTTATCGCATTGATGAAAAGTCCGTGTTTCGCATGGGTTATGGCATCAACTTCGATCCGCTTCCATTCTCTCGCCCATTGCGAGGATTCTATCCCCTAACCGTGAACTTCAACTTCGATGCGCCTAACGCCTACGCGACAATACGGACTTTGGCCCAAGGCATTCCCGATGTGCAGGGTCCGGATCTTTCAACCGGCATCGTCAACCTTCCGGCCGTTGCTGATATGCGTAGCCCCAACCTAGGTCAGATTCATCGTGGCTACGTGCAATCGTGGAACGCCACTTTTGAACGCCGCTTGCCCCAATCTGTCATCGTTACGCTGGCCTACGTTGGCACGCAGACTGTTCACCAACTAGCGGATCTGGACATTAACTCCTCATCCCCGGGCCTCGGAAACGCCGGCCGTCCGTACAACGCAAAGTTCGGGCGCCAAATCGCCACCAACATGTGGGATGGTTACCTCAGCTCTAACTATCACTCCTTGCAAAACAGCTTCCGCAAGCAGTTCTCTCAAGGCCTGATGATTCAGGGCTCCTACACCTGGTCAAAGGCCATTAACATGACCGACGAAGACGGCTGGGCCGGGGTGGGTTGGAACTGGGCTCCAGTATTCAACCGCAACCGAGCACTAGCAGGATATGATCGTACTCACATTTTCAACGTCGGATGGGTTTATGAACTTCCGTTCGGCAAGGGAAAGTCATGGGCTTCAAGCGGACCGGCGGCATATATTGTTGGCGGATGGTCGGTTGGCGGCATCATGGCCGCTTACACCGGTACTCCGTTCACGGTCGGCGCTTCCGGCACTTCGCTTAACATCGGTGGGGGCAACGCACAAACCGCTGACCAAGTGAAGCCCGAAGTTGTACGGCTATCACAAGTTGGCCCCGGCACATTCTGGTATGACGCATCGGCCTTCGCCCCCGTCACCACAACGCGCTTCGGCTCCACCGGCCGCAACATCCTCCGCAACCCAGGCGTCTGGAACACGGATCTTTCGCTCAACAGAACGTTCGTCGTCACCGAAAGGATCAAGATCGAGTTCCGCGGAGAAGCAACCAACTTCCCCAATACGTCCCACTTCGGAGGTATGGCTAGCACCAGCGTCGCCAATCTTGGAAACAACTTCTTAAGCGTTCGCAGTTCGTTCGGCGAACGCCAAGCACGCTTCGGCCTGCGTGTGCAATTCTAGAGAAGTGATCACAATGAAACTAGGGCGGCTCTTATCAGGAGCCGCCCTTTTTCTATTTCAGGCCGCGTGTTTTGGGCAGGATCCACTTGCCCTGAAATCGCAACAAGCCAAGCAACTCATGGCGCAAGGCAAGTTCGCCGAAGCGGTTTCCGTCTACGAAGAACTAACCAAGGCTATGCCCGCCAACACCGGTCTGCGCACGAACTTAGGCATGGCCCAACATATGGCGGGGCGCGATCAGGACGCCATCGCAACGCTCGAACCGCTTTTAAAAACCCAATCCATTCCACCCGCGCTAGCCATGTGCGGCATCTCTTATTTAAGACTGGGCAACGCAGCCAAAGCCGTCCATTTTCTGGAGCGCGCCGTGAAAGCCATGCCCGCCGATCTGGAACTGAACGCCATGTTGGCCGAAGCCGCCATGACCGCCGAGCGCCCCGCCGCCGCCGCTCTAGCCTGGCGCACTTTGACCAAGGCCAAGCCCACCGAACCTCGCGGCTGGCTGGAGCTGGGCCGGGCCTATGAAGCCTTGGCCGAAGAAGCCTACCTGAAGCTGGATCAGAAGGCGCAAGGCTCCGCATATTGGTTAGCGCTGGTGGCTGAGACTCGCTTCAAGCAGCAGCAATTGCGCTCCGCGCTAAGCTTGTATCGCGAAGCATTGGCCAAAACAGATCGCCCCGATTGGCGTGAAAGTATAGCCGTAATCTACGACAAAACGGGCCACGCCGATTGGGCCGCTATCGAACGCAAAAAGGCTCCAGCATCAACTCCATGCGCCAAACCAACGCCAGAGTGCCACTTCCGCTCCAAACGCTTTCAAGCAGCCGCGGAATCCACGGGCGATACGCCGGAAACACTCTACTGGCGCTCAAAGGCTTACAACGAACTGGCCCGCGAATCGTTCTCCCGCCTCAGTAAATTCGAGGGCTCGCCGGAGTGGCACGAATTCTTAGCGGGCCTTTACCGAAGCCAAGGAAAGAACGCCGAGTCGATTGCCGAATGGCGCGCCGCGCTTGAACAACGCCCCAATGACACAAACGTGGCTAAAGAACTCTGCGCCACGTTGCTGGCCAACAAGGAGTTCGCCCCGGCTGAAATCAATCTGCGTGCAATGTTGGAAAAATCTCCCGGGCAAGCGGAACTTTTGTGGTTGTTAGGTGACGCGCTGGTGGGCCAACAAAAAATGGAAGAGGCGCTTGCGCCATTAGAAAAAGCCGCTGCCATTGCTCCCCATGTGCTACCTGTTCGGGCCTCTCTAGGCCGCGCGCTGATGTCGGTCAGCCGCGCGGCGGAAGCCGCCCCGCACCTTGAAGCCGCGCTGCCCGTGGACCGCGACGGCAGCCTGCACTTTCAGTTGAGCCGCGCTCTCGCGGCTCAAGGCAAAACCGAACGTAATGCCGAACTTCTTAAGAAGAGTCAGGAGCTTCGCAAGCTCGGCGAAGAAGCGGAACAGACTGGCGAGATTACTCCACCGAAGATATGATCGTGGATGTCCCGGTCCCGCCGCAAACGCTGCTCGCGTACTGCGCGGTTTGCTCCAAAGTTAGAACCAAAGCCCCCCACGGAGACAAGCCGCCATCTTCTTGCCCGGCTTTTTCTTCAGCCGTTCCGTATCCATATATTAAAAATATAAACTACCGGGGCTCTTGCAAAATTCCCAAAATCGACTCCCTAACGGTCGCGGCTCAAAAAACTCGCGTTCATTCGATTCGCTTTCCGAACTTCGTGTGCTGGCTGTGGTGCTCAAACTTGCCGGGTGACCGAATTTTGCAACAGCCTCTACCATAATTATTTAGCTATTTCTTCAACTGAGACCACTTGCCCTGTCCTCACTCCCGCAACTTTCCGGATCTTCCCCGTAGGCCATACAACTTCCACATCAACAACTTCCCCCAGCCCGCCAAAATGCACCGGTCCTAAACTCGACGATGCATAACTCACCGCACTTGTCATGCTGTTGCTCTGTCCTCCAACTCTCACAGTCGCCCCAATACCATCGCGATTTGACTTGTGCCCAATTAACTTCACGTCAAGCCATCCACCCTTGGAAACACTCAAATTTCGCCATAACTCGGCCGGTCCGCCTAACGCCGAAACTACAATATCTATTCGTCCATCCCCATCGAAGTCTCCGAACGCCGCGCCTCTATGGGCTGCCTTAACGGCAAAACCCGCGTCAGCCAATGCAAACGACCCCTTGTCGTTTCGGAATATAGCATTCTGCTGCAGGTAAACATACGGTTCCACCTTCTCTACTTGATCGTTGACATGTGAGTTGGCGGTAAACAAATCCTTCCAGCCATCGTTGTCGAAATCAAACAATCCCAGGCCCCATCCCGCAAATGGATTCGTCGCCAAAGCCAGCTTCGACGAATGGGTTGCGTCCCGAAACTGTCCCTTTCCTACATTCAAGAACAAAGGAAAAGTTTCGCCACTAAGAGCAGTGATGATTATGTCAGGCAACCCGTCGTTGTTGACGTCGCGAAAATCGGCCCCCATGCTAGCCACCGGTTTTCCGTGATCGAGCAGCGCCACCCCCGCCGCCAATGCCACTTCCTCAAACTTGCCCCCACCCATATTTCGAAACAGAAAATTCGCCAGGTTGTCATTCGTCACAAGCGCATCGGGACGCCCGTCGCCATCGTAATCGGCGAAGGCCACCGACATGCCACGCCCCGCATGATCCCCAATGCCGCTAGGCGCCGTCACCTCCGCAAACTTACCGTTGCCCAGATTGCGATACAGCTGATTAGCCACAGCCGGAAAGTATTTCGGATGGCAGTAAACCCGCAATCCCTTCGCCGCATCGCCGCAGAAGCGGTCAAACGCCGGAGTCCATTTCGCGTAATTCACCACGAACAGATCCAGCAGCCCGTCCCCATCGTAATCGAACCAACCGGCGGCGACCGACCAGAATTTCGAGTTGATGCCGGCCTTCACCGTAATTTCTTCAAAGGTCCCATTCCCGCGATTGCGATACAGCAGGTTTCGATAGGCTCCCGCCACGAAAAGATCCGGATGCCCGTCATTGTCGAAGTCGGCAACAGCGGCGCCAATCGAATAGCCGGCGCCCTCCAACCCCGCTTCGCGCGTCACGTCGGTAAACTTCCAATTCCCGTCGTTGCGAAACAAGCGGTTACTATACTTGGCGTGATTCTTTTCAAGCGAGGGAAGCGCCGCTCCGTTCGTGAAGAAGATATCGGGCCGCCCATCGCCGTTGTAGTCGAACACCGCAACACCGCCGGCCATGGTTTCCACCATATGTTTTTGCGGCGTGGGAGAATTTTCCAGCACAAACCGCAATCCGGCGGCTTCGGCGGCATTTTCAAAACGCAACTGCGATTGCGCCGAGGCCACCGAGAATAAAATGGAGAGAGCGTATCTGCGCACTTCTCTATTATTACGCCCTATCACTCCCCAATCCCTGATACACTGGACTTCCATGAAAACAGGTTTTCTTCTCTTATCGCTCTCTGCGTTCGCCCTTGCCGCCGACCCCGGTGAAATGGCCGTTCGCGATTCCGTAAACAAGTTTGTTGACGCAGCCCATAATGGCGATGAAGCCATGCTCAAAACTCTTCTGGGCGACGGGCTTATCTATGTCCACTCCAGCGCCGCAATTGAGAATAAGGCGCAGTGCATTGCCGCGCTTGTGAAAGGCAAACCCCACTTTGAACTGAAGCCAGGCTGGACGGTTCAAATGTACGGCAACTCCGCCGTGGTGCATGGCAGCATGGATGCGCACAACATGGCCGCAGGTAAGGCCACAACCACCAAATTGGATTACGTGATGGTTTGGGTTAAGGTGGGTAACGGCTGGCAGATGGTGGCTCGTCACACGGCCAAGTTACCGGCGTAATCTTTGCGGTTTTGAAGAAAGGCGGCGAGCTTGCAAATGGCGCGCCGCTCCAAGACGACTACTTCAAAGCCGCTGACTTGGCGGCATTATGGTATCTCAAAGCGAAGAACTACATTCTAGCGCGGCGATAATGGCCGCTACATCATTACGATTTCCGGCTTCGAGGCAGCTGAAGCCGATACGCAGCAATTCACTCATCAACGTACCGGCTTACAATTGACCGAAGCCCGCAAAGCAGGTTGAGGTTACAAGTTCTTGAAGAACGTAAGACTCGGCGCGAAGAAGTATTCCCCTCCGCGCATCGTCACAAAATTCGCGAAGTTAAGCGTCTTTGTTACGGTGGCCGGGTCGTCCCAAGTTACGGGCCAAGTCTGCGCGACGGATGTCCCCGCGCCCTGTCCGATGATCGGGTCCGCGCCAACACCCGCGTTGGGAAAATCTTTATCATTGGCCCAAGATTTTTGCGTGAAAACGAATTGCTTGGTCAGGCTGGAATTGTAAGCCATGAACAGCAGCCCAACTCCACCCGCAGGAAGATCAGGCTTCACGTTTGCATCGAAATCCGCCAAATCTTTAGAACCTGGCAAATCGGACGGGTGAACTTTGCGTGGAACATCCGTAAAGGGAATGCCTCGCCTGGGCATAATATGGGCGCGTTCCGAGGCTACATCATTGCGAGGATTTACCTTGCGGATATGCGCATGGAAGGGACATCGGAGGGCGGCAGCGTCGTTTGAATAGTTAAAGTCGTTGGGGGGATTGGCGCCTTTAGCTTCATTGGAAAGTGTAACGGGGGTTCCGTCTTCAAAACGACCGACAACTAAAGCTCCAGCTAACTCGCGATCGTCCGGGGTCGCGAAGTCTAGCGTGGTAGCAAGAACTTGTTCCTGCCGCTTGAAGCCTTGCACGTTCTGTTCCAATTTACGGAAGATGAAGTAGCTGCCGAAACTTATCGTGTCAGTCGCCGCCGGGTCCTTTACCAGCGCCGCGTCAAGGCTAAACGCGGGATCCCATCGTACGGTTCCGGCCGTGGTGGCTTCCCGTTCAATGTCCTCAACTAAGAGCAGGGGTTGGCTGCGCCCATCCACATAGCCAAAGTGCTCAATGCCATCGTTGGCGTGATTCTTTACCGCGCTGCCAATCTGCTCATGCAGAATGGTCGCCCCGCCTTCCTTCAACAGGACCGCCACTGCGTCCCGTTTGAACTGAACCTGCCTGCGATCATTGTCACCAACCAATACCATGCCGTCAATTTGTTGGTTGAATTTCGGATCCCAATCAGCTAGCTTGTCGCTTACGGCTTTAACGCTGTCCGCGTTTCGCATGCCTTCCTTGAAGAATTGCGGTTCGGTGGATGGAGCTTGCGCCGTAAGTCCCAGCGCCGCATACCCTGTAGCCGAGAGAAACACCGAAACGAAGGTTGACCCAGGAGTTCCATTCTGATGAAACACCTCCGATTCCCGCAGTTGGCGGTCCGCCGTGGTGATGTGATAAGTGGCCAATTCCCGCAACACTTTCTTCATTTGCAGTGCCTTAGCCGGATCCATTTTGAAGAAAATGTTCACGGTTTCTGTTCGCCCGTGACCCTTCAGAATGTTGCCTTGCAGACACTGAAGCATTTTCTGTTCTTCCACGGATGCTGCTTTCCAAGCCAGCGGTTTCGTTAGATTGATAACCATAAAGTCTCCTTGACACCTGCTATTCTCTCAAGCCATTTCAATTGGGAAAGGAGGGTCTACGTTAAGGTGAAACTCACCAGCACGACGTTTCACTCTAGCGTCACTAAATATTATTAATTTTCTGGCATCGCTGGCATCTCCCACCCCTGGTGTTCCGCGATTTGCCATGCTAACATTCTTTTCAGTGGAGGTTCGATATGGCAATCAACCCGGATAAGCTCATGGCCTTCATGGGCAAACTTGTAGGAGATTTAGGTGCGATGATGAGCATCGGCCCAATGATCATCGGAGAAAAACTCGGCTTATACAAAGC
>JAYVXT010000107.1:0-2510 GCA_043785065.1 Bryobacterales bacterium | reverse complement strand
CGAGCGCAGCCTCGGGTTGCGGCCGACCTTAAAGTTGAATGAAAAACCGCATTTTCAAACCGGCGCGGTAGCAACATGTCCACGCCGCCGCCCACATCACAGAACGAAACCAAGGCAACGAAGGAGAAAGCCACCTTGGTTCTCTTTGTTTGCTTCTGCTCAACCAGCTTGACCCCTCCTGGCCCGGCCACCCCAGGCCAATAGCGTCGCGGCGTGAAGGAGTTCTACCAGCCAGTTTGAAAACCCGCCCGGTGAGGGCATCGGGCCTACAAAGGCAGGTAATTTGCGCTGCGTCCTGTAGGCCGCGTGCCTTCACGCGGCGAGCCGTGGGAGATTTCCAACAAGTGCTAACGGATTGCAGTGGGGAGAACCCGACGACACCAGATTTTTTCTGTTCGTTCCGTGCCTATTTTTGCGGCGGCTGGGTATTCCGCTGCTGAACTGGAGCCAGTTGTCGGGATTGAACCGACGACCGACGGTTTACAAAACCGTTGCTCTACCACTGAGCTAAACTGGCTTACCTATTTGCAATAAACATGTTACAATAGTATCCCACTGCCGCTTGTTGGCCTTTGCATACCCGTCTTGGAAATGGTAGCCGGTTGCGCATGAAACAGCAACCAGACCAACCAATCCGAGAATTCTTCGCATGAAGCCGAATCAGATTGGGTCAAGACGCCTTACGCCAACCTGCTCCGTTACGAGCCAAGCGGCACGTATTTTGGAAGGGCGAGAATCAATGGCAAGTTAATTCGGGATGGTTGTCGGCGGTGGAAGCGGTGCAGGTACTGCCGCCCGTGCCACCCGCCGACCCGGTGACCGAGGCCCCGGGCTCCGGAAGTATCGGGCGCCGCCGTGGCGGCCAATGTGGCTCCGCCGCCGGGGCCGGTCACCGTGAGCGTTCTGCCCGCCCCGGCCGCGGCGGCGCCACCGGTCGGGACGCCCGCCCAGCCTGACCCCCAGCGGCCGGTCAATGTCACCCGGATCAGCCTGACGGATCCGGAGGCCCAACTGGCGCGCAACAAAAGCGGGGTTGCCGATCTGAATTATAAAGATCACCGGACCGTGGATGATGATGCGCGGGGAGTCATTGCAGCGGTCCAAGCCACCCCTTCGGTGGTGGCCGATGGGAGCAGCATTGTAAGACACCCAGTTATCCGCCAATTGAAATGCCCCGCCCGGTTCTCCGGGCGGGGCGGTCGCCATATCTTTAATCGAAGCGATGGCTCGTTTCTTCCTGCGGACGATCATTCGCCACTATCTTCGCTGAAATAATAGAACAGGCCCGAACCGGTATCGTAGATGATGCCCGCATTACGGTCGTAAAAGAAGGCGAACAGAGTTACCGAATCTCCGTTATTGAACCGGAGCGTGATGCGGGCCAGGTTCTGGTGCATCTTGACGTAGCCGTAAGTCCCGCGATCTTTGCCGCCGCCGCCGACATTGAAGGTGCCATCATTAAAGAAATTGATGTAGAAATTGTCCACTAAACCTGAAAGCGCTAGCCGCACACCCAGCGCGGGACTTCTCGGCGCGAAGTCCTGATCCGAAAAGGTGCCGATCATGACCCCAAGTTTCGCCGTGCTCCCACGGGGGCTGGGGATGAGGATCGCGAGTTTGGTGGTCCGATTGACCGTGCCTTTCAAAGTGTAATTCTTCCTTTGATAGCAGAAGCGGCCGCTAAACTCACCCCGTTTGTTCACCGTGCCACTGAAGTAGGTGGATGAGGGGTAGTCTCTGTTGCCTTCACCGCTGTAGTGGCGGATCAAATATCCGGAGGCAAATCCATTGGGATAAGCGGCAAGAGAAAAGGAATCGAAAGGAAGCGTGCGGGAATAAAAGGACCCGTCGTAAGCGCCGAAAAAAGTCGAGGAGACGAAGGAACCACTAATCGGGCTGTCACTGGGCTGCGCCTGGGAAACGGTGGTCGCGCCGAAAAGCAGGAACGCCGCCAAGGTGGATCCGAGCAGGTTTTTCATGGTTATCTTTGGGTTGACCGCTTTACCGGACTCTTAACCCTGTTCCGCCGCGCCAAGGTCTTGCGCTGTGAGTCCACCATCGGCGTCCCAAACCTGATGACTTCCACAAATTGACGCAACTATGATGACAAACGGTTGAAGAAATGGCAACGAATGTTTCCCGAAAGTTTCGCGAAGGCGATGACGGCGGATTGGACTCAAGCTCGCCGGGTCGTCGGAGTGCGAAAAAAACCGCCCTTCGATTCTCACGAAGGGCGGTGCCAAGAACGACTGCTTTACCCGAGATCACTAATCGCTATTGACCTCCCAGTTATAGAACTTGCGCGTAGTTACATCGTAAACAATACCCTCATTGCTAGCATCACCGTCAGTGAAGAAAATTGTGATTTGATGGGGACGGCCTCTGCCGTTTAGGATGACTTGCCCCCTGTCTCTGCCAACCCTGCGGTAAGTATAAGTACCCGAATCGTCGGAGGACTCAAAAGTGCCGCCGGTGGAGAAAGAAATGTCAAAACTCGTGTCACCTTCATC
>JAYVXT010000106.1:0-8331 GCA_043785065.1 Bryobacterales bacterium | reverse complement strand
AGTTCGTGCAAAGCTGGCTGATTCATGACCGCTTCATGATGCGGGGCGTATTCGGAATCACTTACGAGTTCCTGTGGGCCAACCCCTATCAGCCTGGGTTGAGTTATTATCATTTACCGCTTTTCATGCATCATTCCGCGTCCGGCAAATTGGCGCTGCGGTCCAGCTGGGACGACGATGCCGCTTGGTTCCACTATTCCAACAACCAGGCGCAAATGTTTGAGAACGGCGAGCGTAAGGATCTAAAGATTGGAGCGGCGCCGAAGCCGATTCAGATTGCCGGAGCGATGATCTATTTCTATCACGATGGGCTGAAGTTAGAGGCGGATACCGAAACGGGCGGCATGATTTATGTGCTGGGGCTGAAGCCAAACTCCCCTTACGATTTAGAAGCCGACGACCGTGAGTTGGAAGAAAAGAAAACAGACGCCGGCGGCATACTGCCCGTGAAGATTGGCCCCAAGAGCAAGTATGAAATCCGTGTGCGTCCGTCGCCTGGCAGGTGATCTATTCGACGGTAACGCTCTTGGCCAAGTTCCGTGGTTGGTCCACGTCTTTCCCTAAGCGAACCGCAATGTGATACGCCAGCAATTGTAGCGGCACCACTTCTAGAATCGGCAGCAACAGCTCGTGCGTACTCGGGATCTCCATAACATATTTGGACATTCCCGCCGCATCCACATCGCCTTCATTGACCACCGACACGATGACGCCTTCGCGGGCCTTTACTTCCTGGATGTTCGATAGAGTCTTTTCGTAGCGGATACGGCTGCTTTCGTCGGCCGGATCGTAGGCGGCCAAAACCACCGACGGCAGATTCTCGTCGATAAGAGCGTTCGGGCCATGCTTCATTTCCCCTGCCGGATACCCTTCGGCGTGAATGTAGGAAATTTCCTTCAGTTTCAGCGCGCCTTCAAGCGCCATCGGGAAGTGGATGCCGCGGCCCAGGTATAGGAAGTCGCGGGCCTTCGACAAGGTCTTCGACATTTCGTCGTAGCCCATATCTTTCGACAACAGGTGTTCCAGCTTGCCGGGAAGCAGCATCAGTTCGTGGGCAATCGTCTGCGATTCAGCCTCACTTATGGCATTGCGTTGCTGAGCCAAATATAGCGCCAGGACGAACAGCGCCGTGAGTTGGGAGGTGAACGCCTTGGTGGATGCCACGCCGATTTCAGGTCCGGCATGCGTAATGATGGCGCCATCGGCTTCACGGGGAATCATGGAGCCTACGACGTTGCAGATAGCTAGCGTCTTAGAGCCTTTGGCTTTGGCTTCCCTTTGCGCGGCCAAGGTATCGGCAGTTTCCCCCGATTGGGAGATCAGCACGGTTAGAATCTCAGGTCCGAGGATCGGATCGCGGTAGCGGAATTCGCTGCCGTAATCGACCTCAACCGGCACGCGCGCCAACTTCTCGATCATGAATTTACCGGCCAGCGCGGCATGCCAACTGGTGCCGCAAGCAACAATCTTGATCGATTTGAAAGCGGCAAACTCGGCGGGGGTGATGTTCATCTCATCGAGAAACACCTTGCCGGTATCCTGGCTGACGCGGCCTAAAAGCGTATCGCGAACGGCGCGGGGCTGCTCATAAATTTCCTTGAGCATGAAGTGCTTGTAGCCGCCCTTTTCGGCCATAATCGGGTCCCACAGAATGCGGGTAATTTTGCACGTAGCCGGGTTGCCGGCGAAGTCCATCAGCTTGACGCCTTCGGCGGTGAGCACGGCCATGTCGCCATCGTTCAGAAACATCATGTCCCGCGTGTGGCTCAAAATGGCTGGCACGTCGGAGGCGACAAAATATTCGCTTTCCCCAATACCCACCACAACCGGCGGCCCACTGCGGGCGACGATGATCTTGCCCGCATCTCTCTTTGATATGACGGCCAAGGCAAACACACCCGAGACGCGTGAGACGGCCTTTTGCACGGCATGTTCCAAGTTGCCGTTCATGTATTTCTCAACCAGATGGGCGATGATTTCCGTATCCGTTTCAGTGACGAAATGGTTGCCTTCAGCTTCCAATTCCCGTTTCAAATCCAGATAATTTTCAACGATGCCATTGTGCACCAAGACAACGCTTTTCTTGGGACCCGTATGGGGATGGGCGTTTTCCTCAGTAGGGCGGCCGTGAGTGGCCCAGCGGGTATGCCCGATGCCATAGGAGCCTTCTATGGGGTTCAGCCTTACGGCCTCGTCCAGGTTATGCAGTTTTCCCGAAGCGCGGCGAATGTCGAGATTGCCATCGGCGTCTAGAACGGCAAGACCAGCGGAGTCGTAGCCCCGGTATTCCAATCGGCGAAGCCCATCCAAAATAATGGGCACAGTTTTCCTGTTGCCGATGTAGCCAACAATTCCGCACATAGTTCCCTCTATTCGCTAATAACAAAACTATTCATTTATAACTACCCGGTAGTCTTCAATGACCGGGTTTGACAGCACTTCACGGGCGATCTGATCGATTTCCGCCTGGGCAGCATCGTGGCTTAACCCATTCACTTCAATCTCAAAAAACTTACCTTGCCGGACTTCGGCAATGGAGGCATGGCCATGGCCGCGGAGCGCGGATTGAACGGTCTGCCCTTGGGCATCGAGGACCGTGCGCTTGAGCGTGACGTAAACGTGGGCTGTCATTACTTCATTGTTTCGAACTCGCAACCCAAAACGCAACTGCGGCTGTTACTGCAAAGTCATCACTAATCATCTTTCGGCAGGGAGAGGGTGGTTCTTTAGAGCGGGTGAATCTAGTGTCTCGCCGGTATTGCGTCCGTTGCGGAAATGGCGCAGACTTGAGGGAGGTTGCCATGAAAACTAAGACTGTGTATAACAATGACATCTCCAAAACGACGCCAGATCCTTATTATCCGGCGGCAGTGGAGAATGCGCGGGCCGCGTATCTTGATTTGCTGAATCGAGGCATCATCGACAAGGATGGCCATCGAATCCGGAAAGATTTACCCGTCGATATGCAAGAAGGGCAAGACCGGGACTTCGGGGGATAATGCCACCCCTCATGATCGTGATCGCCGGGCCACCAGGCAGCGGAAAGTCCTCGGTCTTTCCAGTTTCCAAATTTGGGCAAAAACTTACTTGACACACCCACGAAATGGGCGCATACTAGTTTTATGGAAACGCCAAACACCCTATCCGAAGCAATCATTTATTTCTCCGATGCTGATAATTCGCTGAAATATATCGCTGAGCGCCGGTGGCCAAATGGCGTTGAATGTCCTTACTGCGATTCTCCTAATCCCATGTTCCTTGCTACTCGCCGGATCTGGAAATGCCGCTCTTGCCGCAAACAGTTCTCGGTCAAGGTTGGAACTATCTTCAATGAATCCCCCATCGGCTTGGGTAAGTGGCTTACTGCTATTTGGCTGATCTCTAACTGCAAGAACGGAGTAAGTTCCTACGAAATCGCTCGCGACTTGGGAGTCACACAAAAGACAGCTTGGTTCATGCTTCACCGCATCCGTGAGGCAATGCAAGATAAGTCCGCTACATTGCTTGGCGGCGAAGTTGAAGTAGATGAATCGTTCATCGG
This sequence comes from Bryobacterales bacterium, assembly GCA_043785065.1. Classification (GTDB taxonomy): domain Bacteria; phylum Acidobacteriota; class Terriglobia; order Bryobacterales; family Bryobacteraceae; genus JANXSF01. Next base: position 4,790 of record JAYVXT010000106.1, on the reverse strand, counting down.
CGGTAAGTCGCGCAACATGCACAAAGACAAGCGGGAACGGGTGATTACCGGCACTGGAGGTAAGGATAAGGCTATCGCGCTTGGTATGGTTGAACGTGGCGGTAAAGTTCGCGCTTTCGCTGTACCTACGCGCCGCAAGACAGAACTTCAAGCGCGGGTACGTGAGAACGTCCAAGCGGGTGCGGCGCTGTTCTCCGACGCTCTGAAGTCCTACGATGGGCTTGAAGCGGAATACCAGCACGCTGTAATTGACCATGCTGTGGAGTATGTTCGCGGCAACGTTCACACTAACACCATTGAGAACTTCTGGAGCTTGGTAAAGCGCCAAGTTATCGGAACTTATATCAGCGTGGAACCGTATCATTTGTTTAGGTATCTCGATGAACAATCATTTCGCTACAACGACCGCAAAATTACGGACGCTGAGCGCTTCTCTCGCGTTTGCACCCAAGTAGCCGGACGCCGCTTGACATGGAAAAGGCTCACGGGCAAGGACGAATCCGGCTCCAAGCAAGCCCAAAAGGCAGGGCAGGGGCAAGCGCAAAAACTAATTCTTTAGCTTGCTATTTGCCTTCACGGCTTTCACTGGCTTCTTTCGCTCGACCGGTTTGGCCTTGAATAGTATCTTGGCCAGCCGGTCAAAGTTCTGAAACTGCGTACTCTTAAGGTCAGGAGTCATAATTTGTGTTCTTGGCCGCATTGTATTCCCCTTTAATAAATTACTTCGGCTCAGGTCCAACTACTAATAGGATTTCTCCATCTAGGATATAAGGATCGGCCATAGGTGGAAAATTGACAGTCAACCCCATGCCACCAAAAGCCTTTACTATGCATTTCTGCTCTTCTTTGAATGCAACCCACAGCCCCCACTTGGGGTTATCTGGATCTGGAATATAACCACTCCCATGGGCTGTCATTGCTATGCCAGCTTTTGGTAATTGTAGAGAGCCTCTCTCTACTTTATTTCCGCTTACCGTCCAATTGGCTTCCTGAAACAGGCTTACTAAATTAGAAGCCGCTGTGCATATTTTTTCATCGGTCCCGCACCCGATTCTAACCTTCTGATGCGGTGAAAATCTTTCTCTCAATGTGGTAATAAATTGATCTCTCTGTTTTTTTGTAAATTCCAAGTACCTTGGAGCTGGCCATACCCAATAACCATATGCAGAGAGCAGTATAAGAAGAGCCAATGCCCCAGTGATTCTTCGCCACATCTTATCTTCAATCCACCAAAAATTTAACACTGGATGGATAAAGCAAACAAACATGAGCATCAATGCTCCGACCACAAATATCGGAGTCCTTTCAGGGTAGATCACAACCGCTAAGCCCACAGCAGTACCTCCCAGTTGCAGCCAAGAGTCAATAGGTTTCTTGGAGCCAGTAGAATCAAGGTTGCGCATTTTAACCACACGCTCGACAATCTTTTGTTCCTTACGGCGGTCATGGCTATTGCCCATCCCGCAACTGTATCATTTGATCTCATTGTCTTGCTGTCCCTGTACCAAAATACAATCCTAATGTGCGTTCTGGCCACGCTGTTCCAACGTGCACAGAAGAGCCTAACCCTAACTCATTAAATAGGGACTTCAAGCCTGGCATAGTCACTGGCCGTTGGGTCCAGACGCCTACTCCTGGCTTTCGATATATCGGATTACTGTAGTCTTTATCGCCAATTGAGTGAAGTACGAAATAAAATCCTCGTTGGGGTCTGCCAGCGGCTACCCTTTCGACGCGCTGACTGACTAATGGCCAACCGGCCCTACCGAACATTTCGACAAACTGACTCGCTAGAACGCACTCCTTTTCTTCGTTAGGTGGACACATTACCGAAACCGGAGTTCTCTCGCCTGCGATACTTTCGAGTTTAGATATGAATTGAAGTTGTTCGCTTTCTGTGAGGAGGTCCAATCCAGGATGTGGCCAAACAGAGGCTCCAAAATAAAAAACAAAAGCGGTCATTATAAGAGTTGCTATCACTCGCGCAAGCGAACGATTCCATCCGGGAAGCGCATCTCTTACCAACGGAATGTGGGTGACTGGGATTATTAACAGCGACCATAGAGAAGCTAATAAAACGCCAGCCCACAGAGGGTTTTTAGGCGCGGCGAATATCAGCACGATTGCAAGCGCTCCAGCTGAGCACCACAGAACCAGTTCTCTATTACGCTCGCGCTCTTTTTCGCGCCTTTCCGTGCGTCTATCCGCGCTGTTCCCCATATGAGAACCTTATCACAAGTTGGGTGTGTCATGTAAGTTGTTGCCCAAATTTGATGTCCCTTTTTTCAACGCCGATGATCGAGCCGCCTCACTCAATGTCGGTTCCTATCATGGGATAACCACTACGATTCGCCAGCAAGGTGAATAAGGAATTCGAGGCCTTCATCTGGAACCAAATCAACAGCAAGATGAGCTTTGCTATTGAGACAACGTTGCGAAGCCGGGTTACGTTTGACCAAGCAGTGGCGGCGAAGGCGGTCGGATTCACGGTTGAAATGCGTTACTTGGCTTTGGGCAACTTTCATCAGCATTTGGAACGCGTAATGTCCAGGTCTGACGCTGGCGGACACAGCGCTTCGGAAACCACTCTGCGACGCATCTTCGACTCGAGCATGGCCAACTTAAGACAAGCAATCCAACAAATGGACCTCCTTGAAGTTTATGACAACAGTGCGCCCGGAGGCCCGCCAGACAGGGTACTCGAAAGCCGTAATGGCGAAGTCCTATTCGTTGCCGACGACGCCCCGCCGTGGCTGCTGGCGGCGCTCGTTTAGACACACGTATCCCTCAACGTGGTTTGTCTCATTTATGCAAATCCCTGAGCCTGTCGCTTCCGGCCAAACCTGGCTGCCCGTACCGCACTCGCCTAGGGGACCGTCCAAGCGTTACTGAATCAGACGGTTTAGGGCTGATCCCCGGGCACTTGTTCGAGGACTGCGGGACACTCATCTGATAAAATTCGTCAAGCTTGACGCGCCGCCCGGGCGCTTGTTGGGCGCTTCGAGCGGACTTTTAACACCATAGCTTCGTGGGCGGGGAAGGGTTTTGAGGCCCGTAGCGCTTCACTGATCGGCCGATCTAACTACAGTCGTCATTATTGTGGCATAGGGGTTAGGTAGAGTTGGTGCGGTGGGTGGGGAACTGGGTCCGATAAGTTACTATTCGAGAGTAAGTTAGTGGGATTGGAGAAAGGTGGAATTGCTTTGTGATTCAAACTTTCATTGTAGGTAGAAACAGTTTCCGGATCCTGGGTATTGGATTCTTGGCCGCGGATTCACGCCGATTCACGCCGATAAGAAAATTCAGTATTTAAACCCAGTAATTGCTTCCTAACCTTTTCGCTTGTCAGGGCTGCTAGGGTTTCTAGAATTGCGCTGACTTCGGGGGTTCGGGCTCGAGTGAAATTGCGGGCTACCGCTTCCGGTCCGGCTGGGGCGTGGGCCTGCATCAGGAAATCGCGGACCACTCGGACGCGCTCCGGTAGGGTGGGTGGCCATGCGGCGCGGGGCGCGCGAGTGGGCGTGGCTTCCTCTTCCTCCATCTCCACTCCCAGGCCGGCTTGGGTACCGGAGGTCTTTTGGAATTCAGGGCGAAGCCAGCGGACCAGGCCGGTGCGTTCTTCGACGGCGCGGGCGGCGTTCAGTTCCACTAGGCGGAACAGGATGTCCTCGGTGGCCAGGTCGGCGGGCCAGCCGTAGGCTTCGGCGACGGCGCGGTCCAGATCGTCGTGAATATCGCGCAGGACGGAGATGAGGCCATGATCGTGAATCCGTTGGCTGACGGTGCTGAGGGGTTGGCCGGTGCGGAGTTCTTCGAGGACGTTGTACATTTCCGTCATCGTCAGGGTTGGATGTGCTTTCTGGTGGCGTTTTCGATGGGCGTCGAGTTGTTCGGCCAGGAAGCGAATGCGTTCGCGCTGGGGTTCGATTGCGTCGGGAAAGGGGAAGGGTTCGAAGCAGCGGGACTTGTCTTGAGCCACCAATTGCTTCTGAATGCATTCGATTTTCAGAACAAATATTTCCAATTAGGTTTGGATGCTGAAATCGAACAAAGAATCAATGACCTTAATGAGATCTTGGAGGTTGAACGGAATTCTTCCAGAACATAACATCGGGGAAGCATCAAGAATGGCAGGGGCAGTGCTTGAGATCTTTCCTGACATGGCCTCGCATTGGTGCTTTTCCAACAGATGAGCATGTGTCAAAAATCACTTCCTCGACTTGCTTGGCCGCATCGAAATTGTCCTACGCAATACAACTCCAAATGGCGAGGAGGACTTCTTCCGCTTGTGGCGTAAGCCGGAATCGTCTTCATTTATTTGACCGCTGCTCCAGGCGAACTTCCTGGGAGACATCAACATGACCGTCCAGCTCGAAATCCAAACAGAGCTCGAACAAAAGGTTTCCGCCAAAGCCTCGGCCGAAGGCAAAAGTGTGGAGGCGTATATTCAAAGCCTTGTCGAACGGGAGATCGGCCCTACCCCCGTTCAAGAGGAGGCTCCGCTTACTGGTGCGCAAAAGGCCGAGCTTTTTCGGGAATGGCCAGTGGCTTTCCCAAGAATCTACCAGTGCTTAATCCGGAAGACATCACACGGGAAAAGATGTACGAGCGTGAATAGTTCCAAAAGGCGCAAAATTGGCTTTCCTGGTTGATACCAACGTTCTGATCTTTAGTGTCCAGCAGGATCCCCGTTGGCGGGGCCATGCAGCAAGGCGGTTCAGACCATTCCCGGCAGAGGGGAAACGCGTTTTCCTGCAAAATATCGCGGAGTTCTGGAACGTCTGCACTCG
>JAYVXT010000105.1:0-8333 GCA_043785065.1 Bryobacterales bacterium | reverse complement strand
CCAAGGTTCCCTACAATCGCAACCGGTCTTTCTACAATTTCCGTTGGTTTTACGATTACTCTGGCGGTCAAATCACCAACTTCGGCGTGCATTATATGGACATGTTGCGCTGGTGCCTTGGCAAGGATTCCCCGCGCGCGGTGACGGCGATGGGCGGCGTCTTCGCCGTGAAAGATAACCGCGAGATCCCCGACACCGTCGAAGTGATGTGGGACTTTGACGGCGTGTTGATGTCCTTCCTCCAATACAACGCCAATGCCGCGCCGGCAACGCCGCGTGGCGCCGACATGGAACTGCGCGGGACCAAGGGCACGATGTACCTTTACAGTAACGGCTATGAGGTGGTTCCCGAGAAGACCACCGAAATGCCGATGGGGGCGAGAACGCCCGTCGACCGCAATTCTGAGAAAGCCTACCGTCCTTCGATGAAGTCGGCGATGGAGGCGAAGAAGGTGGAAAGCCGTCTTGAGACCACGCCGCACACGCGCAATTTTATTGACTGCGTGAAGAGCCGGACCAAGTGCAACTGCGATGTTTTGACCGGGCACATCTCCACCTCGAACGCCATTCTTGGGCATATTGCCTTGCGAACGGAAAGCTATTTGAAGTGGGATGCGAAGGCGGAGCGATTCACCAATAATGAGGCGGCAAACAAGTTGCTGAGTTACAAGTACCGAGCTCCATACAAGCTTGGATAGTAGATTAGATTAACTTCTTAGTTTGCAAAACCGGATTCAGGAATAGCAGCAGGTTGCCCCAATTCGACCTCTTCCGCCGTATCACGGCAAACGATCTCAAAGCTGACCGGCTCTGCGACCAGCCCCCGATGGAATCGAAAACTCCGGAGTTTCTACATTCCAATGCAAGAAGCATCTTCAGAAATTTGGAAAAACCAGTGTGCAGTGGGGCGGACCCCCTGGTCTGCGGAGGGCCCCCTGGCCCGACTGCTCAGGTAACGGAAGCAGCTTCGAAACAAAGTGATTACCTCGTTAAATCGCCGAACTTGTCCGGCGCTGCCCCCCGATGGAATCGGGATTGGTTCGGAGCCCCCACAGCGCACGGTTCGGAAGGGAATCCCCCATTTCCATCAGGGCGAGTCGCAGAGTTCTAAGTGACCAGTGTTGGCGCTAAAGCCACGCATTTGAACATTCTCTAAAGTTCCACTTGCGCACAGGCGATAAACTGGAAGCAGAGTGATGGATCCTCGTGTATCGGTAGTAATCCTCGCGGCTGGCCTCGGCACGCGCATGAAGTCGAAGACAGTGAAAGTGCTCCATAAAGTCGGCGGTTTAACGGTGGTTGAACACGTAGTGCGCACGGGCCAAGCGGTAGCGGCTTCGTCCGGTATTGTTGTAATAACAGGCCACCAAGCGGAAACGGTCCAGCGGACCCTCGCCCCCTACCAAGTCAGGTTTGCCTTGCAACCCGAACCCAAAGGCACGGGCCATGCCGTTAAATGCGCGCAATCCGAACTACCTAAAGACGGTTTACTGTTGGTGCTTTACGGTGACGCTCCACTGATCTCAGTGAATACCGTGGAGCGTCTAATCGCCGCCCAGGCTTCATCGGACGCCGCCGGAACAGTGCTCACCACGCGCGTGCCCAATCCTACCGGATACGGCCGCATCGTGCGTGACGGCGAAGGCAACGTGGCCGCTATCGTCGAACAGAAAGCCGCCGGCCCGGACCAACTTAAGATCGATGAAATCAACTCGGGAATCTATTGCTTTCGTGCGGATCTGCTGTGGAAGTACATCGATTCCATCACCACAAACAACCCCGCCGGCGAATATTATTTGACCGACATAGTGGCTATTTTGCGGGAACACGGGCATCCTACAAGGCCCCTGGAACTTCCCGTTGCCGAAGAACTGTTAGGTATTAATACACGGGTTGAGCTGGCGGAAGTGGATCGCATTTTCCGCGCCGCCAAAGTAAAGGAATTGATGCTCGATGGCGTGACCATTGAACGCCCCGATACGGTCACTGTCGACGTGGATGTCACCATTGGTCGCGACACCATCATCGAATCACACGTGAGGCTTCTTGGCGCCACAAAGATCGGTGAGGATTGCGTCATCGGAGCCGGCAGCGTGCTTCGTAACGCCAAACTTGGCGACGGCGTCCTACTTGACCCTTATACGCTGGCCGCCGATTCAACTATTGCCTCCGGAGCCAGCGTCGGACCCTTTGCCCGCCTGCGCATGAACAACCAAGTGGGAGAAAAAGCGCATATCGGCAACTTCGTGGAGCTAAAAAATACACAGATGGGCGCCGGCGCGAAGGCCGGGCATTTGACGTATTTGGGTGACGCCACCATCGGTTCGAAAGTAAATGTAGGCGCCGGAACCATCACCTGCAATTATGACGGGGTGAACAAGCATCGCACGATTGTGGGCGAAGGCGCGTTCCTCGGCAGCAATTCCACGCTGGTGGCTCCCATTGAAATCGGCGCGGGCAGTTATGTGGCCGCCGCCTCGGTTATAACTGACAAAGTGCCGCAAGATGCCCTAGCCATCGGCCGCGGACGCCAATCGAATAAAGAAGGTTGGGCCAAAGCGCGGCGCGAAACGTTGAAGAAAAAATGAAACTCAGTTGAGGAGGCTCAGTGGTTTTTATCGGGCGCAATTATACTGGTCTTTATGTCTCCAGCTGGCAACCATATTCCATCCTCGCCAAATCCGGAAGAAAACCCTTACCTCGCGCTCAGCAGACAAATGAAGAAGGAAGGCAAAGGCTTAGACCCAGCTCCGCTTCCCGAAATAATCGACGCATGCCTCCGCTGCTAGCCCATGGCCAGACGACTTTTCTATATTTCCCAACCCCGCCGCGATCACGCCGAACTCCGCGACGAAGACGCCCATCACCTTACTCGCGTTCCTCCGTCGACCTGGCGCTCGTAAGCGTCGGCTTTGGCGTCGTTTAGGAAGCTGGATAGTTCTTCAGGCGTGGGGGGAAGGCCGGTGAGATAGAGACTGACGCGGCGCAGCAGAGTGGCGTGATCGGCTTCGGGGGACGGCTTCAACTTGGCGGCTTCAAGGCGAGCGAGGATGAAGCGGTCGAGCGGCGTCTTGATCCAATCGGTTTGGGCGACGTTGGGGAGTGCGGCCTTCTTGGGCGGTTGGAAGGCCCAGTGGTCGGCTCCGTTGTGCTTGGCTTTCAGCATGCGCTCTGGCATGGGCAGGCCGTCGGCGATCCACTTTTCTATTGCGGCGATTTGAAGGTCGGAGAGCTTTTTGCCGGGAGTCATTTTGAGGTCGCCCGATTGTTTCACGGCTTCGAGGAATGCATTGATCCCCACAACGCTCGCTGCACCTGAAGTTTGCCGCATAGCCCTGAAAAGCATACGCTTACCAAGACCTCGCCTCTGACAATTTAAATTGACCGCCAATCGTCCGAGAAGGATCACCCCAATTAAGCCTGGGTGGAGAGGCTTGCTTGGAATGATCACTCGATCAGTTGTTCCTTGACTAGGGTAGGGTGTAATACCCTAAAATTGTGTGGAGCCGATTGCGTCAACTACTACTTGAGTTACTTCAACATTCCTGTCCGCGTTTTGACGGGCTGGGTTGCAGCCTCTGTTAGGCGCCTTTGCTCCAACTCAAGGCGCTTTCTTGACAGCCTTTTTCGCCGCGACCTTCGTCCGCTTTGCCTTTACAACCTGCTTCTTTGCCGCCTTTTTCTTGACTGGCTTGCCTTTTCCAACAATCAAATTTGGCCCCAAATCCATATCAATACCAAACATGCCGCCCAGATCCTCCGCCACCAGCACCTTTGCCTTTGACGGCGCCTTCGTCCCAACCGGAATCGACTGGGCAGCCTTGGCGATCAGATCCTTCTCATCCACACCGCGCAACAAAAAGAGCAGCTCGGGCTGGTGATCAAAACGCGCACCCACCCCATACATCACCGCCGCCACATGCTTGCACATACCCGCCCAATCCGGGCAACTGCACGATATTTTGATCTCCCCAGGTGATGGAAACAGACCTTGCTTTGCCCGGCAAATACGCTCCATCACCCCTTTGGACAGACGCCCTTGGAGTAATTCGACCAGCGAACTCACCGCGCCCCCGCAGTCCTCGCAAATGGACTTCCATTGCTGCTTCGAGACCGGCTCCACCTTCACCGTAACCTTGTACATATTCGAACCGCTGACAACCGCATGGACCTCTCCGGTCTTTATCTGCAGATCCACCACCGATCCGTTGCGCACATAGGATCGGCCCCGCGGCAGCCGGTTCTCATAGTCACTGTACCGTTCCAGGTTGTCGCACCAGGCTTCCCCCCAGACGGTCTTGACGATGTCCCGTCCCTCAATCACTATGGGTGAAACGGTTTGCCCTTGCTTCCGGCGCTTCTCCATTTCCTTCATTGCTTTCGCCCGCCGTGAGGCCACGGAAACATAAGGCTTCCAACCACCGTTGTAACGCGCCATTGTCTAGTTCTCCTTCAGTGCTTTATTGATGTCTAGCGCAACCAGCTTCAGTAATTCGTCGTCTTTCAATTCGGTAAGCAAAACCCCTGCATCCCCTTCCAACAGGTCTTCTGAAAGGCGGCGTTTGGATTCGATCAGTTGGTCTATGTTATCTTCCACAGTGCCCTGGCACACGAATTTGTGGACCAGCACGTTCTTGGTTTGCCCAATGCGGAAGGCCCGGTCGGTAGCCTGATTTTCCACAGCCGGATTCCACCAGCGGTCAAAATGAACTACATGCGAGGCGGCGGTAAGATTCAAACCCGAACCACCCGCTTTTAGCGAAAGGACAAAGAAGCCCACGGACTCATCTTCCTGAAACCGGCGCACCAGATCCTTCCGTTTTTTCACGTCGATCTCGCCATGAAGAACAAGACCTGGCCGGCCGAATACTGAGCCCAGAAAATCGCACAAGGGGCCCGTTACTTCCCGGAACTGAGTGAAGACAAGCATCTTCTCCTGCTTCGACACCACAACCTCGGCGATGTCGCGTAGACGTCCCCATTTGCCGCTGTCCGCTTCCTTCCATCCCCCATCGCCCAGCCACTGCGAAGGATGGTTGCAGATCTGCTTGAAGCGCATCAGGAACGACAACACCAATCCTTTTCTGCGTATTCCCGTGGCCTGTTCAAGCTGTGCGGTTAAGTCCTGTACCGCTTGCGTATAGAGTGCCGCCTGTTGCCGGCTAAGCGGGCAGAACGCCTTAATTTCGGTCTTGTCCGGCAGGTCGGCAATGACGGTCTTGTCCGTCTTTAGCCGCCTCAAAATGTAAGGCCGCACTAATTCCCGCAGGGGGCCATAAGATGCCTTGGGGCTACGGGCAAGCCTCTTAGAGAAATTGGTGAATTCCTTGGCTGAGCCTAATAGTCCTGGATTCACGAAGTCGAAGATAGACCACAAATCCGCCAGCCTGTTCTCCACGGGTGTCCCTGTAAGGGCGATCCTCGATCCGGCTTTTAGCAACTTCACGCTGCGGGTTTGTTTCGCCCCAGGGTTCTTGATCGCTTGCGCCTCGTCCAGGACGGCGAGCCGCCAGGAGAAGTCCGTCATCCAGGGAGTTCGCAGCACCGATCCGTAAGTTGTGATAATCAGATCCGCCGCCGCGATGGTTTCCGGCTGTATATCCTTCATTTCAGTTGAAGGCATGGCTGATGGGTGAACAATAATAACCTTCAATTCCGGTGCAAACTTTTCGATCTCAGCCGCCCAGTTCCCTAGCAGAGAAGCCGGGGCCACCAAAAGACTCGGTCCCGCTTTTCCATCGCTCTCCCGCTTGAGAATCAGCAAAAGGGAAAGCACCTGTATGGTCTTGCCAAGCCCCATGTCGTCGGCAAGGCAAGCTCCCAACCCGAGTTTGGCAAGCAGGTATAGCCAACGCACACCCTCCTTTTGATAGGGCCGGAGCGTGGCTTTGAGCGCGGCGCCGGGGCTTGCGCCGTCCAACCCTCCCGGATTTCGTAAACCTTTCAAGGTGTCCGCAAGCCATGGACCGGCAACCACCTGAGCCCAATCCGCGGACTCGGTAGCCGATTCGTCACTTTCTGACAGATTCGCGCCGGCAAGAAGCCGCATGGCCTCACCAAAAGACAGGCCTTCCCCTGCGGCCCGCTCCATTTCGCGGAAGCGCTCAATCATGTGCTTTAGATGATCCGGATCAACTTCAACCCATTGTCCCCGCACCAACGCTAATCCGTCTGAACGGGCAAGTAGCTCTTTGATTTCCGCAGCCGTCAGCACTTCGCCCTCAAGCGTAATATCCATTCGGAAGTCCAGTAGAGCATTCTGGCCTAACCCCGAAGGACTCTTGCCACCGACGGAACCCGTTACTCGCGGCCGCGGCGGACGATTGCCACGCCACGCCGCCGGCATCCGCACCACCACACCCGCCGTTTCCAGATGCGGAATGTCCTTCAAAAGCTGCAAGGCATCTTGCGCCGTCCATCGCAGTGGGTGGAATATTTCGCCATCGTCGACCATACTGGCCAGCCAGGCGCATTTTTCGGAGGCCCGCTGCACGGGAACCAGGAGGGACAAAAGGCGGTCTTTATTGGCCGCGCCCGCGTATTCCCGCAAGGCTTGTCCCAAGGGCAAGTGCTGCGCATTGGATTTTGAGGACAGCCGTGTGGTGTATGTTGCCAGAAAAGCAAAAGGGGCATCCATATCCTTACGATTCTCGGCAAGATTGAAGTGCACCCGTCCCACCAGATTCCATGCCGGGTTGCGCTTCTTGAGGAACGCTTCTACTTCGCATTTGGACTCGGAGAGTTCCACGCCAAAGGCGGAATCCATCCCATTCCATAGCGAACGAAGCACTGCCGGGGTCAAGTACTCCCCGCCAGTCATCGGCGGCGCTTGAAGGGCCAGCCGTGCCAGTTCTTCCTCGGTAACTTCGGCGAAAGGGGCCCTGGGGCTAGCGCCTTCACCGCCCTGTTGCGTGCGGAGAGCCGTCACGTAACGCACCCCGAAGTCGCGCCAATAGGAGACGGCCGGCGGCAAAGTGGCTCCGGCTTCTTCAGCGCCGAGCATAAGTAGCAAGTGACCGGTTCCACGGCCGAGCGCCTGTAAGATCCGTTCCCTTAAGTGCGTATCCAGCTGCTGCGCATCGTCGTCATGGATCAGCAATAGGCTGCCGTGTGGGGTGAGGCCGAGTGAATGTGCGCCAAGGTCCATGATGTGATCTATCATATTAGCAACCTACTTCCGATTAGAGAAGACAAAGTTCGGTAATGGTCCTGTGCAATTAGACCTTCCCTGTATTCATGGGTTGTTTCAAGTGGGGACGGGATGCCGAGGCATTGGCGAGCGTAAGCGAACAGCGAGTCGATAGGAACACGAGTTAGGTATTTTCTGAATTCAAAGGACGATTGGTTCCCATCGCGCAGAATGCCGTAGCCCGCGTTTCGAGACTAAATATTGAATTGTCTTGATTGAGGACGATTTCACGATTACTTCGGAGGGAGTGTAATAAGGCCCGTTGACGGATCAACGTTGGCGATGCTCGCGAACGGATTCCAAGATCTGATCCAACGTAAGATGCTTCTGCCAATCACCACGATCACGCGTATAGTCGCCATTGCCTGCGCGATTCAACCGAAGAAACCGGGCAAGACCATCCGCACCCAATTCGCGTTTGAGCAAGTCAAGGGCGTGGCGTTCGAACTGCTCGTCGGTCAATTGGTCAATGGCAATCATGGTACTTGCTCCTTCATCCAAGATACCGGATTTCGCACCGGAATTCGAGGGTTACCCAATCCGCGCGCGGCACGCTTGATTAGGCGATCATCAGTCGAGAGCATCACGTCAACATTCGCGGACTCAGCCGCCGCAATGTGGAGAGCATCGTATGGACCGTAGCCCAAACTTACCAAGCCTTGTGCACGGCGAGTAGTCGCATCCTCAATCTCGACAGTGATCGAGGCGAGGGATAGGATTGTCTCCGCTTCCAGGCGCCTATCCATAGACGGATTCCGTCTTACTTCATCTTGAAGGGCTTCGCTTGAGATTAGATCCACCGTACCACGGCAAACACCGGCAAGCACCATTTCGATGGCTACTGCCTCCTCGCGAATTCTTGGCTGAGATTGGTCGTCGGTGAGCCGACTCAGGCAACAAGCGTCTAGGTATAACTTTACCAATCATCAATTATACTGGTCCTTATGCCTCCGGCCAGTAACGACATTCCAGCCTCGCCAAATTCAAAAGAAAACCCAAAGTTCCGCGAAGCCATTGAAACTCGCCGCAGGACAACAAATGAGGAGAGATGGCAAAAGCAAATCCCGAAATGATCGGCGCTGACCGCCGATTCTAGCCCAATGGCCCGACGCCTCTTTTACATCCCCCAACCCCGCCGCGAACA
>JAYVXT010000104.1:0-2517 GCA_043785065.1 Bryobacterales bacterium | reverse complement strand
TTATCATGCCACGGGCGCAACTTGGTTTTTTGACCGTCGATGTAAGTGAAGTAGCTTTCGCTTAAGTCCATATCAGCGTAAGGCAGCAACGCATCGGCATGGCGGAATCCCTGGTTTAAAAAGATGATCTTCCCAGCGGGCATGGCCTTGCGCAATTCCTTAAAGAACTCCCCCTGGCACACGTTATAGTCCAGTGTGGGATGCCGTTCGGAAAATGCCTTCTTCGCCGGATAGGGAATCTGCTCAATGCCGACAGTATCGAAAAAATAGCCGTCATATCCGGCTTCCACCAATCGGCCGGCAAGATACTGGGCGCGCGCTTTACGAAATTCCGGATTGGCGAAATCGTACCATTCCGCCACACGTCCATTTTCGGCGGCGGCCCCGGCCACCGGCTTTGGAGTCAATAACCAATCAGCACGTTTCCCGATCACTCGCTCCTGCCAATCCAATGGCGCCGACACCGAGTCGCCTGCATAAAATCCGGATGACCATTCATAGGCGATCAGCCGCGTCCCATTGGGCCGAAGAGACGCCGATGTCTTCGGGTCAAGAATTGCGCCCGTAACCAGATGCTCAAAGCGCGTGTACCAAGCCAGCGCCCGTTGGTCGAAACTAGCCTGATAGTGGAAGGCCACAAATGGCTTCGCCGCCGGCGCGTTGGGACTCGCGCCGGCGGCGGAACTGGCCAGGGAAGCCCCAGCCAGTAACTCGCGTCTGGTCAATTACGCACCGCCATGGTTACCCCTTGTTGGCTAGCTTGCGTTCCAACCGTCAACACAACCGATGCCGCGCTCGATGGAAACACTGATGGCACGCGAACGTTAACTTGCATCACGCCCGCAAAAATGCCCGGAGCGCTGCCGGCATAAACCACCTCCGCCGCCTTGCCGTCAATATCCACTTGCACCGGCAACAAAGGGCGGCTCAAAGTGGAGCCGATGATCACGCCATCCACTCCCCCGGGCGAAGTTTGGCCTTCCCCCGTCGCGTAGAAAACTACAATATCCCCAGGGCGCGCCGGCTTCGATGAAGAATTCAAGGAATTATCCTGATTCAGCATCGCAACCTGCCCAGATCCGCTGCCAAGCACCGTGAAGATTCCAGGCGAAGCGGAAGCAATGTCGACGGAGTATGCCGCCGAACGAACGCCGTTTCTTTCAATTTGCACATCAATCTTGCCCTTTCCCGCCGCGCTATACGGTACCGCTACGGCAGCCTGCCCCGCGCTTAAGTAGATTATCGGCGCTTCCACCCCATTCCATAAGATGCGAGTGTTATCCAGCATCGTATCCACTTTGCCCGCCGTCAATTTCATGGTCATCAATTGAGCCGGCCCAATAGAGGAGCCGAAGATTGTCACCAGGCTTCCCGGCGCTAAGCCACCTCCCGCATAGCTTGCGGAATTAACGATCCCTTGAATCGCCGGCGACTCCGCAACCGCTTTCCTGCAAGCCACGCGATACGCGTCCAGGTTCAAATTCTTGCGAAGCGAATTAAAGTTCAGCGTATTTGCTTGCGGACAAAAAGCATCCGCCGTCATCTTGTATTCCACCTGAAAAACCGCCTTGCCTGCCGCAACAAATGGCGCGAGCAAGTTGCACTCTTTGTATTGGAAGCAGGATTCATTCAGCGCCCAATCGAAACTATCTACAAGATCTTTCACCTGATCCAGATCGTTTTTCAACCCTAGCGAGAGCCCGCGGGCATGGGCGATTTGCGACAGGTATTTGTTGAATTTCAATTGATCATCCCCGGTTAGCAGAAAGCCGCTCTTATTGGTGTAGCCGTCTACATTGTCCGGTTCCACCGCGTCGAACCCCTTAGACTTGCACAGATCAAAGCGCGCCTCAATGATTGGCCCCAATATATCCAACCGCCGGATATCCAGCCATTTCTCATCGGGAAAATCCCCCAGAGCTTTGCCTTTAACAATTTCGGGAAAGCTAGCCGCGTCCGCGCGCCAAGGTTCATAGGTACCCACGCTAACGTAACAAATAGCCTTCGCCCCTTTGGCATGAATAGCGCTAACAGTTGCCGCCGTCACATTAAACAAATCGACGTCGAACACTGCGGCGTCCACCGACAGGTCAACGGTCCCCGTCAACTGCCATTGCCAATCTAACTGTTGCAATGGACGCCAAATCGTTGCCGATTGCGCCGCAACTGGCAGCGCCGCTGACAAAACCGTAAGCGTCAGCATTAACTTGGAGTAAAAGTATTGGTAGGTCACGTCCCAAATTCTAGCTGCTGAGGTTGCACGTACGCATGGTACTGTTTGCCCAACTTTTGGTTGGAATTTCAACCCCGAAAACTTCTGGAACTAAAGGTGCTTTTCTCGCCCAAGTCCCATTACCATTGGCCACCTTTAATCGCCGCTAAATCCAAAAATACCAGATCGCCGCTGGTACCTCTGTTTTCCCAGACAACCTTAGTCATCCCACCAACGTAACCTTGCCCGGATCAGAAGCAGGAACTAAGATTGCCGCAGGATATCAATGCAGAACAAACACCTAA
>JAYVXT010000103.1:0-2522 GCA_043785065.1 Bryobacterales bacterium | reverse complement strand
GCAGTAGCCAATCCAGTCGCCGGCATAAATCTTTCGTTCCACTGAAGTTTTGCGCGCGTGAACCGCCGGCGTGACAACCGCAAGATTTTCCAGGATGTGAGGATCGGCGCCATCGCCGATGAAGTGTCTTACAAAACGTTCCGAAATAATGTGATCCGCCGCGCGACTCCAAACCGGGTATTTCCCGTAACCACCATCCACCAATACCTGAAGGTTTTCTCCACTGATTTCACACTTCTCGCCGGCGCGTTGAAAGGCGGCGTCTCTTTGCTGAATCCAATATTTACCGCGGGGATACTTACGGCCGCGTGTTCTTGGACGGGCTTTCTTTAATGCTCCCCTCATCGTTCCCTCTTTAATTTCGGTTCACCGGCATACATTCGCAAGTAATGATCGGGCATATGGGCAAACACTGAATTGATAAACTCCCAAAGTTCTTCGCTGGTTTTCAGGTTGCATACCTTCGCTATCCGTGGAACAGTTTCATTCTCTACCGCATCGGCTAAACTCATCGGAACCCGCCAGCGTAATTGCCGATACTTTTCATTGTTGCCGTTCTTCTTCCGGATCGCGTATGCCGATAAAGTGAGAGATTGCCCCCACCCTACGATTTGATTCTCGGTCGCGCCGTGCATCACCGCGTTTCGGATCGCGTCAACCTTTCGCTTCATTCCCGGGCTGTGTGTTCCGTTTCTTGAAAGATGAATTACCAGGCGTTCGGATGGTTCTTTACTGGTCAAACAAAAACTTACCAAATGTTTCCAGTATTCATCGGCGGCGGTTATCAGTTCTTCGGCTTTGGGATCCTCGCTCACATGGGATCCCAAAAACTCATGTGCCAATTCTTACGCGGGCCACTTACTCCTTCTTGGATAATTACAATCTCCTGGTCAAAATATGAAAAACCCGTGACGATCCCTATCTTCTTTTCACTTACGGCTCCGAATTTATTTGCTTCCTCGTTGGTCTGAACCGTCTGTCCTCTATGAAACTTATCTCTTGCTGTCAAGCCGCCTCCTTCTTTTCTTTTTACGTGAATAACTTCTCAGTTCCTCCGGTACGCTTCGATTGCTGAATTACAGGTACCTTTCCGTCTATAAATTCCCGTGTGCCGGTGCGTTTCAACCCTACGACATTGGCGAAGTCTCCGGAGACCTTGACAAATAATTCGCATTCCCACTGGTTGGCTTTGGCATCATGCAGATACTTGAACATCTCCAGGTCAAACACGGATAAAAATATGTTTTTGTTGTCGCTGTTATGAAAGAGCAGGGACAGGTACGGAACCGATGGCCGGCCTTTTTTACCGTTCATTGCCGTCGAGCCTTTGGTCATCTTGTCGTAAGTGTCCTTGATCGTGCCTTTCATAAGCGTCGGCTCAACAGAAGGAGGGGTTTCCTTTTTCCCGCTGGCCGACGCTTGTTGTTTTACTGGTGGCTCCTTAACACCAGAACTCTTTGGAGGCAATTTCGGCATGGTTTCGGTCAGTGTGAAATTAAGCTGCTCCGCCATCTGCCGGATGGTTTCAACGTCTTTGGGTAGGCAGTGATACCACTCGTCCTTTCCCCAGGTCATCGTGCAATGTTTTTGAAGCATGGGCATAAGTGTGTCAATTTGCCCACGGACAATCGGGCTGGTTTCCGTTGTCCAGTCAATTTCAATCTCTAACCGTTCGCCGGATACCGGTTCTTCAAAAACAGGGCTTTGCTGTAAGGGTTCTACGTCCAAGATGGGACTTGTGTCCCTGGTAGCCACTTTCTTCGCTACAATCGCTTCCTGAGCGGCTTTGGCGGCATCGTACTGCGCTTTATAGGTGACTGGCCGGCCTGACGGAGCGATTCCGGCCGCATCGGTGATCAAACGCCCGCCCGGAGTGACATCCTGGTTGAACTCCTGCTGCATGCGTTCGGTTTCTTCGGGAATGTAGAGCCCACCCAAATCAGGGTAAGCCTGCCGGATCGCTAGGGCGGTCGCGCATTTGGCGATCATCCTGCGCGGCATGCGGCGCCAGAACGGTGCTTTGGTTATATCCTCGGGGCAGTATTCATCCCACCAAGCCTGTGCTTCGGTCGGTGCCGTCTCACCTTTCTTCCAGACTTTTACCCGGGCCCACTCGGGAGCGTCAAACTGATGCGTACTGACTCCTCTTTTTACCATTGGTCCGTACTCGGGTAAGGAAACAGAACCAAACTCGGCTTTATGATCGCGCGCGGCGGTAAAAAGTAACCCGTCGATGCCAACTTGCGGCGTATATACAAACGCGCCGAGGCCACCATGCCCGTTGTCTGCTTTACTGTCCCATCGCTTCACAAACCAAATCTGTTGTTTGAACGGATCGAGGCGGCGGCGTCGTGCAACCGTGAGGCAATACTTCAATTCTTCATCCGTCGCGCCCTTGGCAATACTATTTTTTAGAATAGTGTTTTGCTCGTTATTTAACTCCCAGGGTTTTTCTACTGCCGGCGCGGGAACACGCATGATTGCTTTCGTCTCCGCTACCTGAACTTCCGGCACGGGCTTGC
>JAYVXT010000102.1:0-8368 GCA_043785065.1 Bryobacterales bacterium | reverse complement strand
TCACCGGCGGCGAGCATCGCGATAACATGCTCCACCGCGATTCGCCGTCCTCGGATGATCGGCTTGCCACCCAGAACCCCTGGGATTCAACTCTGTCGGAATATAAAAATACTGCCCTTATAGGATCTGGCTATGGGAGCTATAGCAGCAAAATTGGGGTTTCTCCCATACACTTAGAGCGGAACGGATTTCCCGTTCATTCAAGGAGATGTCAATGAAGAAGAATCTGAAGTCTCTGCTCACCGTTTTCGCGGCTACCGCAGGAGCTTTCCTATTAACGAATGTCGCCAGTGCTCAACAGCCTAAGCCTAATCAGTTCTGGTGGCCTGAGAAACTCGATCTCTCGCCACTTCGTCAAAACTCCGCCGAGTCCAACCCGTTGGGCAAGGAATTCAATTATGCCAAGGCTTTCGCTAGCCTCGACCTGAAGGCTGTCAAGCAGGACATCCGGAAAGTACTAACCACATCTCAGGATTGGTGGCCGGCCGATTATGGAAATTACGGCCCGTTCTTCATCCGGATGGCTTGGCACAGCGCGGGTACCTACCGGGTAACGGATGGCCGCGGTGGCTCCGAAGGCGGTCAACAACGATTCGATCCACTGAACAGTTGGCCGGACAACGCCAACCTCGACAAGGCGCGCCGTCTACTTTGGCCTGTTAAGCAAAAGTATGGTCAAAAGATCTCCTGGGGCGATCTGATGGTATTGACCGGAACTGTCGCCATGGAATCCATGGGCTTCAAAACCTTCGGCTTCGCCGGTGGGCGCCCGGACGACTGGGAACCGGAACTGGTCTATTGGGGCCCCGAGAAAAAGTTTCTTGCCGATGAGCGCTACAGCGGTGACCGGAAATTGCAAAAGCCTCTCGCGGCGGTTCAGATGGGCCTGATTTATGTGAATCCCGAGGGCCCCAACGGTAACCACGATCCGCTAGCGGCCGCGAAGGACATTCGCGAAACCTTCGGCCGCATGGCGATGAACGATGAGGAGACTCTCGCGCTGATCGCCGGTGGCCATAGCTTTGGTAAGGCGCATGGCGCCCACGCTCCGAATGATTGTGTAGGATCCGAGCCCGCAGCCTCAGGGGTCGAGAAACAGGGATTGGGCTGGGATAATAAGTGCGGCAGCGGCAATGCCGGCGACACTGTCACCAGCGGTTTGGAAGGCGCTTGGACCTCCACACCAGTAAAATACTCCATGGATTATCTCAACAACTTGTTTGCCTTCGAATGGGTGAAAACCAAGAGCCCAGCCGGCGCCACCCAATGGATTCCCGCCAACAATCAGGGAGCTAACCTGGTGCCAGACGCGCACGACCCGTCAAAGCGGCATGCGCCGATCATGTTCACGACGGACATCGCGCTAAAGTCCGACCCAAGCTACCGGAAAATTGCGATGCGCTTCCGGGAGAATCCGGATGAATTCGGCCTCGCATTTGCCAAAGCTTGGTTCAAACTGACCCATCGCGACATGGGCCCACGTGCTCGCTATATTGGTCCGGATGCTCCGCGCGAAGACTTGATCTGGCAGGATCCGCTCCCCCATGTTGATTACAAATTGGTCGACGCAAAGGATGTTGCGGCGCTGAAATCCAAGATCCTCGCTTCGGGGTTGACTACACCCGAACTGGTTCGGACCGCATGGGCATCAGCTGCTTCGTTCCGGGGCACCGATAAGCGCGGTGGCGCCAATGGGGCGCGCATTCGCCTTGCGCCGCAGAAGGATTGGGATGTCAACAATCCGGGTGAACTGATGAAAGTGTTGCAGCGTCTGGAGGGCATCCAGCAGGCCTTCAACCGGGCACAGTCCGGCGGAAAGAAGATTTCCCTTGCCGACGTGATCGTTCTGGGTGGCAGCGCCGCTGTTGAACAGGCCGCGAAGAGTGCAGGGCAAAATGTGCAAGTTGCCTTCAATCCTGGGCGCGCTGACGCGTTGCAAGCACAGACCGACGTGGCTTCTTTCGCATTTTTGGAACCCGCTGCTGACGGTTTCCGCAACTACTACCGCAACGATCTGAGCATCTCGCCGGCGGAGATGCTGGTTGATCGCGCTAAGTTGTTGACGCTCACGGTTCCCGAAATGTCGGTGCTGGTTGGCGGCATGCGGAGCCTAAACGCCAATGCCGGACAAGCCGCGCACGGGGTATTCACCGATCGGCCTGGGACATTAAGCAACGATTTCTTCGTGAACCTGCTCGACATGTCCATCAAGTGGCGTAAGTCCACGGCGTCCGAGAGCATCTACGAAGGCGTCGATCGCAAGACCGGCAAGGTTAGGTGGACGGCGACCCCTGTTGACTTGGTCTTCGGTTCGAATTCCGAGTTACGCACCGTGGCGGAGGTGTACGCCTCGGCGGACGGAAAAGAAAAGTTCGTGCAGGACTTCGCGAAGACCTGGACGAAGGTGATGAACCTTGATCGCTTCGACCTGCGCTAAGCGTTGAACCGGAGGCAAATCAATCCGTGAAACGGCGGCGTTAGATACGCCGCCGTTTTGAATGCTTAGCAAGATGCGGATTTTTGTGAAGCGGTACAATTTCCAAACCGGCGAGCACTCTAAGAATGCAGGTTTTCAAAAGCCACGTCTCCCTACTGCAATTCTCCAGTCTTGCGTCCATGGGATTGGGCCCTATCTAAGTGACTCGAGTGGACCATTTTTGAACGGAGAGGTACGTCCCAAGAACCACAGGTCAGCCTTTCTTAACAGTCTGACGAACAGGAGCCTTTACCGGCCGGTTCGTTTCCATTCTCAGGAATCCGGCGGCAGCCAGCAGACGCACCTTATCCTTCTTGTCCGTGATTAACCTGGCTATCTTTGGCTTCATCGCAACAATGTTTTTCGTTGCAACTATATGCACAGTGGCCGCGCGCACTGTCCAATCATCGTCATCAAAGGATGAATTCAGCATTCCATCGCACGCCTTGCTCCTATCCTTGCAAACCATCAACAAGCTCACCGCTCGCGCACTGAATTCGGCATCGGAAAGCATTCCCTGCAGAGCGTTATAACCGAATCCAACGCCAGGCATGGGAACGAATCCAATCCCATGTTCCACTACAAAGAAGAACGCACTCCGGGGCGTTTTCAGTCGGCGCCAACTATTCATCATTTCCTTTTTGAAGAATCCGCTTTTGGCCTTCAGGTCGCCGTCATAAACGGATTCAAGCGCCGGCAGTCCGGCGGGATCCTTCATGGTGAATAATGCTTTCGCCGCCGCAAACGCAACCTCCGGCACGTCGTCGGCAAGAGCTGTTTTTAGCAGATTCACACGGGTCTTATCGTTCAGTTCGCCAAGCGTATCGACAGCCGCAACCCGAACCAGATAATCCTTGTCCTTGATCATGTCCTCAAGCAATGCGGCTGTCGGATCTCTTGCTGGAACCATGCTCAGGGCAAGCGCCGCTTCCCGCCTTTGATCCCCCTCTTTGCTGTGGGTCGCGTCTGTCAGTACCTTCCGGGCATCGTCCGCGGTCGCGGCCCAAAGGCATCCACTTAGGAGGAACAAGCACAATCTATGCATAATGACATCATAAATGAATCGCCTCGAAGGATTGCGCCCACCTTGATAGCCTGCTTCCCGGCTTTGCGGAAGGGCTCACGAGTTCAGCAAGAGTAATAAAACCTGTGCGCCGGACGCGGATCGCCAATGAGTAACTCAATGGGTTATGATACTGATTCGATTCGTGAGTTCCTTATTATGGGATCGCTCAGCTATGAAAGACTTAAAGCGTAGACAGTTTCTGCAACAAGCCGGAGCCGCCCCAGCAGCATCCGCCGCATCCACCCTGCCGGCAATGGCGATGCAAGCCGCCGCGCCGATGGGCAATAAGCCCGCCATAAAAATCACCGACATAAAAACGTTCCTAGTCGGCGCGGGATCCCGAAACTGGCTTTATGTCAAAATCTACACCGACCAAGGCATCCACGGAATCGGCGAGGCATACTCCTGCGGCCCGGACGAGGCCACCGTTAAAGTCATCGAAGATTTTAAACTCTGGTTAATCGGCCAGGACCCGCGCAATGTCCAATACCTGTTCGACCTGATGTACAATACGACCCGCTTCCCCGGGGGTCTCATCGTTAACGCGGCCATCAGCGGCATTGAACACGCCTTGTGGGATATCGCCGGCAAAGCCGCTGGGCTGCCGGTTTGGGCGCTGCTCGGCGGCAAGGTTCGCAATAAGGTTCGCGTCTATCAAAGCATTGGAGGCAATTCGCCGCAAGCCGCCGCCGATTCCGCCAAGGCATTGATCGAAAAGTACGGCTACACCGCCGTGAAGATGGCTCCGCACCAAAACGGCGACGGAGCCATGGCCTACAACATGGTTACCCGCATCGCTGGGCAACGTGTCAAAGCCGTGCGAGAGATGGTGGGTCCCGACGTTGACATTGCCGTCGACTGCCATGCGCGCCTGTTCGAGGTGCAGCGCGCTCTCCGCATTGCCCGCGAGATTGAAGAATATTATCCCTTCTGGCTGGAAGAGCCAATCCGTTGCGAAAATGTCGACGCCATGAAGAAGTTGGCCGACCACGTCAATATCCCACTAGCCAGCGGCGAGGCAAACTATACCAAATACGAATTCCGCGATCTGATCAACGCCCAGGCTCTGGACATCGTCCAACCGGACATTTGCCTTTGCGGCGGCGTCCTTGAATTGAAAAAGATCGCCGCCATGGCCGAGGCGCAATATATGATGGTGGCCCCCCATAACCCGATGAGCCCTCTGGCGACAGTGATCAACGTACACTTCGCCGCTTCAACTCCGAATTTCCTGATCCTCGAATACCACGCTCCGGACGCGGCGCCTTACAAGGATATTGTTAACGAGCCTTTAATGGTGAAGCAGGGCTACGTGGATGTCCCCACTAAACCGGGTTGGGGAGTTGAGTTGAATGAAGAGGCGTTCCGGACGATGCCGGCCAAGGCTTGGAGACGCGCCCCGAGTTTCCGCGCCGATGGGTCGGTTGCGTTTATCTGACGGCCTGGTAACCCCAATTACTTTTCATGGAATTTATCGAAGGGATTCAGCAACTACCTCTTAGTTGTTGCGAAATGCCCCATGGAGACGTCCGGGTGATGAAGATTGACTTTTTGCTTGTAGGTGTTCTTATGTTTCTGATCAGCGCCTGCAATCGAGGTTTACCAGATAAATTAATTACGAGCGGATACGACGAAAGCGATATGGAGCAAGCGACCGCCCGGGCTCGTAGTGAAGTGGATTGGTTCGTTGCGGAGAAGAAGAAAGGGCAAGGCGATGATTTCGCTGTAAAAGTAAGAGTTACGGATGCGGATGCGACGGAGCATTTTTGGCTAACCGGCATCTCGTATGGCGATGAACAGTTCGAAGGATCGATCAGCAATGAGCCAGGGATCGTTCACAATGTGAAGATTGGTCAGAAGTGGAAGGTCAAGAAGACTGAAATCTCAGACTGGATGTTCCGTCGGGACGGCAAAATCCATGGAAACTACACGATGCGGCCACTGCTCAAGACCATGCCGCCCGAGGAGGCCGCCAAGTACCGGGCATTGCTTGCCAAGCCGCTCACCCGCTGTTCGACCGATGATCGTTATCAACTCCGATTAAACTCGCGATCAACGAAATCTCAGTCACGAAGGTCCGGAGGCGATTGCGTTTTGACCAGGTTTCAACTTTGCCTCCAACCGCAGGCAGAAGGTCATCAATCTGGTTAGTTCGTGAACGGAAGGACGGATCTCTTGCGCCCGGAAAGGTTCTGCTGAGGCGGGATGCCTTGGTCCGTCGTGAGAAAAACAGTCCGTGGTGCGGCCAATTAGGACTGAGGATAGGTTTTGCCTGCCCTCGTCGCGATCAATTAAACCGGGCTTTTTCGATTTTCACTGAGCTTCGAAATCGGGGGATTTGTTCGGAGCTCCGGCAGCGCACTGGGTTCGGAAGAATCCCCCGATTTTCATCGTGGGCTAGTCGAGGCTAGTCGACGGGTCCTAAGTGAACAGTGTTGGACCTGGAACGAATTTGGAGTTTGCGCAGAGTGGCGGCGATGTCGCCACTTTACGGGTGGGCGTCCCAGCCCGCTTCCCAAATACCCCAACCCATAGTAATTTCTCCGCCAATGGGCGTTAATCGCCTCCTCAAACCGCGCGACAAGTTTACGAAACGGCGCTTGACCCCGCCGCGTAGAACCCTTAGAATCTAAATAGCTAATTCTCCGTCTCCATTTCGTCATACCGTGAAAAAACGGCACAGCGGAAGGCTCGGAATTTAGGGGGAGGGCCGATGAGATTACGAAGCATGTTTGCCCAAGTAGGATTGGTTAGCGGGATTTTGTTGTCGGGGAGCATACTCGCCGCCGACAAGAAAAAAGCCGACGAACCCACTCGCGAAACGGTGGCCAAGCCGCTGACCGACAAACAGAAAAAGAAACAGGAAGAAAAGCTTCGCAAGGAACTCGAAGGCCCCTACCGCAAATGGCTTAACGAAGACGTGCTCTACATCATCAGCGATGAAGAAAAGTCCGCATTCAAGCGCATGAGCACCGAAGACGAGCGCGAAAATTTCATCGAATCCTTCTGGCTGCGGCGCGACCCCACGCCAGATACGATGGAAAACGAATTCAAGGAAGAGCACTATCGCCGCATTGCCTACTCCAACGAACGGTATGCTTCCGGTATCCCCGGATGGAAAACGGATCGCGGCCGCATCTACATCACATTCGGCCCGCCCGATGAAAACGAATCTCACCCCTCCGGCGGAACCTACGAACGCCCCTACGAAGAAGGCGGCGGCACAACTTCCACTTATCCTTTCGAGAAGTGGCGTTATCGCTATCTTGAAGGCATCGGCTCCGATATCATCATTGAATTCGTGGACACCACCATGACCGGCGAATACCGCATGACGATGGATCCTTCGGAAAAAGACGCATTGATGATGGTCCCCGGAGCGGGTTTAACCTTGATGGAACAGATGGGCTTGTCCAGCAAGACAGACCGCTTTAGTCGCACCGACGGCACCCGGCTCGGCATCGGTAATCAACCCACCTCGATGAAGATGAATCAGTTTGAACGTCTGCAACAGTTCGCCAATTTGCAGAAGGCTCCTCCTATTAAGTTTAGGGATCTGGAAGCGGCTGTCACCTCTACCGTGAAGTTCAACATCCTGCCCATTCGCGTGCGGGCTGACTTCATGAAGATCACCTCCACTTCCATTCAGACCAACATCACGTTGCAACTGGAACGGAAAGATCTACAATTCCAGAACAAGGAAGGCATCGCTAAAGCGGCTGTCAATATATACGCCCGCATCACCACCATGGCGCGGCGCGTGGCCAACGTGTTTGAAGATGTAGTGGCTGTTGAAATTCCCAAGGAAATGTTGGAAGAAGCCTCAACAGGCGCATCGATCTATCAGAAGTCCGTTCCACTTGCCCCCGGCACCTACCGGCTGAACCTGGTTGTGAAAGATGTCTACGGCGGCAACATGAACAACTACGAAATGGTTCTGAACGTTCCTCGTCAAGAGGACGAACAACTAAGCGCCAGCAGTGTCGTGCTGGCCGACCAAATCGAAAAGGTTGACAGCCGCTCCATTGGCAGCGGTCCGTTTGTGATCGGAACCACTAAGGTTCGCCCGCGCGTGAACGAAACCTTCAAGCGTGACGAAAAAATGGGCATTTTCATGAAGCTGTATAATTTCCAAACCGACGAACGCTCCAATAAACCGAGCGGTTCTATTCAGTATGAGGTTACGAAAAAAGGCAGCGATCAGAAGATTTTTGAATTCTCCGAAGTGGTTGGGGAAAAGACGGGAACCGATTTCACCGTCGAAAAATTGCTCCCCCTCAAAACTTTGGAGCCAGGACAGTATACACTAAAAATGAAGGTTACCGATAAGCTTCGGAACCAAACCATAACGCCTTCAGCAACGTTCACCGTGATTGAAGGCCTAACGTCCGTTGCGTCCGCTCTTCCTAAGAAATAAGAAGAGTCCGCGCTTGTAGAGAGGATCATGGACCGGCTAACGATTGGAGTTGCCGCATTTTGTCTGACCGGAACGCTGGCTCTACCTGTGTGCCAAGCGGCTGGTCTCGAAAAACCGGTAGGTACAATTATCGGGATTGTCTCCACTGTTAGCGGCGTTACCCAATTGGGCGCCACTGTCTCCTTATATAATCGCTTCGACCGCTTGATCCGAACCGCATCCACCGACGAAAAAGGCGCATTCGGTTTTGATGGACTTACGCCTGATCGTTACTCGCTTCGCGTCAACCTCAGTTCCTTCATGCCTGCCTTCCGTCAAGGCGTGCAAGTGCAAGCAGGCAACCGCACCTTCCTCGCCATCCAATTGGCCGGGGCGCTCAGCAGCATTCAACTGATTTACAACCCGCAAA
>JAYVXT010000101.1:0-2526 GCA_043785065.1 Bryobacterales bacterium | reverse complement strand
GTCTTTCACCAAGCGGTCGACAGTGGCTTTCGAGAGAGGCTCGGCGCGCCGGCGATTCATGTCACTTATGGCCATGAACATTTTAAGGGGCTCGTTTTCGACAGACTTGCGGCATAACGCATACATGGCTTCAATGACGTCGTCAACGTCTTTCCAACCCGCGGCCGCCTTGGTTAGTTTGCCATCATACTTGCCATGGGGATGCTTCAAGAAAAGTTCGCGCCATGTTTCAACAGCGCCTGGCATGTGGGGCTTGCCGTTCGGCTCCATGCGCATGCGGGTGGTGAGCAGCATCAAGTCAGTATTAGCGCGGAACACGGGCCGAGCCGGACCGGGACTGGAAACCTTACCTTTTAGGGCGGCGTAAAAGCGCTTCATGCGAGCGGTTTCCGTTAAGTAATCGCGGAGGTTCTGATGCGGGATGCGAAGCAAGGCGTCGAAATAACTGCATAGCCAGCCATCATCTTTAGACATCAAGTTTTCAAAAAACTTTTCAGGATTGGTAACGGGGGCTCCGACTAATTCCGCCCAGACGGCTTCTGATTTAGGAGCGCCGGGAACGACCGCCTTGCCGTTTTCAATGTAGAACATACCGCCGAAGAAATCCAAGACGTGGGCGAAAGCTTTTAGTTTTTGAACTGTAACGGATTTACGCATCCGCTCGGAAGTTTCGCGGTCCAACTTCGCCAACCCTAAATAGAGGCGGCAGAGTTGCGGATCGCCGAGGAAAGAATCAATGAATTCCTGGTTTTGTTTATCTTTGGCGGATTGCCAATATTCGGCCACGAACAGCACGGGGATTTGGGTGGAAGCATAGTTAAGACTAAAGGGCCGGTTGGCGCGTAACGATTGTTCCAGTTCGGCCAGAGGGAAGCCGGAATCGATGGTGAGGAATGCCTTGGTGGCATTAACGGTTTCCAGCACTACTTCCGCGCCGCAGCCGCCGCGCATGCGGTAGCCGATTATTTTCAGCACATCGCCGGTTACGGTGGAATCGCATTGGTCGATTTGGATCGCTTTCTTATCGCCGGCTAGTTTGGCCAACTCGCGGGCTTGGGCCAGGTAACGGTT
The DNA here is from genome assembly GCA_043785065.1 of Bryobacterales bacterium. GTDB lineage: Bacteria > Acidobacteriota > Terriglobia > Bryobacterales > Bryobacteraceae > JANXSF01. The sequence continues at coordinate 1,455 of JAYVXT010000101.1, read as the reverse complement.
GATCAGCTTAAGGTACTCAGTTGGTTCAAGCGATTCGTTGCTGGAGGCGGCTTGATATCCGTTGGTGACCACGTTGCGAGCAAGAGCGGGAAGTAGCTCTTCGGGCGCAAGATCGGGGGAAAGAGCCGCCATTCGAGCGAAGGAGCGGAGAGGTCCGGGAATTTCAATGAAGGAGCCCGGCGTCATGGGGGCTTTTACGGGAGTAGTGGGAAGCGAAAAATTGTTACCGCCCAGGGAGCGGTAATTTTCAATGTGGGTTGCTGCGCTGGAATTATCGCCAGCAAGAAGGTCGAGCACAACCAGTCTGCGCGAGATGGCCTGCTTGTCCTGTTGACCGGTTGCCGTGGCAAGATACTTTTCGTAGGCGTTCCTGGCGCCGGTGTCGCCGTGGCGGTCAAGAAACTCGGAATAAGCTTTCCAGGCTCCCACACTGGTGGGACTTGATTTAACGGCATTTTCAAGTAATTCGCGCGCGGCGGTTGGTTCGCCACGCTGCTTGAGTTGCCAGGCTTGGGTCCCTAGATCCTGTGCTGGAGAAACTTGCACGGCTACGGAGCAGATAAACAGCAATTGGGGCAGTGGGATTCTAGCCACTCTTATGCCTTCGAACAACTTAGAGATTCCCATTGATAACCTCCGCAGACTTTACAGTTTCACCACTCTAACAATTATTCAACAGATTAGCAGCTTGTATCCCCACCTTGGTGGAACAGTTAACAAGTAAGAAAATGGACTTTTACTCATTGGCGGGCGTAGGGGCTATCCTGCTTTATCCGGGCCAAATTTTTTGCGTCAAGAAACGCTACCGATATTCTTTATAATAGAAGGTTAGGCGCTTACTCTCTGCACTCCTAGGAAACGTGGAAGTAGCTGCAACCCTTCAACATATTTCGATGGCCACATCTACAGTAAGTTTTCAGCGGACTGCCCGGTTTTACGACTCAACAATCGGCAAGAAGGCCGTGATGGCTCTCACCGGGCTGATGCTCTTCGGGTTTGTGTTGACTCACCTGTTGGGTAATTTGCAACTTTTCCTGCCTCCGGACGCCGCTGGGCGGTATCCAATCGATATCTACGCAGAGAACTTGCGTCACTTGGGCGGCTTGCTGTGGGTTGCTAGAGGAGTGCTGCTGGTTGCCGTAACCTTTCACATTTGGTCTTCTATATCCCTGGCACGAACGCAGGTAAAGGCGCGCCCCAACGCTTACGCCAAGAAAGACAATGCGCATTCCAGTTATGCCAGCCGTACGATGTGGATCAGTGGACCGATTATTGCCTGCTTCCTGATTTACCATCTGCTGCACTTCACCGGCGGGCAAGTGCATCCCGATTTCCAGCCGGGCAATGTGCACCACACTGTGGTGAGCGGATTCCATCAATGGCCTGCTTCGTTGTTTTACATCGTGGGTATGGTCCTCTTGGGCTTTCACTTGGAGCATGGGTTTTGGAGCCTTT
>JAYVXT010000100.1:0-8393 GCA_043785065.1 Bryobacterales bacterium | reverse complement strand
GGGCGCTGGTGGCGGCGATGGGCGAACGGCGGGCTTTGGAATTAACGCTGTCATCGCGAATCTTTGGGGCCAATGAAGCGAAAGAATATGGATTGGTGCATCATGTGGTTCCTCCCGTTGAATTGGAGGAGCGGGCGGAAGGCATCGGACGGCAGTTAGCGGAATGGCCCAGCGCGGTGGTGCGTTTCGGCATGGCTTATACTCATCAGGCGCGGGTGCTGGATGGCCAACGGGCAGGGCAGGTTGCGTTGGCGTTGCGCGCGGAGAATTTTCGCAATCCGGATTTTGTAGAAGGCGTGAAGGCATTCAAAGAAAAACGACGGCCGGTGTGGCCATCGAATCAAGGAAACCAATAGATGTGCGGAGTGTTCCTTTTTCTTCTAATTTCGCTTCCCGCAGCCGCTGAAACTATCGCGCTTTCGGGCTTAAAACAGCCGGTGGAAATTCTTCGCGATAAGTGGGGCGTTCCGCATATCTATGCCCAGTCGAGTGAAGATCTGTTTTTCGCGCAAGGCTACATGGCGGCACGAGACCGCATGTTTCAATTGGACCTTTGGCGGCGCGCGGGGGTTGGGCGATTATCCGAAGTACTTGGCGCCAGCTACTTGCAACGCGACCGCATGGCGCAATTGCTGCGCTTTCGCGGCGATTTCAAAGCTGAGTGGGCGAGCTACGCGCCTGACACCTTTGAGATCGCCGTGGCATTTACGAACGGCATAAACGCCTACATCGATTCGCGCGGAGGCAAGTTCACGCAAGATTTCGAGGCGGCCGGCTATAAGCCCGGACGTTGGGATCCGAACGATATTTTGACTCGAATTCCCGCTTTGAGCATGCTGCACAACGTGACGCAGGAAATTCAGCGGGTGGTGGATGTGAAGGCGTTTGGCATCGAAAAGGTGAACAGGTTCTTGCCGGTGGATCCGAAGATTCCGATTGAAATTCCGAAGGGATTGAACCTTGCCGATATCAATGTAGAAGCCTTTCGCGATCTGGTGGAGGCGACGGGCAATGTGACTATCAATGGGCTTTCCGGGAGTAACAACTGGGCCATAAGTGGAGCGCTTTCGAGCACCGGAAAACCGATCCTGGCGAGTGACCCGCATCGCAACATGCAGATTCCATCGCTACGCAAGACTGTGCATCTGGTGGCTCCTGGTTGGAACGTAATCGGCGCGGGCGAACCGGCGCTGCCTGGCGTCGCACTGGGACATAACGACCATATCGGATTCGGATTCACTATCGCTGGGATTGATCAGATGGATCTGTATGTGGAAACGCTTCACCCACGTGATGATAGCCAATACAGCTACAAGGGCGAGTGGAAAAAGATCGCGTCGGAGCGGCAGGCCATTCCGATCCGCGGCGGGCGTAACGAAGTAGTAGAGCTTGAGTGGACGCTTCATGGTCCGGTAATTTATAAAGACACAAAGGCTCGCAAAGCGTATGCGATGCGCTGGGTGGGCCAGGAGCCTGGAACCGCCGGTTACTTGGCGAGCTTGTCTTTGATTCGGGCGCACAATTGGCAAGAGTTCACTGTGGCCATGGCTCGCTTCAAGGCTCCGGCTGAGAACATGCTTTACGCCGATGCCGATGGGAATATTGGTTGGGTTGTGGCGGGCATGACGCCTCTGCGGAAAGGCTGGCATGGCTTGTTGCCCGTGCCCGGCGAAGGTGGGGAGTTTGAATGGCAAGGGTTTCTGGACCCGGCGGAGTTGCCTCGTTCTTTTAATCCGGCATCGAAGACGCTGGTGACGGCGAATCATAATATTCTTCCGCCGGGCTATGGTCACGAGTTGCAGTACGAATGGGCGCCGGGTTTTCGTGCTGATCGCATCAAACAAGTGCTTGGGACAAAGTCGAAGTGGGGCGTGCTGGATTTCGAGAAACTGCAGTATGACACGCAATCGCTGCCCGCCAAGAGACTCCAGAAACTATACAAGACGCTGAAGCTGTCACCGATATCGTTGAGTGCTCGCGTGTTGGAAAAATTTCTGGCGTGGGATGGTAATGTGACGGCCGATTCGAACATGGCATTTTTGTACGAACTGATTTCGGCGCGGATTGGCGCGCTGCTGGTGGATCCTCCGGAATTAGGGGCGCGGATGGCTTTGACGCAGGTGCTGGAGATCTTAGAGGCGAACCCTAATCCGGCGGCGTTGGAGAAGGCTCTGGAGTTTAGCATTACCGATCTGAACCGGAATATGGGACCGGAGATCGACAAGTGGCAATGGGGCCGGTTTCATTCCTTGACGTTCGAGCATCCACTGAAGAAGGCGGAGTTCAATCGCGGGCCGATGCATCGGCCCGGGGATGCGAATACGGTGATGGCAGCGGGTGGTTTGAATTTCCGGCAGACTGCGGGAGCGAGCTTCCGGCAGATTTTGGATGTGGGGAATTGGGACAGGAGCGTGATGACGAATGTGCCGGGCGAATCAGGCGATCCGGCGAGTCCGCATTATTCGGATTTGTTGAGTGATTGGCAGATTGGGAAGTATCACCCGATGCCGTTTACGCGGAAGGCGGTGGAGGCGGTGGTTGAGGAGACGATCTTACTGACGCCTCGTTAGGGCATGTTGCGCTACTGTGCTGAGCAGTCGAAACCTTTGAGATCACAAATTGTGATCTCAAAGATTAGCCGCGTAGGATTGCTTTCACCACGTTGCCATGCACATCCGTTAACCGGAAATCGCGGCCTTGGTAGCGGTAGGTTAGCTTTGTGTGATCAACCCCCAGGCAGTGCATAATCGTTGCGTTCAGATCGTGCACATGCAACGGATTTTCCGTGATGTTGTAGGAGAAGTCGTCCGTTTCGCCATAGCTACCGCCAGCCTTGAAACCACCGCCGGCAACCCACATGCTGTAGCAGCGCGGGTGATGGTCCCGGCCGTAGGACTCGCGCGTCAATGTCCCTTGGCAATACACCGTACGGCCGAATTCGCCGCCCCAAATTACTAGTGTGTCGTCCAACATGCCACGTTGCTTCAGGTCCTTGATCAACGCTGCCGAGGCTTGATCGGTATCCTTGCATTGCGGAGGCAATTGCTTCGGCACCGATTCATGATGATCCCATCCCATATGGTAGAGCTGAATGAAACGCACTCCGCGTTCGGCCATGCGGCGGGCCAAAACGCAGTTGGCTGCGTAAGATCCCTGACGGCGCGCATCTTCCCCGTACATGGCAAACGTAGATTCGGGCTCCTTCGACAGATCTGTCAGTTCGGGAACGGAAACTTGCATGCGGTAGGCCATTTCATACTGGGCGATGCGGGCGGAAATTTCCGGGTCGCCGTACTCTTTCAAATTCATCTCGTTCAACTTCGAGATGTCATCGAGCATCGAGCGGCGTACCTTATCGTTGACGCCCGCCGGGTTGGACAAATATAAAACAGGATCGCCATCGGAACGGAACTTCACGCCTTGGTACTTTGACGGTAAGAATCCGTTGCCCCACAGGCGGTCGTACAAGGGTTGATCGAAGGGCCTGCCGGAGCCTCGGGAAATCATTACGACAAACGCCGGAAGGTCCTGGCATTCGCTGCCTAATCCGTAGCTGACCCAAGAGCCCATGCAGGGCCGTCCGGCGATTTGGCTGCCAGTTTGAATGAACGTGATGGCTGGGTCGTGATTGATCGCCTCGGTGTACATGGAACGGATGACGGTAATGTCACCGGCAATCGAGGCAATGTTGGGGATCAATTCGCTGAACCAGGCGCCTGCGGGACCGTGGCGGACGAACTTATATTTGGATGGGGCCACGGGGAAACGCTTCTGGCCTGAGGTCATGCCGGTTAGCCGCTGCCCTTGCCGAATGGAATCCGGCAAGTCTTTGTTGAACTGGTCTTCGAGAGTTGGTTTGGGGTCGAAAAGATCCAGTTGGGAGGGCGCGCCAGATTGATGGAGATAAATTATGCGCTTGGCTTTTGGGGCGAAGTTGGGAAAGCCTTCGAGCGCCGGATGAGCCACTGCTTTGTCAGTGGCGCCGTCCAACAATGAGGCCAAGGCCAATGTGCCAACGCCATTCACAGCGCGGCCAAACAACTGGCGCCGTGTCATGCCAAAAATATGCTCGCGTAGCGGGTTCATTGCTTGGTCACCACCTCATCCAGATTTAAAATCACTTGGGCTACGGTTGCGTAGGCGGCCAATTCCGGCATGGGAATGGCAGTGTCGCGAGGGGCTTCCCCTTGCGACAGCAACTGCTTGGCGGCTTTGCCATTAGTTTGATATTCGGTCATGCGACGCGCAAGTCCGTTGGTCAGCACGCCAATTTCGGCAGCGGTGGGTTTGCGCATAGTGGCCAAACGGAACCCATAAGCGATCCGATCGGCCGGACGTTTTCCGCCTTCCTTTATCATGCGTTCCGCCAACTTGCGTCCGGCCTCAACGTAGGTCTCGTCGTTCAACAGCACCAGCGCTTGGAGTGGAGTGGTGCTGCGCGAACGCCGAACCACGCAATACTCGCGCGAGGGGGCGTCGAAGGTGGCCAGGGCTGTGGGTGGTGAGGTTCGCTTCCAAAACGTATAGACGCTGCGCCGCCATAAATCTTCCCCCTTTGAGGGCACATAGAGCACTTGATCGTCAATCACGGAAAGTTGTTCCCAAACGCCTGGTGGTTGATATGGCTTCACCGCCTCGCCACCTTCCTTTGCGGAAAGCAGCCCGGCCACTTTCAAGGCCTGGTCGCGAATCTCTTCGGCCGTAAGGCGAAAGCGTGGGCCACGAGCAAGCAGGCGGTTTTCCGGATCACGCTCGATGAGTGCGGGAGTCGCTTGCGATGATTGGCGGTAGGTGGCGGACATCACGATGCGCTTATGGAGAGCTTTCGTGTCCCACCCCGAGCGGATAAATTCCGTCGCAAGCCAGTCAAGCAATACGGGGTGAGATGGACGCTCCCCTTGTGAACCAAAATCATCCGATGTCTTTACAAGGCCCGTGCCAAAGATGGATTGCCAAAAGCGGTTGACGGCTACGCGCGCGGTGAGTGGATTACCCGGATCCACCAGCCACTTGGCCAACCCCAAGCGGTTCGCTGGGACGCCGGCAGGCAGCGGCGGAAGAAACGCGGGAACGGCGGCGGTAACTTTCGCTCCGTGCTTGTCGTACTCTCCCCGAGTCAGCACGAATGCATCTCTGGGAGTGGCCATTTCATTCATCACCATTGTTGATGGCTGCTCTGCATCAATGGCCCTGCGCCTTGCATCCAAATCGACGATTCGATCAGCAATTACGCGATGGTCGGTTAAATGGGAGGTATAGAACTTTTTTAATTTCGTGATTTTTGGCTCGGGGAATTCCGTGTCGGAAACAGATATGCGAAAGCGTCCGATCAGTTCTCCCTCGCCATATAAATTGCCGAGCCGAATGGAAAATTTCTTTGTTCCCGGTTGCCGCAATACCTTCCTCGGTTCAATCACCAGGAAATGCGGCTTGGTCTGTTCGGGGGAAACGAACCAGCCATTTTTTAGCTGCTTCATCGGCCGCACTACGTTGTTGAGGACCGCGCCATCCGGAGCAAAATCGGCTGTGATGTTTTGCAGCGCCACGGGTTTGCCGTCCATCTTCGCTTCAAACAAAGTCACTACGGCGCGGCCATCTTTTCCACGGCCGGAGCCCCCGCCGGGCAGTGTGGCATCGGGCAACAACTCAAAGCGAAACGCTGTGATATTGGTCAGATTCGTCTCGGCTGTGAATGTGTAGATGTCCTTATCTGGCAGAGCGCCTGAGGCTAGCACGGAACCATCTTCCAGTACGGCGAATCCAACGTCGCCGTCAGAAGTAACTCTCGAAGGAATCAAAGTGCGCCACTTCGTCGCACCCGGATCGTAGGAAGCAGCCCATTGGTCATAACCCGCTTCCAATTTTTTGTCCAGCTCTTTCAATTCGTCGCGAACCTTTTTCAGTTCGTCATCCGCCGCAGCCAGCCGTTTCTCCACATCGGGCGCCGGAAGTTTCAAGTAAGGCTTCAAATTGCCCCGGCCATCGCGAGGGCCACCCGTGCCGACTTCTTCCACATTGTTAAAGAAGGCATACATGCTGTAAAAATCCCGCTGAGTGAGGGGATCGAATTTGTGATCATGGCAGCGGGCGCAACCAACGGTGATCCCTAGCCAAGTTGTTCCCGCCGTTGTCATTCGGTCGATCACGTTTTCCACTTGGAATTCTTCATTGATGCTGCCCGATTCTGTGTTCACGCGGTGATTGCGGCCAAAGCCCGTGGCAATTTTCTGATCGAGGGTTGCATTCGGAAGCAGATCACCGGCAAGTTGCTCTACCGTGAATTCATCGAACGGTTTGTTTTTGTTGAACGCGTTGATGACCCAATCCCGCCAAGCCCACATCTCTTTATTCGGATCCACTTGATAGCCATGCGTGTCCGCATAACGGGCGGCGTCGAGCCACGGAACAGCCATGTGCTCTCCATATGAATGCGAATTCAACAACCGGCCGATAACCTTTTCATAAGCAGCGGGCGAACGGTCCGCAAGAAATGCGTCCACGTCAGCGGGTGTTGGAGGCAAGCCAGTTAGATCCAGCGAAACTCTACGCAGCAGACGGGCGCCATCGGCTGGCGGAGATGGTTTTAGCCCTTCCTTCTCTAACCGCGCCAGGACGAAGGCATCGATCTCATTCCGAACCCAGGCCTTGTTCTTAACAACAGGAATCGACGGGCGCACGGGGGCGACAAATGCCCAATGGGATTGCCACTTGGCGCCTTGGGCAATCCAATCCCGCACCAGCGCTACCTCACGATCTGTCAGTTTCTTGCCACCGGAATAGGCTGGGGGCATGCGCATTGCCGCATTGCCGGAAGTGATGCGCTTGACGATCTCACTCTCCTCTGGCTTTCCGGGCAGCACCACTGTTTTCTTGCCGCGTACTGCCTTGGCATCGGCTTCCACATCCAGCCGCAGCTTCGCTTGGCGTTTGGTTTCGTCAGGCCCGTGGCAGGTGAAACACTTGTCCGACAAGATGGGCCGGATATCGCGCGAAAATTCCACGGTAGCGGCCGAAAGCGGCAATGCAAGCAGAAACAAGAACAATCTACCCACGAAAAATCTCCCCTAGCCGCTTTGCCACAATGCGATGCTGTTGCCCGATCATCATCCAAACGGATATTACAATTTTGCCCGGCCCTTGCGGGAGTACATGAATTGCCGGGTCACCGTTTTGCAAAGTCTCAAGTAACTGCTTGGTTGTGATCTTCCTTGCCTGTTCGTCCCACTCCATCTGGAAATGTGGCAACTCATTGGCAATCACGGGCACATGCTTCGATACTTTCACGCCAGCCACTTTGTTAAGCGCTGAAATCATCTCGGCAACGCGCCGGTCCAGTTCACGCGCCTCGGCCTCATGATCCACCTTGAGAAAGCGTTCCACGGCTGCAATCATTCCGATGATTTCTTCCTTGGCCACCTTCATGCCTCGTCCAATTCCGCCCGAAGGGCTCATCGCCGGAAAGGATGCGTCAATCAAATCTTTTCGTCCAAGCAACAGCCCGGCCGATTGTGGCCCCAGCATGCCTTTGCCACCAGAGAACGCCACAAGGTCGAACCCTTCCTTGACGTATTGCCACAAGCGCTCTTTCGGGGGAACATCGGCCGCCGCATCGTTCAATGTAGGAATATTGTTCTTCTTTGCGATGCGGATCCATTCGGCGCGGTTGATCTTCCCATCCGGTTCGGCTTTGTTCAGAAAGAACATCATCGCGGTTTTGGGTCCGATGGCCGCTTCAAGTTCAGCCATGGTTTCCACCTCAATTACTTTTGCGCCGGTCAAGGTAATCTGATGCTCGTAACCGCTATGGTGAGCCTTCTGCTGAATCACTTCATGCGCCATGCCAGTCACCTCAGGCAGTTGCTGCAGCTTCTTTTGATCGCCCCGGCACATGCAGGCAACCGTGCCAACCGTGATGCCTGAGGCCGCGCCACCAGTCACCATGGCGCCTGGCACGCCCAGCAAATCGGCGATTTTCTGACCGGCCTTCCGTTCCAATTCCGGAAGTTGGACGAAATAGCCGGCGGCTTCATCCATGGCTCGCAGCACTTCCGGCGGCATCAAACACCCACCAAGAACCGTAACGGTCCCCATGCCGTTGATGACAGGCTTTACGCCAAGCCTGGTGTAGACGTTATCCGTTTTCGCCCCCGTCTTCGCCGCAGCCGCGATTGGGGTAGCCGCCGCAGCTTTCAAAAGGTTCCGCCTAGTTTGGGACATATCAAGAAATGCTCCTACCCTTATGATATGCTGAGCCCCATGAGTTTGGATCGCCGCACCGCTCTTCTAAAGTTGGCCGCGCTGTTCAGTGCGCCGCGTTACCTTAAAGCGCAGGAGGGGCCGCAACCCGAAAAGCCCGACCCGCGAATTGCCGACTGCGCCAACGTATTCGATTT
>JAYVXT010000099.1:0-8403 GCA_043785065.1 Bryobacterales bacterium | reverse complement strand
TCATTCTTTTCATTGATGAGGCGCACACGATGATTGGGGCCGGGGGCCAGGCTGGCCAAAACGACGCCGCGAACTTGCTGAAACCGGCTTTGGCCCGTGGGGAATTACGCACCATTGCCGCCACTACATGGTCCGAATATAAGAAATACTTTGAAAAGGATCCAGCCTTGGCCCGCCGCTTCCAATTGGTGAAGGTTGAGGAACCGACGGAGGTGCAATGCTTATTGATGATTCGCGGCATTGTCCCAGCTCTTGAAAAGCATCATAACGTTCGCATCCTTGATGAAGGCTTGGCGGCGGCGGTCAAACTCTCTCACCGCTATCTGGCTGACCGCCAACTTCCCGATAAAGCGGTTAGCGTATTGGATACCACGTGCGCTCGATTAGCGCTGGGGCAGAATACCATTCCAGGTCCCCTCGAAGATGCACAACGCCGGCTGGATGATTTGGACGTTCAAAGCCGCATCCTGCAACGCGAGGCCGTCACCGGGACCGACCACTTGGAACGCTTGACGAAGATTGCCGAAGATCGTGAGTCTACTTTGGCCGTAAAGGTTGAACTGGAAAAGCGGTGGGAGCAGGAGCGTGAATTGGTTTCGAAGATCCGGGACCTACGAGCCAAACTGGAAGCTGGAGATCCAAATGGTAAGTCGTTGCTTGGAGATCTGGATAAGCTGAATTCCGAACTGGAAACCATGCAAGGGGAAAATCCCCTCATCCGGGTTTGCGTGGATGAACAACTGGTTGGCGAAGTGATTTCAGGCTGGACGGGGATCCCCGTTGGCAAAATGATTAAGGACGAACTCGAAACAGTCATCCAGTTGGAGAGCCACTTAGGATCGCGCGTGATTGGTCAAGGTCACGCGCTGGAGGCCGTCAGTCGCCGTATTCGCACGGCGCGTGCGGCCTTGGACGATCCCAAAAAACCGATCGGCGTGTTCATGCTGGTTGGCCCTAGCGGAGTTGGCAAAACGGAAACTGCGCTGGCGCTTTCCGATCTGCTCTATGGCGGCGAACACAACCTGATCACCATTAATATGTCGGAGTTTCAGGAAGCCCATACCGTTTCCACCTTGAAAGGATCGCCTCCCGGCTATGTTGGTTATGGAGAAGGCGGCGTGTTGACCGAGGCAGTCCGTAGACGGCCCTATTCGGTTGTATTGCTTGATGAAGTGGAAAAAGCACACCCTGATGTGTTGGAGCTTTTTTTCCAGGTTTTCGATAAGGGCATGATGGAGGATGGTGAGGGCCGCCTAATCGACTTTAAGAACACGATCATCATTCTTACCTCCAATGCTGGCACCGACACTTTGATGAAACTCTGCGCCGACGAAGAAACGATGCCAGACTCCATCGGCTTATCGAATGCACTGAAGCCGGAACTGAACAAAATATTCAAACCGGCATTTCTTGGCCGCTTGGTCTTGGTGCCCTATTTCCCCATTCGTGATGAAAACTTGCGCAAGATTATTGTGCTCAAGCTCGGCAAGATTCAACGCCGGTTGAAAGACACTCACCGGATCGATTTGACGTACGACGAAAAACTGCTTGATGAAATCTCCAAGCGTTGCACGGAAGTTGAAAGTGGTGCGCGTAATGTGGACAACATATTGACCAACACTTTGTTACCCGACATTTCGTTGCAGTTGTTGGGGCAAATGGTGGACGGCTCCAAGCCGCCGGCCATTCACGTCGGTATTGGCGAGGATGGGGCGTTTACCTATTCCGCGTAATAGCGCAAAGAGCCCGGCGGCGGGGCCGCCAAATGTTGAAGGAAACACGAAAGTCTTTCGCCGCCGAGGCTCCGTTTTGCGCGTATTCCTCAGCAGTCGGGACACGCGGCATACTATATAGTAAGGAAGCGGTTTGGCAAGGCATAGGAGGATCGGCTTGGCAGGTACACAAGAAAACCGCCCATTTCGCGTAAAAACATCCTTGGGTGAGGACGTGCTACTTCTTGAGTCCTTCCAGGGATCCGAGCGGCTTTCCACTCCCTTCCATTTTGTCCTTCGGGTGCTCTCCAAGGATCCCGATATCGACATGAAGGCCCAGTTGCGCGGGCCCATTGTAATTAATATTTTATTGGAAGACGAAAAGACACGGTCCATTCACGGCAACATCAGCCGCATGCGCCTATTAGACACTGGCCATGACGGAATGGTTGCTTACGAAATTGAAATGGTCCCGTGGCTTTGGTTCTTGAGTTTGTTCACCAATTGCCGCATTTTTCAGCATAAATCCGTGATCGATATCGTGCAGAAAGTTTTCAGAGATCGCGGCTTCACGGATTTCCGCATCGATACACAGGGGACATATAAAGCTCGTGAATATTGCGTGCAATATCGCGAGACTGATCTGAACTTCATATCGCGCTTACTGGAAGAAGAAGGAATTTATTACTTTTTCGAACAGACGAAAGACAAACACATCCTCGTTTTGGCCGATGCCAATGCTTCTTTTACGGCTTGTGCACACAAGCCGGCGGCCCGCTTCACAACAACCCTCGGAGGATCCGCCGAGGAAGAAACCGTGCGTCACATCAAACAGGAACTTCGCGCCCACACTGGGACAGCCTCACTGGTTGATTACAATTTTGAGACTCCAAATACCAGGCTGTATGCAACGCTTTCCGGCGAACAAAAGGGCGAGTATTACGATCACCCAGGCAACTATCGCCAGAAAGCGGATGGCGATCACTACGCTCGCTTGCGTTTAGAAGCGCGGGAAGTGTCCCTGATTACTGTATTTGGGGATTCCAATTGCCGCGGCTTTGAATGCGGCTACAAGTTCACCCTGGAAGATCATTTCCGCCGCGATGCGAACCGCGAATATGTAATTACGAGTATTAATCACGATGCAAAGAATCCCGCCTACCGTGCGGGAAAAGAAGAGCCCCTAAGTTATACCAATACCTTCGAATCGTTTCCCTCCTCGGCGCCTTACCGTCCTCCGCAGTTGGCCAAAAAGCCTGTGGTGGATGGTGTTCAAACGGCTGTCGTCACCGGCAAGTCCGGCGAAGAGATCTGGCCCGATAAATACGGTCGCGTCGTGGTGCAGTTCCGTTGGGACCGCGAAGGTAAGAACGACGAGAACAGCTCCTGTTGGATCCGTGTGAGCCAAGGTTGGGCGGGTAAGCAATGGGGCTCCATGCAACTGCCCCGCATTGGACAGGAAGTACTCGTTAGTTTCCTCGAAGGCGATCCCGACCAACCCGTCATCACCGGCCGCGTCTACAACGCGGATCAAATGCCGCCCTACCCATTGCCCGGCGAGATGACCAAGAGCACTATGAAATCGCTGAGCACCAAAGGTGGCGGCGGATTCAACGAGTTCCGCTTTGAAGACAAAAAGGGCAGCGAGCAAGTTTTCCTTCACGCCGAAAAGGATCATGACATTCGCGTAAAGCACGATAGCAAGGCATGGATCGGAAACGAAAGCCACCTGATCGTCATCAAGGATCAACTTGAAAAAATCGATGGGGATTTGCACCTAAAAGTTACTGGCGATCAGAACGAAAAAGTCGGAGGCGACGTTTCACTGGAAGCGGGTGTCAACATTCACCAGAAGGCGGGCACGAAGTACGCCGTGGATGCCGGTACCGAAGTCCATATCAAATCGGGAACGACTCTTGTCATCGAATCGGGCACAATGCTGACTTTGAAGGTCGGCGGGAATTTCATCAGCATTGACCCTTCGGGAGTGACGATCCTCGGAACGCTCGTCAAGATTAATAGCGGTGGTTCCGCGGGCAGTGGCTCGGGCGCTTCCCCACATCCGCCGAAAGATCCTAAGGAAGCGGACAAGGCCGATCCAGGGCAAATCGGCGCCCCCCCGCCGGCCCCAGCCAGTTACAGTCCGGCGGCGATGGTGTTGAAGCAAGCCGCACTTAGCGGCGCGCCGTTCTGTGATATTTGACCAAAATAACTCTTCGGTCCGTGCGGCCGGCAAATTAGTCATGACCAAGCAAGTAGAAAAATTGAAATCGTTGCTATTCGTCGAGGATACCGTGTTCGTTGTCCTTGACGGCGCCTCCGTGCCGGGACTCTTGGGGATGCTGCATGAACTGCAGCCGATGCATACGTGTTTGTATCGAGGCGAGATCGAACCCGATTTGGCCGAAGTGGCCCCCTATCTTGTACAGCTTGAACCCGACGCGCCGTTTACCGATTGGGTACTGACGGAAGGGTGGGGTAATCATTGGGGGATTTTTCTGACGACTCGCGCCGATTTTGGAACAGTCCACCGGCATCTGCGGAAACTCCTCATTGTGCATGATCCGGATGGGAAGCCGCTGTACTTCCGATTCTATGATCCAAGAGTGTTGCGCGTGTTCTTGCCGACGTGCGAGGCTCCGGAGCTGAAGGATATCTTTGGGGCGGTTGTCGATTCTTATTGGTCCGAGGGCGATGATGCGGACACCTTTGAGAACTACTGCGGGGCAAAGCAAGAATTTTCTCGTTCCACCCAAAAGTTATAGGCAAATTTCACGATTACCCTTTCCCGCTAATGATTATCCGAAGAGCTCAACTTTCTAAAATCGAAAGCCGATTGCAGGACAAGTTCCAAAAGAATCTTGTTGATCTCTTACGGGAGGAATTTCCGGTCCGGTCAGCACAGATGACCGATGAACAAATCTGCCGTGACCTAGATCCTATCGCAAAGCGTTGTGCTAACCTTTACGATGTTACGGAAACCGATGCAGTCACGAAATTTGTCTACCTTTCTTGGCTACTCGGGAGCGATTTCGATACCATTCCTCAACATGATTGGATTCTCGACATACTGTTGCACCCTCGTCCAGGCTCTGAGCGGATGGAAATTATAATGTCGGGCGTAATCCACCATCTTGACCAAACTGGCCTGTTGAGGGTCATTGAGGATGATGATGCCAAATAACAAAGGCCATAAGGGAAAGCACACCGCAAAGAAGGTGGCGGCGGCTAATAAGAAGGTGAACACAAAATGCGGCCCCCTGCCGGTTGGTAAGGCGCAACAATCCTGTTCAAAATCGAAAAATAAGCCGAACACCATTCACCCTTGCGATATTGGCCAGTTGAAACTTGAAGACACAACCTCCAAGTCTTCGCTCGTTTGTACGAAACACACCACCTCTTGCCCAACGGCTCCTCCGCGAATCGCCGAACTTCTCAAATCACACGATCTTGTTATGGAACTTGTATCGGACTACGAACTAGTTACGGATACCGAAGAGCCTGTTTCCGGAAAAACGTTTGTCGAACTTGTGGTTACGCGGGTCGGGAAAGGGAACTGTCCCAACCATGAGCATCCTTCGGTGGAACTGGCAACGTCCGGATCAACCGAAGCAAAGTATAGCCACAATTGGAAAACGGATCCACCCAAATCTGTAACCATACCGGCCCGCCCGCTTCCCAAACTGGATCGGGCCATTTCATGGATTGCGCCATTTTGGAATTTCAGGACTGGAGTCATTGACCTCACTGTTACGGCCGAAGGTTGTGGCGTCGGTTTTCAAAGCCCGGTCAACCAGAAATTCGACGCATTGATCAGAATTTATCCCAATGATCTTCTAGAACTGTCCTTCACCGTACCTCCCTTCAAGAAATGGGAAAAAGAAGTGAAGCACATGCAATCTTTATCGGGCAACAAATCATTTGATTCGAGGGATTATTCCTCCAGCACTTTCGGCAGCAAAGTCTCTTCGTCCAGCTTTGAGCGAGAGAAAGAAGAAGCCGGCGCCGTTAAATGGTCTTCCACCAAAGGGGAGATGTCGGGCAAGTCATTCAAAGAGACCGAAACCAAGTACGAAGACGGAAGGCTGACGAAAGAGACAAGCCGAACCGGGCATTCATATGGTGGAATTGGCTACAAGAAGAAAGGGGACGACGGCAAGAAATATTCCTCCAACAACTTAGAACTTACCCTTACGAGAAATGGAGAAGCTTGTATTACCTGCAATATTCTCACCAACATCGTCAAAGTAATTCATTCCATCCACAGTTCCATCCAAACTATAAAGGATGCCCTCGATATCGTTCCTAAAGTAGGGCTAACCTACAGTATCGAAGCTTCCGTATTGGAGGGCAGCATTACCGGAACGTGGGGCAATCGGATCCCGGAGGGGCCGAATGGTTCAGGCGATCGTTTCACCGCGGTAGAGCATTTTTTTGATATCGACGTTGAACTCAAGTTATTCGAGGCCTCCTTTGATCTTGGTTTTGGATTTGAAATCAAAATTCCTCCCGTTGTCGAT
The DNA here is from genome assembly GCA_043785065.1 of Bryobacterales bacterium. GTDB lineage: Bacteria > Acidobacteriota > Terriglobia > Bryobacterales > Bryobacteraceae > JANXSF01. The sequence goes on along the minus strand of JAYVXT010000099.1, from coordinate 2,171 downwards.
TGGTTCGACGCTCCGGAAACATTGGAGATTGTCTTGAAAGCGGCTATCTCCGCTTCGCTTGATTTTAATATCACCTACCATGCTAAGAGCGACACAAAGGAAAATCACAAGGTTGTATTGGCATCCGAGCCCAAACTCAAAGTCTATCTTGAGTTCACCGTAAACGTAATGGGGAAGGGGCTTCGCAGCGAGGGTGGGGTGCGGGGGGGCTTCGAGGGCGAGGCGTCCTTTCTGGTTTCCTTCAGTCAGCCTCCCGGCTTCGAGGCGAAGTTAGGCTCCAAGCCAATAGAAGTATATGGCGAGTATTTCTATGATCTTATCCTTTGGCACGGCTCCGAACATTGGGAACATGAGCTAGTGAAGGAACACACTTTCTATGAAGGCCCGTTGCCTCCCCAGTAGGACAATCACTCATGCAAATGATTCACGCAGAATTGAAGATCGACAATTGCCGGGCCGAACTGTGGCTGAATGACATTCCGCTCCAACTGTTGGCCCAAAATTTATCTCACAATGTATCTATCCCGGCGCACCTTTACTTAGTCGACGGGGTTAATTCCTTAGAGATCGTTGTCAACCCGGGCCCTATTCCTTCCCATGCTCGCCAACCTTTTTTCGAGGCTACCCTTAGCGGAAGCGCGGTTGCGCGCTTGGTTGCCTACGAAGCCAGGCGGTTTACCGGAGAATCTGGTCAGGTATTGCTTGAAACTTCATTTGACGGCTCGTCCGCTGCTCCCGGACCTTATCCAAGAAGCGCTAAGTCCAAAGCCAACTTAGGGTCAATGTTCGGACGATGGGACTGGGAAAGTGCTGAACCACTCCTGTTGGATACACCGACCATTGAAAGCCTCGCACAAGTGCTTGAATCGATCCGCGAATCCCTTGCCACTGGAAATCCCGAGGTCATGCTTCGTTTCGCATCGGGAAAACTTGCTAACGCCGCCCGCGCCTTTCCCGCGCGCTCCTTCGAGATCCTCGTGGGGCAATTCCGCCGTATTGTACAGCGGGACTCGGCTACCGCAGGTTGGACGTTTCCAGCACTTGACCATGAACAATTCGACTTTAGGTTGGTGAGCGGAGGGCGCCTGATCGAGTGCATCAATCGCGACTGGAAACCAACATTGCGGACTGAAGTTCGACCCGACGGTTATCCAAAATCGTATGCCCTAGTCTTCTGCCGGATTGGCGGGCAATGGCGAATTGCTTTCTAGGCGCATTCTATGGCACCATCACCGTAAACTCCCCTGGTGTCACAAACTGAATCACCCCAGCCCATATGCACATCAGCTTCGACACATTATCCAGCGTCGGCTGATTCCCTAACAACACCGTCGGCGCGCCCGGAACCCACGGCGACGGAGTATTCGGAATACAAGGCATAGGCGTCAACACACCAAGCGCCGCCGATGTCGCTGCCGCCACCGTCGGATTCGCCGGCGACATGCACATGCCGAACGGCATTATATTCACCATTGGAACGTGATCCATAATATTCGCATCGGGAACCATATTCGTCATCACCCTATTGACGGGCAGAACCACAAGCGCACTCGGCGCCACTCCGAAACTGCACATCATTTGCGCCCCCATGCACACCTGATTCGGCATTTCACATTCCTCCATTCGCCATGGTAACCCAAAAAATTGACAAGTTAGAAGCGTGCCTAGAATACGCGACATGAAAGTGAAAGGTCCCCCTCATGGGTGATTGAACTGCCTCGGCAGTTTGTTCGATAATGGCAACCATCCTATCCAGCGGTAGCTCTAGTAAGGGACCGCATAAGAATTCGATCACAAGAAACGGGTGCCCTCATCTCTGCCGAAGTCACGAACAGTAACGATGGTTTTTCGCGGATAACTCCCGATTTTGTTGCCATTCACCATAACTTCGCTGCCTGCCGCACATGAAGGATAGTATGATACAAGGCGCGGGATTGCCGCCTTCGGAATCCCCCGGGCATAAGATTCGAGGTCCAAGCCGATTCAAGACAGCAAGATCCCTCGTTAGCCTCGGGAATGGAGAGAATGCTAGATTAGGTATCAACAAGCCGCAAGAAGCCACATGGGGAAAGTGAGGAGAAACATATGCTCAAATTAGTAGTACGATTCGTAAGATTATCGGTCATAGGCTCTTTTGTTGCCGGGTCATTATTGAGTCAGGAAAAATCCAG
>JAYVXT010000098.1:0-2535 GCA_043785065.1 Bryobacterales bacterium | reverse complement strand
GTAGTGCGTCAGTTTGGAATTTCTCCCCGCTTCCGTTCGATTTCGTGCCGGTCGATGAGTTCGACCAGTTCTTCGTAACTCCACAGGTGATCGGTCACGCCCGCGAACAAGGCGGGCGGCATCCGCAACGTCGCGTGTCGTTGGAGGAAGTTGTACGCGAAGAAGTACAACGCAATCGCGTGTTCGTGGTTCTCGATTTTCTTGCTGAAGGCGTTGGTCAGTCGGGTGAACCGCCGGTTCCGCATTCTTAGGGTGAGGTTTTGTCGTTCGATGAACGAGGTCGAAGCGTGGCTCATGTCCGGGTTGCCGATGGCGGGTTTTTTATCACATCCGAGACAATCGGACGGCGAGTATCGGGCTTCGTCAGGGCGCGGCGTGCCGTAGATCTTGTGCAGGATGGCGTAATCCACTTCCCCCTTAAAGGCCGAGTCAATCGCACCGACATAGGCCCGTAGCCCGTCGGTGGTGATTTGAACGCGGTTCGCCAACCGGCCCGCTAGGTCATCGACGAAGGCGCGAGCGTGTTCGCTGTCACGAAGGCCGACAAGGTACGACGGCACGAGCTTGGTGTCGGCGTCCAGCGCGACCCACGTCCAGATGCTACCGATGCCCGGCACATTCTCCATCCCTTCCGGGATGTTCGCTTGCTTCGCGTACACGAAGGCCCAAATCTCATCCAGTTGGAGCCGACGGCAAGAAAGGTTCCTCATCACCCGATGCTGGTACTCGGCACACGCCCGCCCCGCGTCGATCAGTAACTTGACGACGGTGTTGAACGCCACGCCGGTAATGCGGGACGTGGAACGAAGGGAGTTGCCTTCGGTGAGGCATCGAAGAACGGAAACGCGGGAAGTGAGTGGCAACTTGTTCATACTGACATTATGCATGATAGCACGCGGTAGATCAATCCCATTAATGAGCTTTTACCTAGATTGCGCCAGAGAAATAACCGATTATAATGGGAGTTATGGCAAGCAAATTAAGTGTAAAACTGGTTGGTTCTCACGAAAACAAAGATGATGTTGTCCTCGACGACCTGCGCGGCTTCTGCGCAGCCCTTACGAAATGCTTGAGATGTGTTGAGGAAAAATTTGAAGGCAAGACACAGTTGCAATTCCTAGTGGTAGGTATGAGGCACGGCAGTTGTGGCCTTACCATCAAGCCATCTGGACGCGAAACAGACACGCATTATGGGAGCGAGGTTCTCGCTCTTTTTAATCACACCATTCGTAGCCTTGAATCTGGCAGGGAGATTGACCGCCGATTCAACAGTCACGACCTCAAACAATTCAAGCGGTTAACAACCCCATTTTCCCAAAGTGTACGGGTTATAAAGTTTGGTCGATTTGAACTTACAAATCGTTTCGCCTCAAACATTGACAAGCTGCTGGAGGCACCAGTAATCGCCCAAGGCGAAGCAACAGGGGTATTAGAAAAGCTAGATGTCCACTCTCGCCAGATGTTCACAATATTCCCGATTATCGGCGAGCCGATTGAGTGTAAGTTTGAAGATGCTCTAATGAGCCAAGTCAAAGAATCTATTAAGAAACACGTTACAGTTTATGGGCGCATGTACTACTTTCTTGGGAGTACCTTCCCAGGTAAAGCGAAAATCACGAAGATTGATATTCACCCTGACGAAGCTGATTTGCCTTCAATTATGGATTTGGCTGGTGTGCTGATTGGCACTGATGATCGAAGCGCCGCAGAGATCGTAAGGGCTATTCGCAATGAAAATTAAGCCAAAATACTGCTGGGATACTAACGTGTTTCTTTCGCATTTTCTAGGAGAGCCAAGAAGCAAAGAATCTACAATGTTGGGAGTTCTACATGAAATTAATAGCGGACAAGCGACCCTTGTTGTCCCAGTTCTTGTTTTCACGGAAATGTTAAGTGCCAAAAACTCAGAAAAGGTAATGGACAAGTTTACCCAATTTCTTAAGCGACCGAATGTGCAAGTTGTTAATATCATGATGACACTTGCGAAAATGGCAGAGTCGATCCGGTCGAAAGGGTTAAAAGAGAAACCTAATCCACGCCACGTGAAAACCCCAGACGCAATTTTTATAGCTTGTGCTTTAAGCTCAGGGGTCGATATGCTTCACTCGTTTGATGACCACATGCTACAACTGAATGCTCACCCTACTGCCGAAGGCCTGAAAATCTGTCCGCCCAAAACCAAAAGCGGAGTAACGACTTTTATTTAGATTTTGCCCCACCCCAACGCGCAGAAGCTGCCTTTTTGCCGATTGTTGATTGTTCGGTTTTCGTTAATTTCGCCGCTCTCGCCTTGCCACCTTTAACCCCGCCCTTCTTGCCCCGCGCCACCGCAGCCGGGTCTTTCCCCGCGTTCGGGTCGGGTGTCTTTTCGGCTTGCCCGGTGGCTTCCTGGACGATCCGAAACGCAGTCTGTGCGAAGTCGGGCCGTGCGCCGGTTCGCTTCTTCGGTTGCTTTGCCATACTCTGACCCTACACCAACCGACGGAAACCGGCAAGCCAACCGGCCAAAATCCGATTCCAAACTGACGCACTACC
>JAYVXT010000097.1:0-2551 GCA_043785065.1 Bryobacterales bacterium | reverse complement strand
GAACCCATCGGGGCCCCGTTCCGCTAATATCACCGTCGGGAACCAGGGTGGTTCCGCGACATTCACCATCAACCAAGCTGGTTCCTCCCCGTGCACTTTCCGGGTCAGTCCCACTGCCAATGCAACACCAATACCTGCCAGCGGAGGTAACACTTACTTTGACATAACGCCCAGCGATGGGTCTTGCCCATGGTACGTTGCGGACCTTCACGATTGGATTTCCTTCCCGGGCGGAAAATCAGGGGTTGGCGTGGCTCGAGTGAATCTAACCATTGCCGAAAACAAGGGAAGCGCAAGAATAGGCGACATGTTTATAGCCGCCATGCCGGGTGACGCCATCTCGACCAAGTACACGGTTAACCAGGAAGCCGCAAATCTGAATAACGCACCGGTGATTGCTAAGGCAGGTGTGGTTAACGCCGCCAGTTACTTGCCGGCAAGCATTCCAGCCGGGGCGATCGCCCAAGGTTCCTTTTTCTCAATCTTTGGATCGAACTTAGGGCCGGCGGCAACGGCGCGTGTTACCAGCTTTCCGCTGGGGACAACACTCGGCGGCGTTTCCCTTAAGTTCACCGCGCAGGGCCGCACCGTCGACGCCATCCCCGCGTTCGTTGCTCCATCGCAGATCAACGGAATCATGCCCTCCAATGCGCCAACGGGCGATGGAACCATGACCGTAACTTACAACGGACTTACCAGCCCTCCGATGGCTGTGAAAGTGGTTGTGAATAACTTCGGCTCCTTCAGTACCGCTGGCGGACAAGGCCCAGGGATTATCCAAAACTTTATCACTCCGGATGATCAGCCATTGAACACGACGGAAAGCCCCGCCAAGCCTGGGCAGGCAGTCATTCTTTGGGGCACTGGGCTTGGACCGGTCGCCGTACCGGACAATCAAGCTCCTCCGGCGGCCGACCTCCCATTCAATGTCCAGATATTTGTCGGTGGAAAATTGGCGACAAAACTCTACAGTGGCCGCACTCCTTGTTGCTCCGGCGTGGATCAACTGGTGTTCTATGTTCCCAACGACACACCGCAAGGCTGCTACGTGCCAGTGCAAGTACAGGTCGGCGGAACTTTCAGCAACCAAGTCACCATGGCAATTGATGCAAGCGGCCAGAAATGCTCGAACACTTCGCCTTCAGGCGGATTGCCCGTTTCCGGAGGAAAGTCTGGTTCTGTCCTTTTGGGCAGGGCTGACGTCATAGATTCGGTTCTCTCCGGTTCCAGCGGAAGTCCAAGCGCATTTTCCGTGGATTGGGTCTCTGTATCTTTTACTGAGACGTCCGCGGGAGGCGCCACTGGCTTCAACCCCTTCCAATCGTTACCTCCTCTTGGATCCTGCTCAACTAACAACGGCAAGGATCTCGACTTATTGGGATTGCTTGGAGGTTCAACGGCCAGCCTTCCCGGTGGGGGAACGAAAAAGTACCTTGATGCAGGGACGCCGCTTTCGATCACAGGACCCAGCGGAACGAAATCGATCCCGAAATCGGATTCCGGATCAGGTTCATACATGGCATTTGTGGGCGGAGCCCTGCCATTAGGCTTGAGTCCATCGCAGCCGGCTTACTTTGCCTCTGGCCTCTACACGGTTTCCGGCAATGGCGGCAAAGACGTGGGAGCATTCCAAGCCCGTGTCAACGCGACAGCGGCGCCTGTTTGGACGAACCGCGATCAGATCACGCAAATCGACCGGAGTTTCCCAATCAACATCACGTGGAGTGGAGGTGACCCAGCTTCGCAATATGCACTGATTATGGGCCTTTCCAACGACAGTGACAGCAAAAACTCCGGATCGTTCGTCTGCCTTGCGCCGATGGGAGATGGAAGGTTCACGATTCCGGTATCGGCCGTTGCCAACCTGCCTGCAACGGGCGCCAGTACGACCGCTTTTGGAACTTTGATATTCGGAGCGGCGCCAAGCGGAACCCCGGCGACTTTCACAGCTAATGGGATTGAAAGTGGATTTGGCCGTTTCATGCCATTAAGCGTGAAAACGATGCAAGTGAAGTAACGGAATAACGTTCAATTCCTCCTTGAACGTTGTTCCGCTCCCGCATAGTAAAGTCTTGCCACTAAGGCTTCGACCGGAGTTTGACTCGGGGACACCGAGCCTTGACGATTGGCTGCGGCGTCGTGCTTTGGAAAACCAAGCGAGCGGGGCAACTCGTACTTTTGTCCCGTGCGAGGGCCAACAGGTTGTCGCCTATTATGCTCTCGCTTCTGGCGTTGTGGCTGTGACGGCCGCCTCTGGCCGATTCCGGCGAAGGTGAACAAGACGGAGAGCCTGACTGGCAGCGAAATGACGTGCGCGGGCAACAGCGGATATGCTGACTCACTAAGACTAAGCTCCGGAGCGGACTGCTTGGGCAGCAGGCCGCTCCAGCGCCAGCGTGGATTTGCGGACTCACTTCTGCGAGACTGCGAAGGTCGTATGATCCGTTGAGGGCGCTTTTGAGAAGCAGCGTCGTCACCGGCGCGGCGATCATACCCTGGAAGGAGTATTTGCCTCCAGTTCCGCTCAAACCGGAAAACGTCATTACGCCGA
>JAYVXT010000096.1:0-8458 GCA_043785065.1 Bryobacterales bacterium | reverse complement strand
AGGGCCAACAACACAAAAAACGGCGCGTTGGCCAAGGTATGGGTACCGGCCGTGGTAAGTTTTCGGGCCGTGGCGCCAAGGGCGCGCGCTCGATCAGTGGCTATTCCAAAATGCGTGGTTTTGAAGGCGGCCAGATGCCCCTTCACCGCCGCTTGCCCAAGCGCGGATTTACCAATATCTTCAAAAAGAAGTTCGCTTTGGTCAATCTCTCTACGCTTGAGAAAATGGAAGGGACGTCATTTGATCCCACCAGTTTAATCGCGGCAAGGGTGATTCATAAGGTGTATGACGGTCTCAAGGTTCTCGCAAATGGCGAACTGACCCGCGCCATAAACGTTTCAGGCCACCTGTTCTCAAAAGCAGCTGAAGAAAAGATCAAAGCTGCCGGCGGCACCGTTACCGTGATCCCGGCGCGGGTCATCGCCCCCGTGAAAAACAGCAAAAAGAAGCAGAAGTAGTAGGGCGGAGAAGACATGAAGTTCTTTGAGGCAATCGCGAACGCATTCCGAATTCCGGATCTCCGGAGGCGAATCCTATTCACCCTGGCAATGCTGGCAATCTACCGGTTAGGCGGCCACTTGCCCACTCCTGGTATCGACGCCAATAAACTGGAAGAGTTTTTCCGGTCGAACCAGGGAACTGTGCTCGGCTTCTTCGATCTGTTTTCGGGCGGAATGTTCCGCCGCTTAACCATTTTTGCGTTGGGCATTATGCCCTACATCACATCGTCCATCATTTTGCAATTGATGACACTAGTTGTCCCCACCCTGGAAAAGCTATCTAAAGAAGGCGAACTGGGCCGCCGTAAAATCACCCAATGGACGCGCTATATCACAGTACTCCTGGCTTTGGTGCAATCGGCAACCATTGCGACCGGCTTACAAGCCGCCGGCAGTTTCGTTTTGAACCCCGGCATTGGCTTCATCCTGATGACCATGATCACCCTCACCACGGGCACCGCATTTATCATGTGGCTGGGTGAGCAGATTTCTGAACGCGGAATCGGCAACGGCATGTCGCTGATCATCTTCACCGGCATCGTAGTCGGCCTACCGGCCGCCATGAACAACATCTATACCAACGTTGCCGTAACCCACGAATGGAATGCGCTGCAACTAATCATCATTTTAGCAATGATGGTGGGCGTGGTCGGCTTCATCGTGCTTGTGGAACGGGGAGAACGCCGCATCCCGGTGCAATATGCCCGGCGCGTAGTTGGCCGCCGCGTCACTGGCGGAACATCCACCCACTTGCCGCTGAAAGTAAATGCCGGTGGCGTCATCCCAGTCATCTTCGCATCCAGTTTACTCACCTTTCCGCAAACGGCAATGCAGTTGTCTTGGGTTAAGGACAACGCATATCTTTCGGGGATGCTCAAAGCGATTGCTCATTCCGAACCGCTCTATTTCATTCTCTTTATCCTGTTAATTGTGTTCTTCTGCTTCTTCTACGTCAGCATTATTTTCAATCCGAACGAAGCGGCGGACAACATGCGTAAGTACGGCGGTTTTATCCCTGGCATCCGTCCGGGCAAGAACACCGCCGACTACATGAGCAACATCTTAACGAAGATCACCGTGGTGGGCGGGTTATATTTAGCCATCCTCTGTCTTCTCCCCGAGTTGATGATTTCGGGGATCAAGCTGCAGCATTTACCGTTAATGGGTAACTGGGTTGACGCGCATTTCCCGCGCTTCCTGCTTGACGGCTTGAATGTGAACTTTTACTTTGGCGGAACGTCGCTGCTGATCGTGGTCGGCGTGGCGATGGATACGATTAACCAGATTGAAGCCCAGCTCATCATGCGTCACTATGAAGGATTTACCCCGCGCGCCGGCCGCATCCGTGGCCGCCGCAGCGGAGCTTAGGAGTGCCAAGGGCAGCAAGTGATCATTCGCAAGAGCCCGTCGGAATTGCAGAAAATGCGGCGCAGTGGCCTGTTGGTCCACGATATTCTGGCAAAGTTAAGCGAGATGGCAGTTGAAGGAATTACAACCTTCGAGCTTGAGTTGGTCGCGGAGAGAATGATCCGGGACGCCGGGGCAAAGCCAGCCTTCAAGGGTTACTATTCCCAAGCTGCCGGCAATCGCTACCCCTATGTGCTTTGCGCATCGGTTAATGAGGAGATCGTTCACGGGATGCCTTCGCCGAAGCGGATTCTCAAAAAGGGTGATATTGTTTCGCTCGATACTGGGGTTCAGTTGGACGGATATTTTGGCGATTCGGCGGTAACGGTCGCAATCGGGGAAATTTCCCCTATGTTAAAGAAATTGATGGATGTGACCAAAACGTCGCTCGAAATGGCGATCGAAAAGGTCCGGCCGGGCAACCGGTTGTTTGACATCTGCGAGACGGTGCAAAAATATGTGGAGGCGAACGGCTTCACCATCGTCCGGGAATTTGTGGGGCACGGCATAGGCACCCAGTTACACGAGGAGCCGCAAGTGCCGAATTATGTGGACCGCCGCGGCGAGAACCCTCGCTTGAAGGAAGGCATGGTCCTGGCGATTGAGCCGATGGTGAATGTCGGCAAACCCGCCTCGAAGGTGTTGAACGATAAGTGGACGGCGGTGAGCGTGGACGGTTCGGCTTCGGCTCATTTTGAGCATTGCGTGGCGGTAACGGCGGAAGGCCCCTGGGTATTGACCAGGCCTTGAGGGCATTTTGACTAGCCCCCGATGGAAATCGGGGGATTGTTCGGAGCCGCAACAACGGACTGGGTTCGGATGAATCCCCCGATTCCCATCGGGTTCTAGCCGGTGGGTATATATTCGCATTGGGCAGGATGACGCAAGACGCGTTATAGTGGTATATGGCGGAAAAGACCGAAGCCGTCAAAGCCACAGTTTTGGAGTTGATGCCAAGCGGCATGGTTCGCTTAGAGCTGGCTTCGCGGAAGCAGGTTTTGGCCCATCCGGCCGGTGTCAAGGAAAAGAATTTTGTCCGGTTGCGGCCCGGAGATAGAGTTTTGGTGGAAGTATCGCCGCTCGACCCAGGCCGTGGACGGATAACGAGTTTGTTGAGGAAATTATGAAAGTTCGCGCAAGCGTCAAAAAATTATGTGTAAAGTGCAAGATCGTCAACCGCGAAGGCGTGGTTCGCGTTATTTGCGAGAATCCCAAGCACAAGCAGCGTCAAGGTTAAGTAGGCAGGAGCGTTAAGAAATGGCACGTATCGCAGGCGTAGATTTACCCGCCAAGAAGAGAGCCGAGATCGGCCTCACGTATATTTACGGCATCGGAAAGACCCGTTCGGCTTCGATTCTCCATCGCACAGGCGTTGACAAGAACAAGAAGATTTCCGAGTTGAGCGAAGACGAAGTAAACAAGATTCGTACGCTCATCGAAAACGAAGGTTCGGTGGAAGGCGATCTGCGCAAGGAAATTTCGATGAACATTAAACGTCTCATCGAAATGGGTTCTTACCGTGGCTTGCGGCATCGGCGTTCGCTGCCGGTTCGCGGCCAGCGCACGCACACTAATTCACGTACACGGAAAGGTCCTCGCCGCGGCGCGGTCACCAACAAGAAGAAAGCATCCGCTAAGACCTAAAAGGGCTTTTTAAGAATCACATGGCTAAAGCACCAGCAAAGAATACGAAGAAAACGTTCAAGAAGAAGGAAAAAAAGAACGTCCCCATGGGCGTGTGCTACGTCCAGGCCACGTTCAACAATACGATCATCACCTTCTCCGATCCTCTGGGCAACGTGCTTGCCTGGTCCAGTTCCGGTTCGCTCGGCTTCCGCGGCTCCCGCAAAGGCACTCCCTTCGCCGCGCAGCAGGCCTCGATAACCGCCGCCAACAAAGCCAAGGAATCCGGTTTACGAGTGGTGGAAGTTCGCGTAGCAGGCCCCGGCGCAGGCCGTGAGTCGGCTGTGCGCGCCCTGTCCACTGTTGGCATTGAAGTTCGTAGTATCAAGGACATTACGCCGATACCGCACAATGGTTGCCGGCCGCCTAAAAAGCGCCGCGTTTGATGGGTAATGTTCTGTTTAGATTCTCATAGAGGGGCAAGGCCCAATTGGGCTTTCCCCTTCTTTTTATGGAACGCGCAAAACGGAGCTCCGGCGGCGAGTATCTTTCGTGTTCCTTCAAGATCGACGGTCCAGCCGCCGGGCCCTTTGCGCTTTGCGTTGTTCTACGCCTTAGGCGTTTCACGCGATTGTGTTATGATTTAATGATGCCCCGTCCTCGTATATTGCGAAGACGTTACTTTCGAGTTTAAGGGCAAAGCAGGACGAAAGCCGCCGCTCAATTACGAGCCCGGACGTAAACTGCACCTCGTGGCCCATCCGCCACATCAGGTCAAGGAGATTGAATGGCTAAGTATAATGGTCCCAAGTGCCGCCAATGCCGGCGCGAAGGGATGAAGTTGTTTTTGAAGGGCGAGCGTTGCCACACCGAAAAGTGCGCCATCGAAAAGCGTAATTTCCCCCCCGGCCAACATGGAAAGGCTCGCAAGCCAAAGATTGTTGGTTACGGTTTACAGCTCCGCGAAAAGCAAAAAGCCCGCCGTTATTACGGTGTTCTCGAAAGCCAATTCCGCAATTTATTTGAAAAGGCAAACAAAGCCAAAGGCGTAACCGGTGAAGTTATGCTTAACATGCTGGAACGCCGCCTCGATAACGTTCTCTACCGCATGGGTCTCGGCACCAGCCGCTCGGCAGCCCGCCAAGTGGTTCGCCATGGCCACGTCAATGTCAACGGCCGCAGAGTCAACATCCCGTCTTATACAGTCAAGCCTAACGATATCGTGGCGATTCGTGAAGGCGCAAAGAAAAACGTCAATATTCTAATGTCCATGGAAGCGACGGCCCATCAGCCGACTCCTCCATGGCTTGAAATGGATCGGGAAGCGCTGCAGGGAAAGATCCTCGGGATACCCAAGCGTGAAGATCTCGTCCAGATCCAATTGAACGAACAGCTCATCGTTGAGCTTTACTCCAAGTAATGTGTTGGGGCCTTACCCCCAATGCGTTGCGCCCGGCGGTCTCGACAAAAACCGCTGGATCAGGAAGTAGCCTGTAAGCAAGGAGAATGAATGTTCAAAGGTTTCCAAAAGCCGAAGCGCCTGGTGGCGAACACAGAAACGCTGACTGATCGTTTCGGCAGTTTTACAGCCCAGCCATTTGAGCGGGGCTTTGGCACGACGGTTGGCACTTCATTGCGCCGCGTGCTTTTAAGTTCAATTGAAGGCGCTGCGATTACGGCCGTCCGTATCGAAGGCGTAGCTCACGAATTCAGCCCCATCCCGGGTGTTGTCGAAGACGCCACCGACATCATTTTGAACTTGAAGCAAGTCCCATTCAAGATGATGACCGACGTAACCCACACCGTTCGCCTGGTTGTCGATCAACCGGGTGAGGTATTAAGTGGTCAAATCGAAACCAGCGCCGATGTGGAAGTGCTCGACCGCAACATGCACATCGCCACCGTCGGCGAAGGCGGCAAGTTAAACATCGAAATGCGTCTCAAAATCGGCCGTGGTTATGTCGCCGCCGACCGCAACTTCGATGAAGATCTGCCCCTTGGCTACATCCCCATCGATTCGGTTCACTCGCCAGTGCGCAAAGCGAATTTTTCGGTGGAATCCGCTCGTCTCGGCCAGATGACCGATTACGACAAGTTGAACCTGGAAGTTTGGACCAACGGCGCGATTGCTCCTCAGGATGCGATCGGCCAGGCATCCAAACTGCTCAAGGACCACATGAGCATCTTCATTAACTTCGAGGAAATTTCCGAAATAACCGAAGAGCCGGCAGAGCGCGCCACTGGCCAAACCAACGAAGTGTTGAACCGTTCGGTGGAAGAGCTCGAACTCAGTGTCCGCTCCTACAACTGCCTAAAGAATGCCAATATTCAAACTATTGGCGATCTGGTGCAGAAGACAGAAGCGGAAATGCTCCGCACAAAGAATTTTGGACGCAAGTCGCTCAATGAAATCAAGGAAATACTTTCTGGCTTGGGTATGTCATTCGGCATGAAGATCGATGCTTCAGGCCGTTTAGTTCCTCCCGCCGGCGGCATCCCTCCGATCTCGGATATTGAAGGCGACGACGAAGACATGATGGAAGCCGAATCATAACGGCTTTCCTTAAAACCATACAACGATAGTAGTTATTGACGTCAGGTAGGAAACGATGAAAAAGAGCATCTCCGGATACAAACTCCAGCGCAACGCAAGCGCCCGTAAAGCGCTGTTGCGCGGTCTGGTCACAAGCGTAATTAACGAAGAACGCATCACCACAACGGTTACCAAGGCCAAAGCGGCTGCTCCCCTCGTGGACAAGATGATCACGCTTGCCAAAAAGGGTGATCTTGCCGCTCGCCGTCAAGCCGCTTCCTATCTGATGACGCCTGCCTCAGTGCAGAAATTGTTCGATAAACTCGGCTCGCGCTTCGGCCAGCGCAACGGAGGCTATACCCGGGTTGTGAAACTCGGCTGGCGCCGCGGCGATGGCGCCGAAACCGCAATGCTCGAACTGGTCGGCTCGGAACTTGTGAAGCGCTCCGAAGATCGCGCCAAGCGCCGTGAAGAACGCCTCCGGGCCATGCGCGAAGGCCACGAGGGCGGCGGCGAAGCAGCGCAGTCTTAAGCTCTGGGCTCTTCCCGGCTACCAATCCGGCAATGAAAGCAGATTACAGCGGCGCAAGGGTCCTCGTATCCTTGCGCCGTTTCCTTTTAACGCGCCGTTACTTTATAACCCAGTAAATCCACCATGGCAGACCCAATTCACGACGAACTCCTTCCAGTAGAAATCCGGGCTACGATCATTTTGGTTTCCCGCAACCGCGCCATCGAACTGGAATCCGCCCTCGATGCGATTCAGCTAACCACCAACCGCCCCGAGCTCGAAGTCATCGTCATGGACAACGGTTCCACCGATTCCACTTCCACTCTCCGCGACAAGTACGGCGAAGCCATCACCTTCCTCAAATTGCCCAAGAATTTCGGTTGGGTGCGCGCCGTAAACATCGCCCTCCGCAGCGCCCAAGGGGAATACGTCCTGTTCGCCGACCCCGCCGTGCTCTTCGACAAAGACACGCCAGCTAAGCTCATCAAGGTGCTGGATGGCGCCCCCGAAGCCACCGCCGTTGTCCCCGCTCTCAAGACCGAATCCGGTGAACCCATCGCCCAAACCCGCGACCTTCCCGAACCCGGCAACCTCAAGCCTGCTCTCCGCAAGCCAAACACCTCGGAAACCGCCCTTGCCTTCCCAAGCTTCCAGGCCTTCATGGTCCGCAAGACATTTCTTAAAGGAATGAACTTCCTCGACCAGAGGTTTGGTGACAGCTGGGGCGATGCCGAGATCTGCTTTCAAATCCGCAATGCCGGCAAGAAAATCCTGCTGGTATCGGATGCCCTTGCAACCGCCGGCAATGGTCTCCCGCCACTTGAAGAAGCGTCGCTGGTCGAAGCCGATTTCGTGCAAGGCGCCGCCACATACCTCGGCAAGCATTGGGGCTTCATGAAGGCTCTACTCTACCGGATAGGCTGCATTTTTGGCGCATTGTTCACTTTTAAACTCGGCCTTTTCTTCGACCTCATAAACGGTCAGAAAATCGACGGCACTCACGCCTAAATTACCAAAGCTGTAAACCAAGCTTGTCTATTCGACAATTGCCCATTACTTTGCTACGCTCAACCCTCCGACCCTCCAGGAGCCGCAGATGACAAAGAGTGTTGATGTTCCAGTGATATTAGTTGAATAGGTCAGCAATCTTTGCATTTAAATAGTGTTAGGCTGGCAGTGGAAGATGTTGCATGGCCATAGCGTGCTTCCGCACATTTCCTAAGCCTTGGAAGACAAGTGGCACCGGCAAGGAAGCTGCCGGTCTCCCGATTCCAGCTGCAGCGTTGTGTGTTCTATACCGAATCGTTTGTGAAGCTCCACCTCGACCTCCATCAAGAAGGCGTCATCACAGATGGGGTCTTTCATCACGAGATGAGCGGTAAGAGCCGCTTCCGTGGTGCTCATTCCCCAGATATGCAAGTCGTGGACTCCGGTGACCTTTGGGAGAGCTTTAAGATATTCCAAGACTGCTGACACCGCAATTCCCTCGGGAACGGCGTCAAGGGCGAGATTTAGCGAGTCGCGAAGGAGCCCCCAAGTTCCGGCAACAATTACGGCGCAAATGACAAGGCTCACGAGAGGGTCAAGCCAAAACCATCCGGTCGTCATGATCAGTAATCCGCAAGCGGCGACACCTGCCGAGACTGCTGCGTCGGCAGCCATGTGGAGAAAGGCTCCACGGATATTCAGGTCATGCTCGTGATCGGAAAAGAACAGGATTGCCGTTACGCCATTGACGAGAATTCCCGCAGCCGCGACCCAAATCACCGTCTGTGCGCCGACGCCGTCACGTCACTTGCGAGGGGAACGAGAACCATGTCGCGAGCCTTCACGCCGAACAACAGGGTATCCAGATATTTGCTTGCCCACCAGGCACAACCCAAT
>JAYVXT010000095.1:0-2553 GCA_043785065.1 Bryobacterales bacterium | reverse complement strand
GCCAGATGAAAAACCGCTATGGATCATTGCCGTCATGCACGCACACCGCAGCCCCCGCGTCATGGCCGCGATCTTGCGCGGCAGGGAGCAGTAGCCCCCCGCCCGTGTCCCACAAAGGGTAAGTTTCGGGACGAAAAACGCGACCAATGAAAACAGGCCTTGCAGCGTCCCGTTTTGTTGTCCCATAATGCAGGCATGAAATACGGCTATGCCCGCGTCTCTACGGATGACCAGAATACCGCCATGCAACTCACCGCCCTGAAGCGGGCCGGGTGCAAGAAGATATTTAAAGACGAAGGATTATCCGGCGCGACGGCCCAGCGCCCCGCCCTCACCCGTTGCCTGAAGAAGTTGAAAAAAGGCGACACGCTCATCGTGTGGAAGCTCGACCGGCTGGGCCGATCCTTACGTGATCTGATAGCCATGCTGGACGACTTGCGCGCGCGCGGCGTGAAATTCCATTCCCTTACCGAAGCCATCGACACCGCGACGCCGACAGGCCGTGCCATGTGGCAAATGATCGGAGTGCTGGCCGAGCTGGAGCGCAGCTTGATAGTGGAGCGTACACAAGCCGGAATGAAAGAAGCTCGACGGCGAGGCGTGCAGTTTGGCCGGAAGAAGAAATTGACGCCAGCACAAATAGCCAAGGCCCGAAAGTTGATCGACGCCGGCGAAAGAGTTGAGGACGTGGCGGCGCTGTGGAACGTGGGGCGAACGACGCTTTACCGAGCGCTAACCGCCGTGTGACATTCTTATAGAATGTCAACTGATCTGAAAGAAAGCGAACCTACGGCAACTTTCGCCGATCTGAAGGAATTCCTTGAAACTTGTCCCCCCGCCAAACTTGCACTTATTGACGTTCTAGGAACAGCGGTGTGGGCAGGGTACTAAGGGAGTTGCCAACCAGATAAACCTTCCATTACTTCAACTTCGGTGTGAGGAAGAATGCTGCATCAGCAACAAAACATCGTTATTTGATGCTAGGAGTTTAGGGACCTTCAACCGGCCTGTTCGTTCGATTATGTCGGCAGGATGGTACTGGGGAGACGACACATTGGAATACCTATGCCGAAACTGTTCCAAGTCTGTGAAGACATACAAATTGGCTGTTAAGGGTATTCAAGTGGAATCGACAGCCGAGGTACCCTTGGTTAAATTCTCAGGAACAATTTTCAAATATGGTGAAAACCCAACTTTTGGGCCACACACACCTGCCAAAGTCATTAAAATGCTTGGACCGGATAAAGACTATTTTCTCAAGGGAAGACGTGCGGAAAACCAAGGTATGGGAATTGGTGCCTTTGTTTATTACAGGCGTGTCGTCGAATCTCAAAAAGATAGACTGTTAGGTGAAATCATCCGGGTCGCGGAAAGAATTAAAGCACCCGAAGACATGATAAGTGATCTACGTCAAGCGCAAAAGGAAACGCAGTTCAGCTCTGCACTGGAAGCCATCAAACACGGTATCCCCTCTAGTTTATTGGTCAACGGCCATAACCCCTTGCGCCTGTTGCATGCAGCCCTAAGTCAGGGTGTGCATGAATTATCTGACGAACAATGTCTTGAAAGAGCCACCAGTATACGCCTCGTTTTAGCTAATCTTGCGGACAACCTTGGTCATGCACTAAAAGACCACAATGAACTCGACACCGCAGTTACCAAATTGATGAAGACTCAAACGTAACGATGCGGTTGTGTCCGGTTATGATTCTTGCTGCCCGGTGCACACTCCGCTGCAACCCCTGTTTTTATTGATCGCGTTTTTCGTCCCGAAACTTACCCTTTGTGATACGGCAGGAGGAACGGCAATTGAAAGTATGGAGGACCCGCTAAACGTTCCGCCAGACTTTGCTGCGGCAAGCTGACGCGACCTTGGCGGCGCTCTTAGGTGCGGTGTTGCTGGCCGCGCCGCTGGCCTACCGTGCTCGTTTTAGGACTTCTTCGATGGTTCGAGCCTCTTCAACCCTTTGCCGCACAACCGGACCGTTCGTGCATTTCACGCACGCTTCCAACTTCTGCCGCAGGATTGATGGGTCCATGTCTCCAAAGACCGTTGCAGCCTTTGCGCCATTCTCAATTTGTGAGCACATCTGAAGCAAGAGTTGCGGACAGAGATTACGGGTAGAGACGGATTTCGTTGCGCCCGACGTTGTGCGCTGCTCAACTATGGTGTTGTAAGTAAAAAACACAATATACCCGGCAACAACCAAGCCGACAAGAACGAGCGCCCAGCGTTGCCACGGCATATCCGCCAGTCTAGCACCTTCGGAGGTGGACCCTTGTGCCGAATTGAGGGCGTGCAAGTGAAGGCGAACTCCAAGCCGGTACACGTTGCACAAACGACGCTTTTCGGGATGCTGCACCTGATCGGTTCCGGTGGCCGCAATTTGGAACAGCCATTTGAAACATGCAGTCGGCGAGGACCTACGTTGATTGGGTCGTATTTCTAAAACCGTCAAACATAACGTCCTTTATGTATGGCTACGACCACGTTTCCATACCGGTCAGTGTAAACGATCATGCCGGAAGTTCGACCTCAATTTCCCGCAATTC
>JAYVXT010000094.1:0-8467 GCA_043785065.1 Bryobacterales bacterium | reverse complement strand
CACCTCGCGGCTACGCCTTGCGTTTCGCTACGGTTGCCGTCATCGGCCCCGATTGGCTCCTTTCATCCAATTAGATTCTGCCCATGCTGGGCACACTCGGCCGCGGACCAGGGTCCGCCCTACCGCATACAAGTTTTGAGTACCGGTACGCATGGATTCTACCCATTTCTTTAGCAATCGCGTAAATGCTCACTTTTATGGCGCACCCCTACGGGCTGTAGAATCAACGTGTCGTTGGCTTACAAGGTTATACTTTATGAATGCGAGTTGGAATCATTGGCACGGGCGCTATCTCGAATATGCACGCCCGCGCGCTTAAGAACATTGGCTACGAACTGACCGTCTGCACGGACGTTTTTCCGGAAGCCGGCAAGAAGTTCGCCGATACTTACGGCTGCGAATTCGTGCCCACCTACGAAGAGCTTTGCCGGCACCGGAAAGTGGATTACGTCGATGTTTGCACGTTCCCGGATTTTAGATTACAGCCAATTGAAATTTGCGCGGAATCAAAGAAACACGTTCAAGTGCAAAAGCCTATATCCGTCTCGCTTGAGACGGCGCAAAAAATGGTGGCCACAGCTAAGAAGGCCGGTATTATATTAGGCGTCGTCAGCCAGCATCGTTTTGATGATTCCTCTCAGTTTCTCAAGAAAGCCATTGCCGACGGCCGGCTGGGTAAGATAATTCAAGCCGACGCCTATGTGAAATGGTACCGTTCAGCCGCCTACTATTCGCGCCCGATTAAAGGAAGCTGGGCCACTGAGGGTGGCGGAGCAATGATTAATCAAGCCATCCACCAGATCGATATTTTATTGTGGCTTGTGGGCCGCGTAAAGGAAGTGGTTGGCTCGTGGCAGTTAGGCGCCCTTCATAGCATCGAATCGGAAGACGTGGTCAACGCCATGCTGCGCTTTGAAAATGGCGCCACGGGCATTATCACGGCATCCACTGCCATGTGGCCAGGCTACAGCGAACGGGTGGAGATTCATGGGACAAAGGGCACCGCCATCATCACCGGCGATAAACTTACGGCGTGGGACGTACAAGATGACGCCGGTCCCGCCGCGCCTGTGGAATCGTCGATAGAATCGGGCGCAAGTGATCCGATGGCGATTCCGCTGACCCCTTTTGAGCGGCAATTCCTTGATTTTGGCAATGCCTGCAAAACGGGAGGCACGCCTTTGGTTTCCGGCGAAGAAGGGCTGAAGGCGCTGGAATTGGTATTGGCTACTTATCAATCTTGCCGTGAAGACCGCAAAGTTGTGCTGGGGAATTAGCTGGTCATGCACAGAGTTCGCGTACCCGCTTCCAGCGCCAATCTTGGCCCCGGATTCGACGCTCTAGGCTTGGCTCTTGGCGTGTGGCTTGAATGCCGCTTTGCTCCTTCGCAGAAGCTAGAGATTCACGCGTTCGGCCGGGATTCGGCGATGATCGCACCGGGGGAAAATAATTTTATCTGGCAGACGGCGCTACAAGTGGCAAAGGATGCGGGCGGGCAGTTGCCGCCGGTCTATCTTGAGATCCATAACGACATACCGATTGGTAAGGGCATGGGATCAAGCGCGGCGGCTTTGACGGCGGGCGTGGTGATTGCCGATCAGTTATTGGGGTTGAAGTGGAAGCCCGCGCGCATCCTGGATGAGGCGGCAAGAATTGAGGGGCACCCCGATAACGTTGCTGCTTGCGTGCTTGGTTCAATTGTCGCCAGCGCCATTGACGCCGGTGGGGTGGCGCGCGCCGTCAGGCTGGAACTGCATCCGAGCTACGGCGTGGCTATCGTTGTGCCTGACTTCATTCTGCCTACCAGCGAGGCGCGGCAAGTGTTGCCGGAAACTTATTCCAAAGCCGATGCCATTTTCAACGTGCAACGGAGCGCCCTGTTGATTGCGGCTTTGACTACGGGCCTCACCGCAGCCTTCCCAACAGCATTGGAAGACCGCATGCATCAACCCTATAGGGCGCGGCTGGTGCCGGGTCTGGAACAAATATTGAAACTGCGCGCACCGGGTTTGCTTGGCTGCGCCCTGAGCGGCGCCGGGCCATCCATCGTAGTATTTTATGAAAAAGGCCATGAGAAGGTTTGCGAGCATGTAAGGCAAATCTTTCAGAATCACGGGCATGGTTCGGAGATTCTTTGGACCGAAATCGCCCAGAACGGGTTTGAACTTCACGACAGTGGGGAACAGGGAGCAGGTGTATGAAGAACATTGATGCTTGGATGGAATCGATCGGTTATAGGGCGTCGGATCCGCAAGAGGTTCCGTCGTCACCATTGCGTTTCCCTGATGGCGGGCAATACCGCATAGAGATCCCTTCCACCGAGGGGCCCGGTTCTCTAGCAACTGTGATCGAGGAAGCTAAGCTGCGGAAGGTTCCCGTCCATCGTGTCAGCCAAGGCAGCGGCATCATGCTGTTGACCGATTCCGAGATCATTGAAATGATGAAGACGGGCAAGAAGCAGAAGATGGAAGTGAATCTTTTTCTCGGGCCTCGCGCCAGTTGGGATACGGGAGCGCAGGCGGTTTCCGTGGCAGGCAAGTCGATTGCGCTAAGTATGCGTGGGGCAAATCAGTTGGCGCAAGGAGTGATGGATACCGAACGCGCCGTGCAGCTTGGGTGCCGCAGCATTTTGATCAGTGATATTGGTTCGCTTACCGTTACCGATCAATTACGAAAAGCGGGTAAGTTACCAAAAAACCTGATCATTAAAACGTCGGTAATGATGGCGCCTGCCAACCCGGCAAGCGCCAAGGTGCTTCAAGATTTAGGCGCCGACACGATCAACGTTCCTTCCGATTTGTCATTGGGGCAGATCGCCAGTATTCGCGCCGTTACAAGTAAGCCGATTGATTTTTATGTCGAGGCTCCGGATAATATTGGAGGCTTCATCCGCTACTACGACATTCCGGAACTGATCCGCGTGGCTGCGCCAATTTATTTGAAATTCGGATTGCGCAATTCTCCAGACATTTATCCCAGTGGGACACATCTAGAGAACACAGTGATCGCGCTGAGCCGTGAGCGTGTAAGGCGTGCGGAGATTGCCTGTGAATTTATAGAGCGCTTATGTCCCAAAGCCTTGATGTCACCCGTGGGCGCCAAGGATCTGGGAATCCCGGAGCCCTCCTAATTGATCTAAGGGCTCCGAGGTTTACTGCAAATTACCATCTAAAACCGAACGTTACCGGTATCATAGAGGTTCTGATGGGAGTTGTATAGATGTAGTGATATCTGCTCTCCGCATAAAATGAAGATCTCTTGTCTTCGCCCAGACGTACAGAGATACCCATCCCACCATTAATACCGGCCTTGTTTTGGCTGAAAGATCCAAGCACTGTTGTGGTTGGGATTTCAACCGGGAAAAACACCCCATAGAATGGATCGAACCCAGTGGCGATGGCCGATGATGGCTGGGTGAATTCTATCGTACGCCGGTA
Source organism: Bryobacterales bacterium (assembly GCA_043785065.1). Lineage (GTDB taxonomy): Bacteria > Acidobacteriota > Terriglobia > Bryobacterales > Bryobacteraceae > JANXSF01. The sequence continues at coordinate 5,030 of JAYVXT010000094.1, read as the reverse complement.
AAAGCCACCTCCACCGATCACATAAAGATCGGTTCTTTTTCTAGGCATAAGATGAATCATCGGATTCAACGTAGCCGAATAAATACGGCCGCTCCCGTTAGGGACACCTATTTTGGAAAGAGCGCTGTTGTTGATTCCCATATCGTTGAAACCAAACTCCGCCATAACACCAGCCGCACGGATCGGATGAAAGCCGACTCCAGCCGTAATGTTATACCCGGTATTAAACCGGGCGGCTGTGGGGTTTACGGGGGCTGTCGGGCCACCTCCCACTGAAATGGAAAATAGAGATTGATTGAATGCAGGCTGAGCCAAAGCGAGATAGGTTAGGCTGGCTGCAAAAGTGAAAAGTTTCCCTGGCATATTTAGCTCCTTATTTAGATCCTGAAGTCGATCCTCGTGATCGCGACGGTCTTCATTTTAGTCGTTGCAGTTTAGGAACCAAACTGGGTTGCCCGGGGGTCATGTAACTTTGGATATACTCTCAGAGGCGCCAAACCAGGCGCGCTATCCGGAGGAGATTTATGTCACAAATACTATTGAGCTTATGCCTTGTTATTGGAGTACTCGCCGCCAATGCTCAAACACGGACAACGCGCCATAAACTTTATTCGTCACCCGATTCAGAAAGAAGAGCAGAAAGAAGTAATGTAATCAGGGCCACTTCGCAACTGGTCTTGATTCCGGTAACAGTGTACGATTCGTTGGGTGCGCCCAGCCGAGGGTTGCCCAAGGAAAGATTTAGAATCTTCGAGGATGGCGTTGAACAATCGATTCAAATTGTAACTCAAGATGATGCCCCCGTATCTTACGGAATGGTTATGGATGCCAGCAAAAGCATGCTTGCCAAACTTCCATTGGCCCGGCAGGCGTTTTCCGGATTCCTTGAAACTTCTATTCCAGGCGATGAATATCAACTGGTGCAATTCAATGATTTTCCAGAAGTTATTTGCAACTTAACGGAGAATCAAGGAGTCCTGCAAAACGCCTTGAATTCAGTGGCGGCGCGCGGTTGGACGGCCATGTTTGATGGCCTGCGCATGTCGGCCCAACAAATGAGAAATGCTAAGAACGTAAGAAAAGCCCTAATCATTATTTCTGACGGAGAGGACAACTTCAGCCGGTATAACGAAACAGAACTGAAGTCGTATCTTCAAGAAGCTGGAGTGGTTGTGTTCTCCATAGGAGTGTCCACCGCATTCGGTTCGGGTTTTGAAAACCGAAGCTTAAGGCGCATCTCAAAGGAAACGGGCGGCTGGTTCTACTCCGGCAGATTAGAGACATTGGGCGAAACGGTTAGAGCTATAGGGGAAGCCATTCGTAACCAATATATAGTGGCCTATCGCCCCAGCTCAGTTGGCACTGAAGGAAAATTTAGAAAGATACGAGTGCAAGTTACGACGGAGCAGAATGATAAGCTAAGCGCCACCTGGAGAGGCGGTTATTATTCTCAGTAAGCGTGAAGTTCATGGCAAGATTTGCATTGCGGAAGAACTATTCTGCATTTGAGAATCGAACAACATTTACATGTGTAAATGTCGGAAGAGTGGCGTCCCCAGCGGGAGTCGAACCCGCGTTACCGCCGTGAAAGGGCGATGTCCTAGGCCACTGGACGATAGGGACGCATTGGAGTTAACGCTAGAACAGCAGATTAACTTTGTAGTAACAACTGGCCTTACTCTTCTACTTTACGATTTATGACGCTCATTCGTCAACTGTTCGGACGTTTTGCTCCCCGTTTGCACGATGCGTCGAAAGTGGCGATCTTATAAAGGTCACCCAGTGTCGGGTAATTGAAGCAGGAGGCCTCGAACAACTCCCGCCCCGCACCGGTCACCATCGCAAGCAATCCGATGTGGATCACCTCACTGGCAATTTCCCCCATGCAGTGCGCGCCCAGCAGCTTCATCGCTTCATCATCGGAGAAAATGAGTTTCAGAAAGCCGGCGGAATCGCCAATGATTTGCCCGCGAACGGTTTGGTTGTAGTCTGCGCGCCCGGTTACATAGGGAATGTTTTTCAACTTTAGCGACTCTTCGGTTTCGCCAATCATGCTGACTTCCGGAATTGTATAGATTCCCGTTGGAAGAACCGTTGTAAGCTTCAACTTTGAGGATTCAGAAAATGCATGGTGAACGGCAATGCGGCCCTGTTCGGCGCTGGTGGCCGCCAACGCTGGAGAGCCGATAATATCTCCGGCTGCAAAAATATGCGGAACCGATGTGCGGTAGGTTTCATCCACCGCGATCAGTCCGCGAGGACCCGGAGTGATTCCCGCCGCGGTCAAATTCAGCTTCTCAACGTTAGAACAGCGTCCGGCGGCCACCAGAACTTGATCCACTTCCAACGGCGGTCCCGGGTCACATTCAAGCTTCACTTTGCCATTCGGCTGCACGGCGCAACCAATCACCTTCACTGGGCGATGGAAAAGTATTCCCAGCCGCTCAAACTCCTTGGTAAGCGCAGTGGACACTTCGCGATCCAAGTAGGAAAGCAGAATATCGCGCCCATCCAGCATGTGCGTTTCCACCCCTAGGGCGGCAAAGGTGCAGGCGTATTCGCTGCCAATCACGCCGGCGCCAACAACCGCGATGCTACCGGGCAAACACTCAAGTCCAAGGATTTCGTCGGAATCGTGGATGCGATTATCGGCGAAATCAAAAATCGCCGGACGCATGGGGGAAGAGCCCGTCGCCAGTAGAATGAAATCGGCGGTAACCAGTTGATCTCCCAATTTTCCGGTTACCTTCAGCGTTTGAGGGTCAACGAAACTGGCCATTCCTTCCACATAGTCCACTTTCCAAAATTCAAGTTCGGCCCTGACGCGCGCACGCTCTTGCATCTTGACCGACTCTTCGTGATACATGAAATCCTGCAATGTGGCTTTTCTATGGAGGGACAGGTTCACGTCCATGCCGAAAAGGTTGCGAGTCTTCCAGCCCGACAGCGCCAGAGAAGTTTCGCGGAAGGTTTTGCTGGGAAGCGTGCCAGTGTTGGTTGAGGCTCCACCTATATAAGGATCTTTTTCGATCAGGACAACGCGCCGCCCTAACGATGCCGCGGTGGTTGCCGCTTTTTCGCCCGCGGGGCCAGAGCCGATTACCACCAAATCATACCGGGAAGTTGCTGACATGAGTGTTCTTATTTTCTCACTGTTGCGTGAATTCAGGTAATCTCTTAGTTGTGAGCCTCGGCGAATTTACCAAACAGCTAGCCAAAGAAGCAATTGGCAATCAGATGAAAGATGTGATGGGTGGCCCGCGTGCGCCAGAGACTGCGGAACCGGCTGCGGGACATTTGGGCGCGGTGCTGATTGGCCAAGTGCAGGCTATGCAGAATGCTCTAAAAGAGGATCAGGAACTTGTGGTTAGTAGCACCATTGCCGCTGAGACGATTCGCATCACCGAGCTATTTTCTCCAGCTGCGGGAGTGCTGGTGCTGACCGGACTCGATAAGGACAAGAACGTTTCAAGGATTGTAGCGGCTGCAAGCACCGTTCAATTACTGTGTAAACCAACGCAAGCCCCTGCTGGCGCTAAAGGGGCACGCATCCGATTCGTTTTGCCCAGGCCGAAAACGGAATAGCCGGAAAGCGGTACGATGGATCGCATGTTCCGGCGATCTTTTCTAAGCGGTTTCAGCGCAGCCCTCGCGGCCAAGTCATTTGGGCAAGCAGTGACAGACGGCACGGCCATGACGGTCGAGGTGTTTGTGGAGCGTCCTATTACTGGAACTCCCTATTCGGGCAAAGTGTTGGCTGCAATTCAGCCGCATTCCGATGACATTCCCATATTCGCGGCGGGCACGGTGGCCAAATTGATTCGCGAAGGTTACACCGGTTATCTATTTCGCATGACCAACGACGATATGGCGGGGCCGGGCACCATTGGCGACACCGTGCTGGCCAACGAAAAAGACAATGATGCCGTGGCGCGCGCTTTGGGGCTTCAGAAGGTTTTCAACCTTAACTACGCTAATCACCAAATGGACAAGGAGTCGCGTTTGGAAATGCGCGCTCGCCTGATCTTTTTGTTCCGTGTGCTTAAAGTTGACACAATTATTTGCTACGATCCAGTTGCGCATTATGAAGAGAATCCGGACCATTACGTCACCTCGCAAGTAGTTGAGGCGGCCTGTTGGATGGCTGGAGGCTCGAAAGATTATCCGGAACACTTTGCCGCCGGACTTGCCCCTCATGGTGTCCAAGAGAAATACTACTTTTCGCGCGGCCCGCAGGTGGTGAATCGGGTAGTAGACATCAGCACTGTCATTGATATAAAAGTTGCCGCGAATCGCGTGAATTTGGCTCAGGGGCCGGCCGGAAACCACGGCGCAGCATTGCGTAAAACACTCGCGGAGCGCGGCCTGAAATTGCCGATTTTGGGCGATGACGATGAAACGGCGTCGAACCAGTTCATCAAACACATTATGTTGAAGCGCGATGCGGATGTTGGCAAACCGCATGGTCTGCAATTTGCGGAGCCGTTTCACTACATCGGGCCGGAACAGGATTTCATTGAGGATTATGTGAAGAAAAATGCAGTGAAGGTCAGGTGATTACAACTGGGCAATAGAATAGCTGGCAATTCCTTTGCGCGGCAGTTGGCCGGATCGTTGAGTGATGATGGCGCCCTGCTCAACGTCTGCCAGAGCCATCCAGCGGTGCAGCCGCGCCATATCTAAAGGATTGGGATTCGTCGCAATCGAGATTGGCATCGGGGGCATGCCGTTCGCATCTACAATGAGCTGAATTTCGAGCCCATTGGAATCGCGCCAATAAGACAGGTTTGGATCCTCCCCCGCGTGCCGGCTGTTACTGTAAATTTCCAACACTGCGCGGCTTTCAAAGCAATCACTATCGAAAAAGTGCAGCTTCGGGCCGCGAAATAGTCGGCGGCCAAACTCGAGGGAGGATGCTGGTAATCGAAGTGTTTTGAAGCAAGCCGATAGCACTTCAAACCATCGCGTCACTGTGCGATGCGACACTCCGCACTGTTTCCCGATGGCCTGCATATCCAACACCGCGCCAC
>JAYVXT010000093.1:0-8484 GCA_043785065.1 Bryobacterales bacterium | reverse complement strand
GTTGAGTTCGCAGGCATAGGCGGATTCGAGGGCTGCGAATTCCTGACGGTCGTCATCGGTGAGCAGGACGGCTTGGGCTGCGTAGAGGCCGAGTTTGGTGGAATTTGCATCGGAGCGGGCCTTGCCTTCCGGGGTGATGGGTCCGGTGGAAAGCTGGGCGTTGGTGGTATTGGCTTCGATTTGCGCGGCGCTGGTCATGATGGAATGCTCCTTTGAAATGGATGAGGGCGGCTTATTTCCGTGGGAGAAATTTCCGTCTTACTGGTTCGAGTGTGGCATGGGCGTGGTGGGAAGTAAGCGGGGGGCGGGGGTATGTGGTTGAGGGGACGGGGAAGATAGATTTGGATTGATGGTGATTTTGGTTTGGGGTAGGCAGAATGCAGTGGCAATTGATATAACCTGCCATTATCGGCTCGGCCGGTGAAGAAATGGTACGAGCCGTTCCTCTGCACTATTTTATTACCGGCAAATGCCGTTTTGCGGATGTTTCTCCATTGCCCGTTACTCGTTCCCTAATTCACATACCGCTATTCCGCACGGTACAATCGTGAAATAGCCCTATACGTCCCGCCCCGGCACGCAGCTGGACAGCTATAAGACTCTGGCGCACATTGGCGCGCCTTGAACAAAGTGTGATCGATGCCGACCGTCAAGAATATCGCGGGTCCGTTCCGGTACTATTTCTACAGCTTCGATTGCAATGAACCGCGCCACGTCCACGTTCAACGTGAGGATCGCTTGTGTAAGTTTTGGTTGGAGCCGGTGACGTTGGCGAAGAACGACGGCTTCTCCGCCCGCGAGTTGACGCAGATCCGCAACCTGGTACAGGCGCACCTTACGCGTATAATGGAGGCTTGGAATGAGCATTGCAATTAGTTCCGAACCGGCGATCCGAGCCGTATCTGTTTCCGAGGACGCCATTACCGCCCAACTGGCCGATGGCCGGACCATCAGCGTTCCGCTGAGCTGGTCGTGGCGTCTTTCCGAAGCGACTCCCCGGCAGCGCGAAAATTTCCAGATTCTAGGCCGCGGCGAGGGGATTCGTTGGCCGGATATCGACGAAGACATCAGCGTCCAGGGAATGTTGCACGGCGTGCCAGCGCGGCGCGGCTCGTAGTTTCCGACACGCACTCTCATCGGTACCGGATGGGTGCACCCGTCTCCTGCTTGTGGAGTGCTGCTTGCCAGTTCGATAGCCGGACAAAAAGGACATTTATGTCCGATCCAAATGTCCCAAACGTTCCATCGGCTTTTTGTTTTGGAGTTACCAGCCAGGAACCGCGTCGCTTCAAATATTGAGTGTTCTTCATGGAAAGCGAAACGTATTGCGTATCTTGAAAGAACGTCTGTCATAGGGTTCTGCAAAAAGATCGTCAGAAACCATGTGTGTCAATCTCCCTGCAATCAATTTCCGCCGGCATTTCTTCTTCTATTTGGAATACAAATCGGCAGCGGTAAGCTACGATTCAAAGCCAGGAATGAAGACGGCGAATTCGCGCGCACCCATTTGTTAATCCGCTACGGTTGCAGCGCCGCGCTTAATCCTATGGCCCGCTGCTTTGCCTTCATCTGATATTGATTGCTTCGAGCGTGCATTGCATATTTCACCAGCCAACCCCGCTGCGTGGCAATCTCAAGTTCAGTTCTCTGTTGCCCCTCGGATGCTTGTTTGAGCCACTGTCTGGGACCTTGCGGAGCATCCATGCGTTCAGTCAGTCGCCATTCGTTTTCCTCTTCCGAGCGGACAGATTGGCCGGCCCAAGGCATCCACTTCATCCGGCCAATCTTAGTCCGGCTTTCGGACAATGATTGCTTCAGTAGATGGAATGCCACTTGTGCCCGGCCCGTTTCGCTGGTCTGCCTGCCTAGCTCCGTCTCAAGCGACCCAAGCAGTTGTTTCGTTTCTCGAATCTTCCGCGTATTCAATTCGATCTGTTTCAAATGCGTTTTTATCTCACGCCGCCATGCCTCAATCTGCCGTGCCGGAGGCTTTTGCCCGATCCCCTTCGGAACCGTAGCCGTAAGCGCCCCAACAAACTCTTTGATTTGGCGCATATCGTTCAAGCCCCATGGCCAAGCGCCGGCATAGCCAAGCCCACGGGCGGACGCCACCGCGGTTTTCAAATCCGTCGACATGCGCCCAAGCTTCGTATCGCACACGTTGAATTCCCCAACGTAAACCGGAAGCTCATCCTTCGGTTTGGCAGGCGGCAAATAGTCACGATAGTGGTGGAACGTCAGGAAATTTACGGCGCCGCGATGCTGGCTTTGAAAATAGACCATCGCTTCAAAATCAGTATGGCCGATGGAAACCAAGGACGCGGGGCGCTTTGCTTTTATGCGGACCGCCGCCGCCACAAGAAAGGGAAATAGCTGCTCTTCGATAACCCAACCCTCGCCCAGCGCAACTTCAGGTTCGTTCATCACAATCCACCCAGCCGTTGCCGCCGATGCGGAGCCCAGCGTAAGGACCGGATCAAGAACTCGTTCAAAGAAAACCTTCTGTTCCGCGGCATCTTCAATCAGGCTGGCATGTCCAAACAATTGTGCGCCGCCTGAAAACTCCGCCGGTTTCATCCACAAATGATCCATCAGGACCCACACAACCGCCATCTGATTTTGCTCAGCGATGGCGAGCCCGGCTTTGAAATCATCGAGAAAGGACGGCTCCAGTCCAATCATCCCGCCGTCAGAATCGAAACGAAGAGCCCCGCCGCCATCCGCTAGCAGAAACCAAACTACGCCTTGTACCCCGGCATCATGCAACTCCGCAAATCGCCGGCCCACCTCCTCGCGGCGCAAAGCCACGCCCCGATGCTCCCACTGAGCAGGCTTGCCGAAATCGCGTCGATACTCGAACCACGGTAAGTTCAGAATCGCCGCCGGCCGACCGGATTTCAGATCCACGATTGGAGTTACCGGCCGCACACTGCATCCCGTCAACAGCAGCAAAGGCATTAGCAGCAGTTTTATTTCTTGGGGGATTCGAAGCAGTAGAGCATCCCTCTCGTCCTCAAATAGATTCGATTGTCCACAATGGCGGGTGTGGCATAAACATCGTCTTCCATATCGTTAATAGCCAGGATTTCCCAATCTTTTCCGGCCTTGATCACCGTCACCTTTCCTTGCTGGCTAAGCAGCATCACTTTCCCTGCGCCTCCAATCGGCGAAGCGTAGTAAGTATCCAGCGCCCCAGTCAATCGCGCCTGCTTGAAAATCTCGCCCGTCTTCGGATCAAGAGCAGTCAGCACGCCTCCATCTTTTATCAAATACATGACCCCTTGATAGATCAACGGCGAAGGAGAGTTTGGCAGGAACTTCTGCATGCGCCAAACCACGTTCGTCGCCGTCACATCGCCCTTCCCTCCATGCCGGATCGCCACCAGCGCATTCCGCGCCGATTTCCTTGCACGGTAGAAACTCCAATCCTCTTCGGTCATATAGCCCTTGCCGTTGAGGTCCATCAGGTAGAAACCTTTTTGCATCTTAGGATCAATTTCGGTTTCTGTGATTTTGCCGTCTTTGTCCGCATCCCACTTTGCCAACGCTTCTGCCCACGTCGGAGTTTCCGTCGGCGTCTCGGCATCCCCGCCCCCTTCCCAACCATGGGCGTAGATCATATCGCCATCAATCACCGGCAAAGATTTCGGCTGCCAGGAAAAGCCGCGGGCAAACCAAAGCTTTTCTCCGGTAGCCGCCGAATAAGAAGTGATTTGATACGCCCCCGGCACAATCAATTCAGTTGCCCCAGGCTTCGGTGTGTACAAAGCCGGAGTCACGTAACTTCGCGTAACTTCAGGCCGCTCCACCCTCCATCGCATCTTGCCCGTTGTCTTATCGATGGCTATCATGAACGAACCGGAGTCCTGATCGCAAACGAGGATTAGTAGATCTTTGAAAAGAATCGGAGACGACCCATGTCCGTTCACATTGTTGAAGGGACCTAACGGGAATCGCCATCGCTCTTCACCAAGCTTTGAATAGGCCAACAACCCGAAGTCTCCGAAGAAAACATAAACATTTTCCCCATCGGTTACCGGGCTCGGGGACGCCGGCGAATTCGTGGGTTGATACCGCTCAAGCCGGGTCCGCGGAGCCTCCTTTTTCCAAAGCATTTTTCCAGTACGGCGGTCCATCGCGAAGGTAAACAACCGGCCTCCTTCATCCACTACTTTTTCGCGTCCGGCATCCGCGCGGGAACCGCCTTCGGCTCCGGTCAGAAAAATGAAGTTGCCTGCAATGACCGGGGAGGAATGTCCAGCGGGAATCGCAATTTTCCAAACAACGTTTTTCGCAGGTCCAAATTCGTTGGGCAGTTGCGTCGCATCGCTAACTCCGCTGCCATTCACGCCACGAAACTGTGGCCACTCGGCGGCGCTCAAATTTGCAAATATAAACCAGACAATGAAAAGCATCTTCCATATCATATAATGGACCATGTTCCTTCGAACCATTATTACAACTCTCTTTTTCGCCGCTCTGACTTTCGCCCAGAATTCCGGCTGGGACGAACCATTCCCTCCACACCGCATTGCAGACAATCTTTATTACGTAGGTTCAAAGGGGTTATCCAGCTACCTCATTACCACTTCAAAAGGGCACATTCTAATCAATTCCAGCTTCGACCGCACAGTGCCGATCATCAAGGCCAACGTCGAAAAGCTAGGCTTCAAATTTAGCGATATCAAAATTCTGCTGACAAGTCATGCACATGATGATCATGTCGCCGGCAACGCGCTGGTTAAGGAAATAACTGGCGCCAAGATTTACGTAATGCGCGGCGACCAGGACGTTGTATCGTCAGGTGGTAATGGCATGTACTTGTACAAATCCAAGTGGAAGCCGGTGAAGGTGGACCGCGTTCTTGAAGATGGAGAAGATGTTCAGTTGGGCGAGGCAACACTCAAAGCCCGCTTAACGCCCGGCCACACTCGAGGCTGCACCACTTGGACCATGGAAGCTACCGACAAAGGCCGCAAGTTAGCTGTCGTCATCATCGGAAGCCCCAACGTAAACCCCGGCTACCAGTTGGTGAAAAACAAAGATTATCCTGGCATCGCATCCGATTACGAAAGGGCATTCATGGTTTGGAAATCGCTACCGTGCGATATCTACCTGGGTGCGCATGGCAACTATTACGGCATGGAAGAAAAGTACAAGCTGCTGGGGAAGAGTGATGTGAATCCGTTCATCGACCCCAAAGGCTACAAAGACTACATTCGTGACCGCGAACAAAACTTTGAAAAAATCCGCGCCGAACAGGCCGCGGCCAAATAGCCGGTCTCCGATGACAATCGGAGGATTAATGCGGATACTTGGCCAAATGCTGCCGTAACAGATCCTTCCCGTAATCATTCCCGTTAGGAGTCCGGATCACAGTATGAATATGCTCGTGATCCGGCAGTTGCGGGTTGGAGGATAGATGCCGCAATCCAACCGGCCGCTGATGATCGAATTCAATGAGCACCACAGGGCTATGGATGCGGAAATAGTAAACACTCTTATCTTCCGATCCGCCGATCCAGGCAAAATAAGTATCGTTAAAATGCTTTTCCACTTCCGATATTTTCACCTTCGCATGGCCATCATCCATATTGCCAACCCACAAGTTAGCCAGCGCCAATAGCTTCTTCTTCTGGTCCGGCTTCATCGCCTTGCCCTTAAGCCCTTCGTAAGGCAGCTTTAGGTTATCCTTGAAAGCCTCGCCCTGCGCATTGTTCGCCGTCTTCTCCTTCGATAGAATCGCCGTCTTCTGTTGGGCAGGATCAAGCGAACGAAGAAACTCCAGACCCTGCTTTTGTTCTTCTTGCAAGATGGCCGTTCCCATGTATTTGCCGCTTGGTGCAATCACTGGTTCCGAACCGAAAAACCCAGGAGACATAACCACCTGATCGCCCAGCACGAAGTAGTTGATGATCAAATGATGCCCATCTATTTGCCAGCCCCAAGGCTTGTCGGCCGAAGGTTCGCCCATGATGGTGATCCAATACCGCCATTCCCCATAGCGGACGAAATCATTGTTGTTCAACTCGCCAAGCGTATAGTTCAACCGCATAATATCGCGCGACATTTGCAAACCCCTGGCGCTAAGCGAAGCCTTCATCATGCCGAAAGCTTTCTCGCGCTGCCCGTCATTCATGTCGATAAACCCAACGCCTTGCCGCACGTAAAAATCCTGGTTCATCCACTTACGCCACTCAATGTCGTCGACGGGGAACATGGTCTTTTTCCGCTGTTCCGGGCTCAGAACCTGCAGAAATTCCAGTGCTGCTTTGCGGACGGGCCCCGTGGAGACTCCCGTGGACTTTATGGGGAACAATCCAGGCACAATATTACCATCCGTGGTCACGCCAAGGAACGGTTCGGCCAATCCGGTTTTTTCCGCATCGAGAGAACGCTTAGCAAACGCTTCCGCGTTCGATTGGCCTCCTTGTTGGGAGTAAGAATTGGTCGCAACGAACGTGAAAAGCAAAGCAATGGCGAAGGCGCAAGCGAAGTAAATTCGTTTCATGTGGATGGCATATCGTAGCACTCATGGCACATCCTGTGAAACGTTGGCACGGTGAGTTTGACGGAAGTTGTTGATTTTCGGCATTGGTGATCCCCGTGCAAAGTCCATACCTATGTGGAAACTAAGCTTGTTGTTTTTAGCCGCCGCGCTGGTTCGTGGAAGTAATATCGAGGGCTTCACCATTCACGCGAAGAACGGCCAACCATTGACTGGCGTGGAACTCATGCTGATGCCCAGTGCCCCTGGCGGTCAGGCAGTGAAAACGCGGTCGGACGATAATGGAGCCTTCTCGTTTCAAGACGTGAAAGCAGGAGAATATCGGATCAAGGTTCGCCGCCGCGGCTTTCTGGAAACGGAGTTCGGAGCTCATGGCTTGGATGAGCGCGGCGCCACTCTATCTGTTCTGGGCACGGTCAGAATTAAAGTAGAGCTCTCTCCCGCGGCTTTGATTGCGGGTTCGGTCCGCAACCTTGATGGAGAACTGGTTGAGGACGTTAGCGTAGTAGTCATCAGAGCCGGTGAGCAGTCCAAAACCGATACGGCCACTACGGATGATCGTGGACAATACCGGTTTTCGAAATTGCCGGAAGGAAGATATATTATTGCCGCCTATGGAACCAATGGCCTTTGGAGGGCGCCAATGATTCCAAGCAAAACCGGGCGTGAGGAGATTGACGTGAAGACTTTCTTTCCCGGAGTGGTCTCCCCTCAACTCGCCACCATCTTGGAGGTCAAGCCAGGGGATCAAATTTCCGGCATTGACATCACACTGCAACGCAATGCCTATTTGTCAGTTAGCGGCCACGTTTCAAAGGAGGTGATTACAGCGGAATTGGTATGGAATCTAAAGCTGATGGAGGAACAATCGTCGCCCTCGCTGTGGTATGGGCAAAGAAAGATCATTCAATTCGGAGTTGAACCGGGCTCCTATCAATTGAGCATCGAAGATGTGGAACACAATCTGGCGGCCTGCAAATCTCTGGAATTAAGAACGAGAGATGAAATGGATCTTTCTTTCGAATTGACAACGGTTACGCAGTTACAAAATAATTGTCCGGGATGGCAACCAACATCTCAATCCGACTTAAAGTTTCTACGATGGGCCTCTTCCCCGCGGCCCTAATTCGATAGCTTCAACGTTGCTGATCTTAGCGACCTCGATCTTAAATCGCAGCAGCGTCCGCATAGTATGCCAACCCTTGTGTCCGCACGCTCCCGGGTTCATATGCAGCATACCGTCCAATTGCTGATCCCTCATTACACGCAAAATGTGGGAATGCCCGGCGATGAAAAGCTTGGGACGAATCTTGGCCAGTTTTTGCTTGATGCCACGCTCATAACCGCCGGGATAGCCGCCGATGTGGATCATGTACACCGGCAGCCCTTCGCATTCCCATTCGATTTCCAACGGCAGTTCGGCCCTGATTTCCGCCCCGTCGATGTTGCCGTAAACGCCCCGAACGGGCTTGAATTTCTTGAGTGCGTCAAGCAGACCCACATCGCCAAAATCACCGGCATGCCAAACCTCGTCGCACTCCTTGAAGTAAGTAAAAATCGCTTCGTCCAAAAAGCCGTGACTATCGGACATCAAGCCAATACGCATCGCCCCGTTACTTGCTTACCACGAGAATGGTAAACGAGCCAGGCTTGATCGAAGTGCGCACACGCCCGCCTGGTTGGGCCGCGGGCACTTCCACCATCTCAGCCGCCGGAAGAAAAATTCGTTTCGTCTTCGAGTCAAAAGCCATCGTCTTAGCGCTGGGCTGTGTTTTCAGTGCGCCCAAATCTTCATAAACGTCCGCCGACTTCTGGTGGAAAATGTTCAAGGTGCCGTCGCCGTTGGAGACAAATACGTTTTGCGTGGAGGCGTCGAATTCAGCCCAATCCACACGCGCCCCTATCGGGAAGCTAGCGATTTTTTTGCCGGTCAGTGAATCCATCACCACCATAACCTTGCTGCGGCAAGTGACAAA
>JAYVXT010000092.1:0-2567 GCA_043785065.1 Bryobacterales bacterium | reverse complement strand
ACGGTTTCAAACAACGGCCAGACCAGATGGATGAGGAGCAGCAGCAGAACGGCAATTTGGATTAAACGGCGCACTGGGTTGGATGTCTTTTCAATTATCCATCCCGGACTTGATCAGCGCAACCGTGGAACCGTAGCGGCGTGAAAGGCAGTCGCTAGCTTCGTATAAGTTTTCAGGATCTCCGAAAGTCGCCAAGGGTCTACGAACCGCCTGGCTTGCGATTCAAACTGACCCACTATCTAATGGCTGGTACCAAGCTGGCTGATTGTAAGAAATTTGTGAACAAAATGTAAATATCCACGAATCGCATTGTACGCTGGCGTTCTTCGCTATATAGTTGCAGGCATGAAGAAAGTAACCCTGTCCCTCTACACGATTCTCGCGGCGAGCGTTCTCCCTGCCGCAACCGGTTATTACCAACACAACTTGGTCGCAGATGTCGCTGGAGTTGCCGACTTTACTGATCCTAACCTTGTGAACGCCTGGGGTCTCGCTACGTCGGCGACAAGCCCATTCTGGGTCTGCGACGGCGGTACCGGCCTTTCCACACTTTATTCCGCAAGCAACGCTCCTGGTGCTGCATTGGGTACGCCGATCGCAACCCTGAAGCCGACAGTTCCCGGCGCAGGCGGCGCACTGGGCGGCGTTTGCACCGGCATCATCGCGAATACCGCGACGACGAGTTTCAATATCAGCACGCCCGCCAACCCGACTCCGCGGCCTTCCGGTTTCATCTTTGTCACGGAAGACGGTGTTTTGTCGGCCTGGGCGAATGCAGTCGATCCGGCACACGCCGTCCTGGTGGTTGATAACTCTTCTTCGGCCGTCTATAAAGGGCTGGCTCTGGTAACTACGCCAACCCCTCAGTTATATGCAGCGAATTTTCGCGCTGCAACCATTGATGTCTTCGATGCGAACTTCAAGCCGGTAACGCTGGCCGCGGGCGCATTTACCGATCCGGCAGTAACCGCCGGTTTCGCGCCGTTCAATATCTGGAATCTGGGTGGCAAGTTGTATGTCACTTATGCGAAACAGGATGCCGCGAAGAAGTTTGATGTGCCCGGCGCCGGTAACGGATTTGTCAGTGTCTACGATCCCGCCGGCAAGCTGTTGCAGCACCTCACCTCGAATGGGCCTCTGAATTCTCCGTGGGGAGTAGCGATCGCCCCAGCGACGTTCGGAAAGTTCGCGAATGCCGTGATCGTTGGAAACTTCGGCGACGGTGCCATCAATGCCTTCGATGCCACCACCGGCACCTTACTCGGACCGCTGCAGGATGGGGCAGGGAAGAACATCGTAATTCCAGGCCTCTGGGCGCTGCTGGTTGGTAACGGCGGCAACGGTGGCGACAAGAATTCCCTCTACTTCACCGCAGGGCCGGGTGGACAAAAGCACGGACTTTTGGGCAGCATTCAGGCCAACCCCACGTTGACCAACACCACCATCACAAACTCCGCGCAGGCCGGCGGCGGAATCGCCGGGAATACCTTCGTTTCGATCAAGGGATCAAGCCTCGCCGCCACCAAACGCGCCTGGCAGACTGCCGACTTTGCGAACAACACTCTGCCCGCCACCATCAACGGCGTTACGGTTACGGTGGGCGGGAAACCGGCTTACATCAGCTTCATCAGCCCTGCGCAGATCAACGTCATCACGCCGGTGGATCTGGCCAACAGCGGCCCTGTAGAAGTGATCGTCACGAATAACGGGCTCACCAGCAACTCCGTCAATGTCACGGCGCAGGCGCTGGCTCCTTCGCTCTTCCTGATTAATAGCGACAAATACATCGCCGCTACGCATTCTGATAACAAGTCGATCATCGGACCCACGACGCTCATCGCCAACACGACGACGCCCGCCACGTCCGGTGAAACGATTGTTCTCTACGGCAATGGCTTTGGCCAAACAACTCCGGCCGTTACCAACGGTCAGCTTATTACCGCGGCCATGCAGCTGGCAGGAACAGCAACGGTGCTCGTAAACAATGTTGCGTCCAACGTTGTGTTCGCGGGTCTAGTAGCCCCTGGCCTTTACCAGATCAACGTGATGCTTCCAGCCGACCTTCCGGATGGGGATTTACCAATCGTGGTGGGCATCGGCGGGACCAGTTCTCCCGCTGGCGCTCTAATCACGATTAAGAACTAGGTTCCTCTCCCCCCCTGGCAATTAGAGGCGGCGGCTTTTGTCCGCCGCCGCTAATTTATACCCGCTTCAGCACCATCGCTGAATTCTTGCTTCCGAAGGCAATGCAATTTGCCACCGCGTTTTCAATCTGTAGCGCCCTTCCATCCGTCGGCACGTAATCCAGATCGCACTCCGGGTCGGGGACTTCCACGTTGATTGTCGGCGGCACAAATCCATCGCGCATCGCAAGCAAAATAGTCGCGATGCCGGCCGCACCACAGGCCCCTTGCGGATGTCCGATCATGCTCTTTAACGACGATCCCGCAAACCGGTAGGCATGTTTACCGAACGCCAGCTTCACGGCGCGAGTCTCTATCCGGTCGTTCAGTTCGGTGGATGTGCCGTGATAACTCAGATACTGAATCTGTTCCGGCGGCAGCTCC
>JAYVXT010000091.1:0-8512 GCA_043785065.1 Bryobacterales bacterium | reverse complement strand
TGGTTCTGGCGCTGGCCCTGTTGATGATTCGGGACGCGAAAGGCAGCGGATCGCGGCCGATGCTGCTGCTGGGAATCGGCGCGGTTGCCTCGGCTGCCTATTGGATTCGTTATGCCGGCTTGTTCCTGATCCCGGTAGCAGCGGCTTATTTGCTGTGGGCCGCCTGGCGCCGTCCCGCATCCCGCTTTTTCGCCTTGGCGGGTATGGCCATAATGACCTTGCTAATGGTGGTTTTGCAAATCCGCAACATCCACTATTCGGGATCGTGGCGGGGTGGATTTACAAGTGGAGAGGGCCATTGGTTACGTGAAGTGCTTGTGGATACGATCAAGGCGATCCCTCATTTAATATTCGGTGACCAGACGTTGGTCCATTTTGATCCATGGTATGTTTTGTTGCTGATTTGCGCATCGATTTTGGGCTGGTTTGCGATTCGAACAATCCTCACTGGACATGGATCGTTGAGTCACGCAACGGTTCCGTCAATGTTTTGGTTGGGCTTGCTTTGCGCGGTATACATAGCCGGTATTAGCTTGGCGGCGCTTACATCCATCGCGGCGGACCTGCATCGCTATTATCTCCCGCTGTATCCGCTGATGCTGGCTGTGGCCAGCGCGCTAGTGTCGTGTATTGAGTGGCCGCGCCGGATTGCCGCGGTCGTACTTATTTGCGCCCTGGTTTCCGTGTTGAATCTGCAAAGCCGCAGTGTGTTCGCCCCCCCATCTAAAGCCCCCCACGTGGAGATGCAACAGGCGCTTGCGAGTGAAGTACGACAGGGAGTGCCAGTGAGCCGGTGGTTGCTTTCCCATACCAATCCGGAGGAGGTGATCTTCGCCGTCCACGGACAGCCGGTTCACTATCTGCTTCAGCGGCCCGTTGTTTCCGTGATCAACCCTGGCTATACCGCACGCAAGGACGATGAGCCTGGTTTCCTCAAATTGATGGTCCAATTTAGGGCCAGGTATCTGGTGGTCTTTCCTTCAAGCAAGATGCAAGATGCGCCCGAGCAGGCCACGAATCCTTTTTTGAACCGATTGGTTTCGAGCGAAGCCGGCTGGCCGCCTTGGTTGACCATGGCTGCTCGTTCCCCGGAACTCATCATCTTTGAGTGTGCGAGTTGTTTGCAATAGTAAGCAGAGGGTCGACGGCAGCCTTTGCTTGAAAAAAGTTTAAAGAATGGCATCAGATAGCCGATAAGCGATGAGAGGAAGGATAGGGCGCTAGGCCAGCCTACCGCCAATACGCTTATGATCAACGATACCAAAAAAGCACATTTACAGCGCCGCCGGCACGCCCGATACTCTATCGATCCGGATCAATTTGTTCGAGCAGAATTCAAGAGACTTGGTTATGAGAATACATGGCGGCCAGTATTAATCGCCGACGAGAGTTATTCCGGCTGCCGCATCATTGTAACGGGACCGGATTGCGGAGAAGCCGGAGAAATGCTCTGGCTCGATTTTGGCAGCGACCCCGTGGAAGTTAAAATTGTGCGAGTAGAACGAATAGCGTCAAAGGTGCATAGCCTTGGCTGCAGGTTCATTCTCTAATGTTATTACTTGCCGAGAGAATAGAATATTTCGCCTAATGTTCTCCCCTCATTCACCCGATGTGGAATAAGAGGCGCGCATTTCCGCATGTTAGAAACTGTAAACTTAAAAGGGGTACACCCCACAACCAGCATGAACCCTTTAAAACAGCTTTCTACTCTTGGACAATCGCCTTGGCTTGACTATATTAAGCGCAGCCTCATCACCAGTGGCGAACTGAAACGAATGGTGGAAGAAGATGGTCTAGGCGGCCTGACCTCCAACCCCGCTATCTTTGAAAAAGCAATCGGCGGCAGCGACGAATATGCCTCGGCGTTGGCTGAGATGCGGCGCGATCCGTCACTTACACCGATGGATATGTACGAGCGTATCGCCATTGCGGATATCCAAGGCGCCGCCGACGCCATCCGTCCAGTTTATGATCGAACTGGCGGCAAGGACGGCTTTGTCAGTCTTGAGGTCAGCCCCTTTCTAGCGCACGACACGGAAGCTTCGATCCGTGATGCCCGCCGCTTGTGGCAAGCAGTGGCGCGCCCCAACCTGATGATTAAGATTCCAGGCACGCCGGAAGGTCTTCCCGCTATCGAACAAGTGATCTCCGACGGCATCAACGTCAACGTCACTCTACTATTCTCCTGCCAGTCTTATGAAGCCGTGGCCTGGGCCTTTATCGCAGGTCTGGAACGACGCGCCGCATCCGGCGGTGCGATCAGCAATATTGCCAGCGTCGCAAGCTTTTTCGTAAGCCGCATTGATGCGGTTGTTGACGCCAAGGTTCCGGAAGAACTTAAGGGTAAGACGGCCATCGCCAACGCGAAGATAGCTTATGCCGCCTACAAACGTATTTTCTCCAGCTCTAAATGGCAGGCTCTTGAACATCTGAACCCGCAACCGCAACGTGTTCTGTGGGCTTCGACTGGCGTGAAGGACCCGAAGTATTCGGACGTGCTTTACATCGATTCGCTCATTGGACCAAACACGGTGAACACCATTCCACCGGCTACTTTCGACGCGTTTCGCGATCACGGTGTGGCGAGGTTAACGCTCGAAGATGATCTGCCCGGGGCTGAAGCTATCATGAAGGCCATTGCCTCGCACGGCGTCGATTTCAACAAAGTAACCGCCGATTTGGTAACGAATGGCGTGAAGTTGTTCGCCGATGCATTCGATAAGCTGCTGAATGCCGTTAATCAGCGATGCCGTCTGGCCGCCAATCTCGAATTAAATTCTCAAGCAGTCAAAGTGGCGAATGTCTATCAAGCTCAGATTGATTCCACGCTGAATGATTGGAAAGTTCGGGGCAATATCCACCGTCTCTGGGACAAGGACGCATCGTTATGGACCGGGGCCGACGAAAGCAAGTGGTTGGCCTGGCTCACCATTACCGAACAGCAGCTTCAAAACATCGGCTGCTTACTTGACTTCCAGGCGGCAGTGAAAGTCGGAGGCTTTAGTCACATCCTGCTGCTCGGCATGGGCGGTAGCAGCCTGTGCCCGGAAGTGCTGAAGCTCACCTTTGGCAAGCAGGAGGGGTTCCCGGAACTCTACGTCCTCGATTCCACCGATCCGGCCCAAGTGCAAGCTTTAGCCGGAAAAGTTGACTTGGCCAAGACGCTGTGTATTGTAAGCACCAAATCGGGTTCCACGCTCGAACCGAACATTTTCAAGCAATTCTTTTTCGAACGGATCAAGGAAGTTGTGGGCGCCGATAATGTAGGCAGCCACTTTGTCACCGTCACCGATCCGGGCAAGCAGATGGAAAAGATTGCTCAAGACGATAAATTCTGGCGCATCTTTCCGGGCGTACACGAAATCGGGGGACGCTATTCGGCTTTATCTAATTTCGGTATGATCCCCGCAGCCGCCATGGGACTCGATGTCAAGCAGTTCCTTCAAAAGGCTGATGCCATGGCGGTCGCTTGCACGCCTTGTCTGCCGTTGGAAAAGAATCCCGGCGTAATGCTGGGCCTGGCAATGGGAGTACTCGCTAAGAACGGCCGCGATAAAATCACGATTGTAGCCTCGCCGGGCATCTCCGATCTTGGCGCTTGGCTCGAGCAACTGATCGCCGAATCCACGGGCAAACTAGGCAAAGGCATCATTCCGGTAGATCGGGAACCACTTGCCCCGGCCGACCACTACGGCAAGGATCGCTTGTTCGCTTACCTCCGGCTTGAAACCGCGCCCGACGCGGCGCAAGACGGCTACCTAACTTCCCTGGAAGCCGCCGGCCACGCTATCATCCGCATCGACGTCCGCGACATATATTCCATTGGACAGGAATTCTTCCGGTGGGAAATCGCCACGGCAGTTGCCGGCGCCGTGCTCGGCATCAATCCCTTCGATCAGCCGGACGTTGAAGCCAGCAAGATCGCCACCCGCAAGCTGACCGACGAATACGAAAAAACCGGATCGCTGCCGGTCGAAGCGCCGATATATTCGGGCGAAGGCGTTCTACTCTTCACCGATTCGGCCAATGCCGCCGAACTGGGCTCGCAAAGCGACTTGACTGGCTACCTGAAAGTCCACTTCAGCCGCATCAAGGACCACGATTACGTCGCGTTGCTCGCCTATATCCAAATGAACGACGCCAACGAAGCAGCCTTGCAGCAAATGCGCCTCTACATCCGGGATAGCCGCAAAACAGCAACGTGTCTCGGGTTTGGGCCGCGCTTTCTTCACTCCACTGGTCAAGCCTATAAGGGCGGACCCAACACTGGAGTCTTCCTTCAAATCACCTGTGATGATGCCGTGGAACTAAAGGTCCCAGGCCAAACCTACACGTTCGGCGCCGTGAAGGCGGCCCAAGCCCGCGGTGATTTCGCCGTGTTGGCCGAACGCAAACGCAGAGCCCTGCGAGTCCACTTAGGAAAAGATGCCGTCGCTGGACTAGCTTTGCTTAGCTCCGCAATTCACAAAGCGCTTAACGTCTAAGATCCTTGAAGAGCTGCTCGTATTGATCCGTCACCGCTTCCCAACTGTACCGCGCGCTCACCCGCTCCACCGCCGCGCGGCGCAGTTGGTCACGCTCAGCATTGCTCATCGCCAACACGTCGTGCATCTTTTCAGCCAATTCAAAGGCCTCAAACGGAACGCCGGCATCCCCAGCCACCTCGCGATTCTCCACCGTATCCAGGTACAAAACCAGAGCCCCGCGCCCCATCGCCTCAATCAAGGCCGGATGCGTGCCACCCACCTCAGTCGCATGAATGTATGCGAAACAATGCGATCCGAGTTCCTTATACCCCTGCCCGTAAATCGCCCCAGGCATCACAATGCGCGGATCGTTCGTCGCGTGAACCTTGCCGATGTACTCATCGGCATAAGGCGCATCCCCAATCAGCGCCAGTTTCATGTCCGTGGATACTTGCTCAAAGGTCTCCCGAACCAGCAGCGCATTATTTTCCGGCTCCATCCGGCTTACGTATAAAAAGTAGCGTCCCCGCTCCAATCCCAATTCATCCAGCACATCAGTTGATTGCAGCTTCCCCATCTCCGCCCCGTAGGGAATGAAGGTCGACCGCCGCCCGTAGCGCTCCTGATAATATTTCTCAATCGCCTCGGCATCAGTCACGGTCTCATTCGGCATAAATGTCGCCAACCATTCAGAAAGCAGGTACCACTTTTTTGCCAGTTGATTCCACTTCTTCCGATTGCGCTCAAGGCCGTCCACATTCAGCGCCACGCGCACCCCAACCAAACGCGGCATCCACGTAAAAATGGCGTTCGCCGCATTGCAATAGAGCGCCACATCCACGCGATGAAAAAGCAGGTGCAGCGTGGAAACCGCAGTGTGAGCAATAGTGTCTAAATACTTATGACGCACTGTGGGAAGGTAGACGAGCTTTGCCCCGACGAAAGACGTTGTGCCGTGCTTCTGGCGGCAATAAACCGTAACCTGATGCCCGCGCGCCACCAGCCGCTTGGCCAGCTCTTCGGCAAAAGTTTCAAAACCGCCATAGTTGGCCGGAATTCCCCGCGTGCCGAGGATGGCGATTCTCATTCATTATAGAGTAATAGAAATGCTCCTCTGGTCGCTGATCCTCTTAACATCGCTCACCGGCCTTGACGGGGAGATGCACGAAGTCACGTTCTCGCCCGATAGCCAAAACATCGGATTTCATTGGGTTCCCGCCACGGGCAAGGCGGGAATTTTCCGGAGGCCAGTCGCAGGCGGCCAACCCAAGCTGATCGCCGCTAGCGATAGCAACGGCTCCGCTCTCCGGCCCGTCTGGTCCCCCGACGGAAAATCCATCGCATTCATCCGCTCCAAGGGCCGTACCGATTACCGCATCTTCATCGCCTCAGCCGATGGCGGCGCGGAACGAAAAGTGACGTCTTCCAGCTGCCGCGATCTCATCTGGACCCCAGATAGCCGCTACCTGATCACTGGCCAATTCAACAATCCGGACCAGCCCGATGAATGGAATTGCTCGCTGGTTCTTATGTCCGCGGAAAACGGCAAGGCCGTGGCGAAGCTTGCAGCCCGCGGCGGCCAACCCGCACTCAGCCGCAACGGAAAAACACTGGCTTACCGCGATTTGCAACGACTCTACTTACTGCCGCTGAATAGTAACTTCCAACCTGCCGGGCCGGCACGGCTGTTGGTCACCGAGACTCGCGAAATCGGCGGCATAGAATGGACGCCTGGAGCAAAGCAGGTGCTTTATTCCATTTGGGGTTCGCGCAACCAGTTCCGTGCCGCCGACATAGCCGGTGGCCCGCCGCGCACGCTTCGCGACCTCGATACCGCCGGCCTTGAAAACGATATTCGCTCCATTCGCTTCTCACCTAATGGGGCGCTTGCTGTTGCGGAGGTCAATCAACAACGGAACGCGCTATGGCGCTTCGATATTGTCTCTGGCCGCCTCGAAAAATTCCGCGATATCCCCTGGACGGACAGCATGCTCCGCTTCACTGCAACCGGTTCGCTCACGTTCCTTTCCACCCGTAACGCCGCTAAGGAAATATGGACAGCCGCGGCGGATGGAAGCCATGCCCGATCCATTTATACAAGCAAAGCCGAGGTTCTTTATCAGGAACCATCTCCCGATGGAAAAGCCATCGGATTTCTAACCCAGCCCGGCGGCCTTTTCACCATTCCGGTAACTGGAGGCGCACCTAAGCGGCTGCTGCCGAAACTAACTGTCTTCCCTATTAGTTGGTCGCGCAACGGAAGCAATTTGTATTTCGCCACGGCGGCAAAAGTGGCGAAGGAAGACCGAATTTGGCGCCTGCCGCTAAATGGCGGGGAACCGATGGAAATGGTCAAACAGGATAGCTTCGCGGCGAGAGAATCCCCAGACGGCAAGTATCTTTATATCACTAACTCTCGATACCCTAAGTTACAACGAATGCCACTTAACGGCGGCAATGTGGAGGTTGTCTCCGATCAATACTTACACTTTTGGTCTGACTTCGTAGTCTCCGGGAAAGCTGTCTATTACATTGCACGCGGCTTAAACGATGCGGATCTTACGCTAATGAAAATCGATCCCGCAACGGTCAAATCGACCAAGGCGGCCCATTTGGATTTCCATCCCACACTAATGCAGTTATCGCCGGATGGCCAATCAATCTATTTGGAAAGACGCGACCAGCCAACGGGCAGTCTCCGCAGAATGGAAGGTCTTACTGCTTTCCGAAATCAATGAATCCGCTTAGGGGGTCGGCGCGCAGCAATTGCACTTGAATCTGATCCCCAACATCCACGCCATGTTCCCCTTGCATCAATCGTCCTTCGGCCGGCAGTTCCAGCACTCGTACGAAGGTTCCCTTCGGCGTCACACCCGTCACCACCGCGTGGAATCGTTCGCCGATTCTACCGCTTAGCGCAACCGCCGCCATGCGCTTGTTCATATTCCGTTCCACCTTGCGGGCCGCGTCTTCCTTCAAGGTGCAATTCCGGGCAATGGATTCCAACTCTTCATCGCTATATGCCGGAGGCTGCCCAGCGAGCATCGACTTAACCAGCCGTTGAGTAACTATGTCCGCAAACCGCCGATTGGGCGCCGTGGAGTGGGAGTAATTATGCGCAGCCAAACTGAAGTGGCCCGGGGACTCCTCACCGGGCCGCGTAACCGCATATTCACCTGGTCCCATTAGCTTCATCACGGCCAGCGAAAGATCGGGATAATGCACCGGGTCGGCAGCCTTACGCTTCTTCAAGAAGCCGTTGAGCGCCGCCGAATCCGCTTCCTCCGGCAACGTTTCATTGTAAGTTGCGGCCAGTTGTACAATACGATTCCACCGTTCCGGGGATTTCACCACGCGCTGTATGTAAGAGTGGCCCGACTTACTAAGTGACTGCGCCATGACCTCGTTAGCGGCAATCATAAAATCTTCAATCAAATCCCCGGCTCGATTCTTCTTATGCGCCGCGAGCGAGGTCACCTTGCCGTTTTCGATGGTAATGTTGGCCTCGGTACGGTCGAAATCAAGCGCGCCCAACTTGTGGCGCATGGTACGCAGCGCGCAGGCAGCTTCGTCCTGCATTTTCACTTGGGCGGCCAGTTCGGCCGATGCGGCAATCTTCGAAGGCGCCGGTGCGGTGCCTTCCAGCCACGGGCCGACGCCACTGTAAGTCAACTGAGCGTGATTTTCGATGAGCCCCCGGTAAATGGCGCACTTAGTCATTGAGCCGGCCGGAGTCACGGTGTATTCAATAACAATGCCGTAGCGGCCGCCTTCTTCGTTGAGTGAAGTAAGATTAGTGGAAAGCCGCTCGGGAAGCATGGGGAAAGTTAGTACGGTGGTGTAAACCGAAGTAGTTTCCGAAGCGGCATGCCCGTCAAGAGGGGAGTGGATGTTGACCGCGGCGTCCACATCGGCGATCCCCACCAGAACGCGAATCCCTTCAGGCGTACGTTCGGCGTACTCGATCTGATCGAGATCGCGCGATGAGTCGTTATCGATGGAGGACCAGGGAAGATGTCGCAGGTCCTGAATGGAGGAGCTTGGCG
>JAYVXT010000090.1:0-2571 GCA_043785065.1 Bryobacterales bacterium | reverse complement strand
TACGAGGTAGAGAATTCCGTCAATATCGAACTGGATCACAACGTAGCCTTTCACAACACCGCCGGAATCGTGATGTTCATCCTTCCAGGGCGAGACATCTTGCAGAACCATGGCAACCAGATCCACGACAACTTTGTATTCGAGAACAACAGCCCAAACACTTGCCTCGATCCGGCAGAAGATGTGTGTCTTGTGCCTCCGGGGATTGGTATCCTTGCCGTGGGTGGGGATCACAACCGGATTGATCACAATCAGGTTGGGGGGAATCAATCCTTTGGCATAGGGCTTACCGATGTTTGCACGGCGCTTCGAATGGCGCCCAACGTTTGCCGGGTTTTTGGTTTCGATCCTTTGCCGAAGTCAACGCACATCGAGTTCAACACCGCGCTAGACAATGGCACGAACCCGCAGTTCCCGGGCTTTCCTGGTGCCGACCTGATCTGGTCGGCCTTAGGTACTGGCAACTGCTGGCGAGACAACATGGCGAAGGTCATCTTCCCGCGGCCACTCCCGGGTTGCGACGGAGAATCTCTCGAAGAGGGTAAGCGATAGGAGGAAAGGCCACCGCGCAAGGGCAATCACCCTACCGCCGATCGCCCCTCCTGTTACTCAGGCCTGCGACTTGTCCTCTCCACTTTAGCCGTATCTAGGGATCGGGGAGTTGTTTTCAACAATAGAGACAAAATGCCAAAACGAATGTTGTCGGCGGGTTACTCATCATCTGGTGGAGAGTCCTCAAAGTATTCATCTTCCTCATCTTCCTCAGTGGCTATGTCAGCTATATCATCCATTTCGATTCGAGGGTTTCAATATAATCTTTGGCCGAATCCAGTTCGGACTGGAGTTCGGAAACAGTTTTGCGTTTTGCCATGAGATGATTCTCCTATTGTTGTATTTGCGAATCGAGGGTTAAGACTCGCCCGGCAATTCGCACTTCCGAGGATGCGTTCATTCCCGGCGCATTAATAGGCTTAGGTGGTTTAATCGGAGCGACTGAATATCGCTCAGTAGGCTTGGTCAAACGACAGGTTTTTTAGTCTGCGGCCTTCATCTGCGATTGGATTGAGGCGCCTTAATTCGTGCATATACGGCATCCCGCATCCGCTTCAACGCAATCATTCGTCGATATGACGACCGGATACCCGTAAACATGGGATCAGCCTCATAGGCAATTTGTGCCCAATTAATTGTTCCACGACTACCATCCTGTATCTCCTTCCGTTGCTGATCGTAGGCTTCCGCTGCCAAGGTGATGCGCCTCTGTTTTGGACGCCCTTGCGGGCTTACCGAACTGCGGAAGTCGACGTGAGATTAGTGCCAAGACTCGTTTCTTGAAAATCTTGGGATTTCGTGTTGCCCGAGAATTAAACAGTTCCAGGATTTCCCTGAAAACTATTTCCACATAGGTATCAAGCGGCGATGCCGGAACCGTATCCCGAGGTCGATGCTTGGCACGATTGTGGGGTTTCACAATCTCTCCCTTGCCAAAACCAACTGGTTGTGGCGCATCGGATTCAAGGGGCGTTGAGGATTCTAAATCAACGTGATTCAAATCATTTGGATCTAGGGGTTTTGGCACACTGACCTCCCGTCGAGGTGTTGCGTTTTGAATATTCGGCGAATAGCCGTCTCCCCGACTCCAAGTTCCTTGGCGATGTTTCGCCAACTCATTCCATTGCGTCGGAGGTCTATTGCCCGATCCCGCCGGAACACGACTTTGGGCCGTCCCATGGCTTTGCCCGTTCCCCGGTTTCGGCCATGCTCAATACCAGCTATCACCCTTTCGCGAATCACCGAACGTTCCAACTCAGCCATTGCGGCGATCACTGTGAACATGACCTTGCCAATTGGGGTCGAGGTGTCCAGTGCTTCCTGATGAGAGATGAAATCGATCCCTAGGCCCCGGAACTCCGCCAGAGCGTTTACCAATTGCCGCACGCTACGAGCAAACCGGTCGAACCGCCATACCACCACGACGTCAAATCGACCCCGGCGAGCGTCTGCCATCATGTGATCGAGTCCTGGTCGGCGTTCCTTAGCGCCGCTGATACGGTCACTGTAGACATCGTGCAGTTGCCAACTCCGTTGGGAAATTAGTTGCCGGAGGGGAGCCTCTTGGACACCTAGATCTTGGTCAAAGGTAAACCCGTCTCCCTTGCGCGATTTACTGGCCGTGCTGACACGGAGGTATATTGCAACGCGTTTCATAATGTTCTCCAGAGCTTATTCGGGTAGGTGGCTGCAATGGATTTGACGCCAAGTGAAAGGGGCTCTGGCGAGAAGTTCGAAAATACCGCTATCTGGCCACCCAGTCTGGATGGAGGTTCCACAATTACGCGAACCCTTAGAATCCAGGAGGAGTTATAGGTTTGCATACACTCCTATTTGTGCCGCAAAAGTTCTAACCGTGTCCAGTGTGGGGAGCCATCCATCAATCCTCGAAATCCTGCCATCTCGTTGATTTCATTACTTGCGAGTTAGCGACTTTCGCTGCTTTTGCGCTTTCTTTCTTCGGCCCCAACATGGATTCGAACTCTGTATTGGGAGCCCGCCATAAACTCTTCGATTTGA
>JAYVXT010000089.1:0-2583 GCA_043785065.1 Bryobacterales bacterium | reverse complement strand
TGCAAATTACTTACCATGATGTCATCTCTTCTCCGCCCTCTGAAAGGTCTGTAATTGCGGGCGGGGTAGATGTCTCAGTTATGTTGGCACAGAGGGATCAGAGAATTGTTAGCCGACTAGTTGCAAGGACATGGGATTAAGTTGTATTGTCCAGTAGAAGGACCTCATCACACTCTCATGCCTCCACAACTTCATTTTTTAATTTATGCCTCAGGCTCAAGAACGATCGCTCACTGTCTAGACTATGATTTAGTTGTGAGTGCTGAAGAAACGGAAGAAGCCGTTAGACGACTCACTTTCATTGTTGGGATGCACAAAGGCGCATCTAGCAATATGGGGAATGAAGCCAACCTAAAGCATTCGGCACCGAAATCATACTGGGATCGATACGAGGCAATAAAAGCAGCCGGTAATCTTCAGGATCACGCACCCGCCATGTACTCGCCTGACACATCCGGGGCTTGGGCATATGAAGCAGTAGTCAATTACGCCCAGGATGGCTCAACATTGAATGCTCTACAGTAAATTCCTTTCACGTTTAATTCATTTTGAAATCGAAGAGGTGGGCAGGGCAACAATCGGCAACGATTGTTCTGTTCACCTCGGCAGGAAAAAAGAAATCTGCTTCCCTTTCCAGTTTCTCTGTCACACCTTCTATTCAGCAGCCGATCAGGAAGACTTCTACTTAGACCCAGAGGAAATTGCAGCCTTATTGCGCCGGTTTAATATCTCACAAGATTCATTTAACACAACCGCGCTATTGCCCAACTAGCCACCCCTGAATAAACAACCAACACAACCTTGGGACACTACCCCGCGCCATCGATGGTATATTTATTCATAAGAGTGAATATTTAATCAGATGGCGAAGCGCGTCGGCATTGTCGGTTTCCGGGGATACAGTGGTGAGGAACTGGTGCGCATTCTTCTGCGCCATACCGGCGTCGAAGTGTATCTGATGGATCACCGCTCAGACGCATCCCCCAAGCCCTCGCCGATCGGCGCTAAGACTCCGCCGCGCATTGCCGCCACCGCCGAAGGCGCAAAGGACGCCGGCATCGCCTGTGTGTTTCTAGCTACACCCGCCGATGTTTCGATGGAACTTGCGGCGCAGTTTCTTGACGCCGGAGCGAAGGTTGTCGACTTAAGCGGCGCCTTTCGCCTGGGAACGGTTGAGAACTTTAAACATTGGTATAAAGAAGAGCACACGCAACCAGCGTTGTTGGCCGAGGCCGTTTACGGCATGCCGGAATTGAGCCGCGACAAAATTGCAGGCGCGCGGCTGATCGCCAATCCTGGTTGTTATCCAACGTGCGCCAGCCTGGCCATTATGCCCCTGGTGCGCTCGGGCGTTGCGGACCTCGCGGCGGGCATTGTTTGCGACGCCAAAAGCGGAGTCAGCGGCGCCGGCCGGAAGCCTTCGCTGAAAACCGCTTTTTGCGAAGTGACGGAAAACTTCTCGGCTTATTCGATGCTTGACCACCGGCATGTGCCCGAGGTGTTGATGAATACAGGCCTTGAGTTAAGTCAGTTTAGCTTTACGGCGCAGTTGATTCCCATTCACCGAGGGATTTTGGAGACGATTTACTTCCGCGCTCCGAAACTTGGATCGGCGGCGGAATTGATGGAGATCTATTCGAAGTATTACGGCAACGAACCGTTTGTGCGGCTCTACCAGCCGCCGGCCGTGCCGGACATCGCCGGGGTTGCGCACACCAATTTCTGCGATATCGGCGTGGTGTTCGATGCCACCACCAAGCGAGGCGTGGTGGTGACGGCTGAGGACAATTTGGTGAAAGGCGCCGCGGGCCAGGCCGTACAGAACATGAACCTGATGCTGGGCTTTGCCGAGACCGAGGGGCTGTTGTGAAACTGCTAGTGAAATTAGGCGGCACGTTGCTCGATTCGGCGGAATCCAGAGCGGCGATATCGGCGCAAATCGCGGCAGCGGTGCAGGCGTTTCCACAAACTGTGGTCGTGCATGGCGGCGGTAAGCAGATGACGCGGTATTTGACCGAGCATAATGTGGAATCGAAGTTCGTGGACGGGTTGCGCGTGACCTCGCCCGAGGTGCTGGATGCGGTGCTGAAAGTGTTTGCGGGTACGGTCAATCACTTGCTGGTTTCCTCCTTAGTGGCCCAGTGCGTGGATGCGGTGGGATTGAGCGGAATCGACGCTTGTTTGACCGAGGCCGTGCAGTTGAACCCGGAGTTGGGCGCCGTTGGAAAAGTGATTAAGGCCAATGCCAGGGTTTTGGATGTGTTGACCGCGGGAGGTTTTCTTCCGGTTGTGGCCTGTGTTGCCGGGGACCGCGCGGGAAATATTTACAACGTGAATGCCGACCAAATGGCGGTGGCTTGCGCGGCTGGGTTCGGAGCGGGAAAATTGTTGTTCCTGACCGATGTGGAAGGCGTTCGCGGAGCCGATGGCAATGTGATTCCGATGTTGACCATTGCCCAAAGCCGGAAGTTGATTGAGGATGGTATTGCCACCGGCGGCATGCAGGCGAAATTGAATGCCGCCGAGGCTGCTCTGAGCGCGGGTGTATCGGAAGTGTTGATTGCGCAGGGCTCGGCCCCAAAG
>JAYVXT010000088.1:0-2585 GCA_043785065.1 Bryobacterales bacterium | reverse complement strand
GTCGCCTCCGCGCGGTCGGGTGTGGGAAAACGGTAAGCTGGTGGCATGGATGGTCCAATCAGCAATGACCCTATGAACGATGATCCCGAGGAACGGGTTCTGGTGGCCGTGCGCACGGATGATGCGGGCTACGTGGTGCAGGGGACGAAGAGCGGTTATCGCTGTTTCAAGTGCGACTGCGGTGTGAGTGTTGCGCCTGCCGGGCAAAAGTTCCTGGCTGATAATCCAGGCGTGCGGGTCTGTTGTATGGACTGCGCGATGAAGTCAAAACCGGATAGTGTGGAACTGGCTCCGGGGGCGATGGATGAATTGATTGCGGATGCGATTCGGCGGGCGAAACGGCATCAGCTGAATTGATCTAAGAGGGCGTCAGTCTTTGCCAACAAAGCGGATGTATTCGCGGCGATGGCGCTTTGAGGGCTTGCCTGGCGAGGAGTCGAAATGCGGGTTGGCTTTTCGTTCTTCCGCCATTTTTTGCCGCAACACCCGGCTGGTTTCGGTTTCACTGTAGAGGGTTTGCGCAACCGCTGACGGTCCGCGCATCTCGCTGAGTGCGAGGACCTCCACCTGAAAGTCACCGCTCTCGTTTTTGATTTTTAACATATCGCCGGTTTGGACTTCGCGGGACGGCTTGGCTGGTTGTCCGCCGGATTCAATTCTGCCGAGTTCGCAGGCTTTTGCGGCTTGGGCGCGGGTTTTGAAGAAGCGGGAGGCCCAGAGCCACTTGTCAATTCTGACGCGGGTCATGATTTATTGTCTTATCAGGCAGAGGTGATTGAAATGTACGAGTCAGATCCGCGTCCGGACGGGGGCCTGCAGAAAATCGTCTGGACACCCGTTAGCCGCCGTCTCGCCCGAAGTGGGTCGGAAATTTTCAAGGGCGAGGGGATACGCGGCCATGGCGTGGCTTTGTCTCTGGCACTCTTCCTGGGGTTCATGGCTGTACTTGTGGTCCTTCACCTGCCGTACTTGAAACTTCCCTATTTTTGGGATGAAATGGGCCAGTTCGTCCCGGCTGCGCTTGATATATATCGCGATGGCGCTTGGGTCCCGTATTCGATTCCTCCCAACGTTCACCCTCCAGGTCTAATGGCCCTGCTGGCATTGATTTGGCGTATGTTTGGCTACTCGATCCTGTCGGCTCGTTTAACCATGCTGACGCTGGCGTCCCTCGGCCTGCTCTTTTCTTTCCTCCTGACCATGCGTTTAACGCGTGGAAACAGCGGTACACCGGCCATTGCGGCCATTCTATTTCTAATCGCAACACCCATTTTTTACACGCAATCGATGCTGGTGATTCTCGACATGCCAGTCATGACATTCACCGTTCTGGGACTGCTGCTGTTTCTGGAAGAACAATATTTGGGATGTGCGTTAATTTGCGCGATTCTGGTTCTTATCAAGGAAACTGCGATTACAACACCAGCAGTATTCGCCGGCTGGCTTTGGTTCCGACAAAAACAGCGACGTGAGAGTTTCTATTTTGCTCTGCCTGTTGTAGCTCTTGGGATTTGGCTGCTGTTCCTCCATCAGGCCACGGGGCAGTGGCTGGGTAACAAAGAATTCGCTCGGGATAACGTCAGCCGCGCGTTGACCTTCCATCACATCTTCGTAGCGGTGGCTGTGCGCGCCTGGTTCCTCTTCGTCGGCGATGGCCACTGGATCGGTGCGGTCGCTTTGTTTGTCGGCTGGAACCGCCTGCGCGGCAAGGAATGGAAGGTGGCAGGACTGGTCGCTGCGGGACAAGTAGCCGCAGTTACTCTCCTGGGTGATGCCGAACTGGACCGGTATCTTGTTCCCGCGCTACCGATTCTATACGCCGCCGTGGCGACAGCAGCGTGTGCCTATTCGGTCAGATGGCGGTGGACCTCTCACACCGCGATGGTTTTATTACTAATTTTAGGGTGGTTCTGGAATCCTCCTTATCCGTATCCCTACGAAGACAACCTAACGATGGTGGACTTTGTGCATTTGCAGCAGAACGCGGCCGCATATCTCGAAGCTAGTGCGCCGGATAAACGCGTCGCCAGTGTATGGCCCTTCACCTTTGCCATCCAGCACCCTGAACTGGGATACGTGAAGCGCAGCCTCAAGGCATTAGACGCGCCGGGGCTGCGAATAACAGATCTGGTCGGCCTTGACCGCCAGAAGTTTGAATTGCTGATAGTCTACAAGCGCTTTTCACCAATTAAAGGAACTTGGCTTGACATAGCTCCCCTGCGTCCGATATTGCGCCGCCTGCACCATTACTATGACGTCCGTGTTCAGGCGACCGACGAGGAAATCCGGGCCGCACTTGGATTCATTCCGGTAAAGCGATGGGCACGCCACGACCAGTGGATCGTAATCTACGCGCCTGCGGTTCCTTAGTAGAGCCAACAATGTTCGCAGGCTCTTGCGGCTGGGGAGCGGCGGGTTTTCAAGAAGCGGGAGGCACTTGTCGATTCTGACGCGGGTCATGATTTATTGTCTTATCAGGCAGAGCCACTGGCGATCTGGCAATGGGGATGTTTAGGCTGCGGGAGGCGGAGAAAAATATTGGGGTCGGTGAGAACCGCCATTCAAATTCCGCGTGTGCCGTTATG
>JAYVXT010000087.1:0-2592 GCA_043785065.1 Bryobacterales bacterium | reverse complement strand
GGGCATTGTGTATCCCGCGAATGTGCTGCAGGCGTTTTCCGATCCGCGAGGAATGCAATACGATCCGGATCCGCGCGGCCTGCCGTGCGCGCGAGAAGCAGTAGCGCGGCATTTTGGTTGTGGCGTTGAGCGCGTTGTGATGACAGCTTCCACCAGCGAAGCTTATTCTTGGCTGTTCAAGCTGCTTTGCGATCCCGGCGATGAGGTGCTGGTTCCCCGTCCTTCTTATCCCCTTTTCGACTATCTAGCCGCTCTTGAGTCGGTGAATGTGAGGCAGTATCCGCTGCGGTATCACGAAGGGTGGTGGCTTGATCTTGAGGACTTGGAACGTGGGATTACGCCGCGGACGCGGGCGATTTTGGTGGTGAATCCCAACAACCCTACTGGTTCCTATGTGAAGCCGGAGGAGCAGGCGCGGCTCAATGAAATTTGCCGCAAGCACGATTTAGCATTGATTTCGGACGAGGTGTTTTCAGGCTACAAGTTGCAAGGCGAGCCGCACTCCTTATTACAAAATGACGGAGCATTGACCTTCTGCTTGCATGGGCTTTCGAAGCTGATCGGACTGCCGCAGATGAAGCTGGGCTGGATCATCGCCGGCGGGCCAGGCGCCGAAGATGCTTTGTCCAAGCTGGATCATATCGCCGACACTTACCTCAGCGTGGGAACTCCCGTGCAGTTTGCTTTGCCTTCGCTGCTAGCCTTGCGGCCTAGTGTTGAAGGGCAGATTCGGGAGCGCTGCCAGACCAACTTGGCGCGTCTTGATGGGGCGCTGCATGTTGAGGGCGGATGGTATGCGGTCATCCAAGTTCCTCGAACCCGGACCGAAGAAGAGTGGGTTTTGCTATTGCTTCAAGTTCACGGGGTTCTGGTTCAACCCGGGTACTTTTATGATTTTGAAAAAGAAGCGTATCTGGTGTTGAGTTTGTTGACCGAGCCCGGCGCGTTCGAAGAAGGAACGCGCCGGATTAGAGAAGCGATTACTGCTTGATAACAGTTCCGTCGCGGCGTCGAACTTCTCCCCAGCCCCCGTTGTAATCCTTTCTATCGCCGCGTTCGCCATAGCCGAACGGGTATTTCTTGGCCGCCTTCTCGTCCACTTCGATTCCCCATCCCGGGGCTTCATTGGCATAGAGGTAGCCGTTCTTCATTTCCGGGCAACCGGAGAATACTTCCCGCAACTGTGCGTTGAAAGGCGAGTATTCTTGTATACCGAAATTGTAACTAACCAAGTCCAGCGCGACGTTCGCGGCGTGGCCGATGGGGCTTACGTCACCGGGGCCATGCCAAGCGGTTTTCACTCCGTACATTTCGCCCATAATGGCGATCTTGCGCGAAGGCGTCAATCCGCCGGCTTGCGAAACGTGAACGCGGATATAGTCAATCAATCGTTCGCTGATGAGCGGCGACCATTCGTGCGGGCTGTTGAACAGTTCTCCCATGGCGATGGGGGTGGCGCATTGGTTGCGCATCAGCCGGAACCATTGAATGTCCTCCGGCGAAAGCGGGTCTTCGAAGAAGAACAGCTTGAATTTCTCCACATCCTTGGCGAACTGCACGGCTTGTGTTGGGGAGACTCGCTCGTGGACGTCATGGAGCAATTCGATCTCTTCGCCGAGTTCCGTGCGGCATGCCTCGAATAACTTAAGGGCGCGGCGCATGTAATCTCGCGGCTCGAACATTGGGCCATTATGCAGAGCGAACACTTTCACATCGTTGCGGCCGGCCCCATAGCCGGCTTGACCTGGGACGCCTACCTGGACTCGTACATGCCGGAAACCTTCGGACATGTATTTGCGCACGCTTTCGATGATTTGCGGAATCTCGGCGCCAGAGGCATGGCCGTAGCAATCGACGGCTTCGCGCATTTTTCCACCCATCAATTGATAAACGGGCATGCCCGCTTGCCGGCCCTTGATGTCCCATAATGCTTGATCAACCCCGCTGAGCGCATTATTCAACACCGGGCCATTTCTCCAGTAGGACGAGTTGTAGCAGGCCTGCCAGATATCGTCGATGCGATCAGCGGGCTTTCCCACGAGGAAAGGCTTCAAGTATTTTTCGACGGCGGCCACGACCAGATCGGCCCGCTGGGTGAAGGTGGCGCAGCCGTAGCCGTAAAGGCCGTCCTGATCGGTGACGATTTTCACGACCGCGAGGCGCAATCCGGCGGGCGAGGTGGCAATCACTTGCACGTCCTTGATTTTGGGCGAGGGCATGGCGCGGGTGGCGCGCGAGGCTTGCGTTTGCGCGGCCAGTTGGCGCGTGGCGAGTGTGCCGGTTGCGGCCATCGCGAGTAGGTCTCTTCGATTCATCCCAATAGAGATATCACAAATGATGGTGTGGCGGCCGCTCGTTTTCAGGAACAGCCCCAACGGGTCGGCGATTTCCATTATTGCCGGACGGAAATTCGGATGTCGTCCAGATACCAACCTTCAAACGAATTGAGCGTGGCATCCACCGAATCGAAGCGAAAGCGAACTCTGACGCTTCCTTTAATTGGTAAAGGGTAGCTGCGCGTCACCCATTGCC
The DNA here is from genome assembly GCA_043785065.1 of Bryobacterales bacterium. Classification (GTDB taxonomy): domain Bacteria; phylum Acidobacteriota; class Terriglobia; order Bryobacterales; family Bryobacteraceae; genus JANXSF01. The sequence goes on along the minus strand of JAYVXT010000087.1, from coordinate 60 downwards.
TTTCAATGCCGATCAATTGATCCAACTGGCGCCATTCGCCTCCATCCAAGCTGACTTCCA
>JAYVXT010000086.1:0-24884 GCA_043785065.1 Bryobacterales bacterium | reverse complement strand
AAGCCGTGAACCGAAACCCATTGCATACAAGAATCCTGGTAACTGCCCTTGCGGCCACGCTGTTAATCAGCGGCGCCATAGCTCAAACAGCTCCTCCGCGTGAAATTAACCTCACCCTGGGGCGTGGCGAATTGCTTCAATTTGACGCCGACATTAAAACGGTTGCCGCGAGCGAGCCGAAGATTGCCGACGTGGTGGCTGTATCGCCACGCGAAGTGATGGTGAATGGCAAGGGCGTTGGTAAAGCCACCGTCATTGTTTGGGAGGAAAGTTCCATTCCTCGCCGGTATAACGTGACCGTCAGCAACGATAAAGATGAATTCGACAACGTGCAGAAGCAGATCCGTCAAAGCATCATGGATGGCGCGGTTCAGATTACAGGCACGCCGGAACAAGTGGTATTAACCGGCACGGCAAAGAATCCGGAGGATTCAAAGCGCGCCGAGGCGCTGGCTACTACCTATGCCAAGAAAGTTACGAATTTAATCAAGGTGCCGCCGCCCGCCGAGCCTCGTCAAATTTTGTTGGAAGTTAAATTCGCGGCATTGGACCGGGAGACACTTTCGGAATTTGGTTTCAACTTGGTGAGCCGCAATCAGAACACGTTGGGTTCCACTTCCACCCAGCAGTTCGCCACGCCGCGCTTTTCCCAGCTTCAATTTCAGAATCAGCAATTTTCCAACACCACGTTGAACTTTGCCGACCTGTTGAATCTGTTCGTATTCCGTCCGGACTTGAATATTGGGGCGACGATCCGCGCGATGCAGAGTAAGAATTTGCTGCAAGTATTGGCTGAACCAAATCTATTGGCGCTGGAAGGAAAGGAAGCTAGTTTTCTGGCGGGCGGTGAGTTTCCGTTTCCAACGCTAACCGCAACCTCAACCGGTGGCGCCACCGCGCCCGTGGTGACCGTGCAATTCAAGAAATTCGGGATTCAGCTGGATTTCACTCCTAACGTAACACCTTCCGGAGCGATTCATCTTCACGTCCGCCCTTCGGTGACTTCGCTTGACTATGCCAATGCGGTGACGTTGCAGGGGTTTCTGATTCCCGCTATCGCAACGCGCTATGCGGAGACCGAGGCGATTTTAAAGGACGGAGAGAGCTTCGCCATCGCCGGACTGATCGACAACCGGGTGATCACCTCTCTTGCCCGCGTGAAATGGTTGGGAGATGTTCCGGTGTTGGGCCAACTGTTCCGTAGCCGGTCCACCAAGAAATCATCGGACGAGCTTTTGGTGGTAGTTACGCCGCACTTTGTGAAGCCGCTGCCGGCGGGAGAAAAGGCTGATTCGATTTCGGTGATTGAGCCCTACCTGCTGCCTTCGAAGGTGGAAAAAAATCTGCTGGACGAGGCGGAAAAGAAGAAGCTTAAAAAGAAGAAAGAGATTGTAGATCCTTCGGTCGCTCCGGCGTCGACAAAAGCCAAGAGGAGCAGGGCCGCGGACAAGAAGGCGGAATTTATAGGACCCCGTGGCCAACAGGAACCTACCAGCAAATAATCGGGGGACGGGCAGGCCGCGCTTCGCGCGCCAGTCGGGAAACGTGTCCCTGCAACTCGTCGTGATGTTCACGGGAGTATTCCTTGGCTTAATGGGATTCGCCGTGGATCTGGGACGGCTGTATATGAGCCGGGCGGAACTGAAGACGGCGGCGAACTCGATCGCGCTGGCGGAAGCACAGCGGCTGATTGGCACAACCGGCGCCTTGGCAAAAGCGGATGCCGCCGGAAAAGTAACCTACGAAAATCAGACTAACTTCGGCAACCGGTACGATTTCGGTGGATACCAGATCGGCCAGGATAACGGAATCGTCAATAGCGAAACGCCGGTGAAGACCTATTTCGACACGCTAGCTGCGGCGATTGGAGCCGATGGAGCAGCCGGTGGCGACGCCGACGGAACCACCGCCAGGCATGTTCGGGTGCAAGTGAAGGGTGAATCGCAATTAATTTTCTGGAGTTTTCTGCCCCTGGCGCAAGATCGCAAGGTGAACCTGATTGCCCAATCGGTGGCGGGCATCAGTGCGCCGCTGTGCGTGGCTTGCGGGATTGAGCCTGTGGCGATTGCGGCGATCAGCACCGATGACACGGTGGATTTTGGATTTACGTTCGGCACAAGGTACACGCTGTACCAGCAGTGCCAGGGCGGGGCGGTCGCGGGCGTGCTGACCAATGACGCGCAAACGCTGCAGTACGTTTTGATTAACCGCTTGAACGATGCGGCATCGATTTTCGCGGATGAAACCTCTCAGCTTTTCCGATATGGCGCGCAAGGGCTGGCGCCAAGCACAACGCAAGCAGCTTCCTGCGTGAAGATCGCGGCCGATGAGCTGGCTTGGACCAACACCGCGCCCGGAGGGAATTGCAATCAAGCGGTGAATTCCTACACGCAGGGCTTCCTTTGTGGCATCGCCAACAGGTTTGATCAAACGCTTCCGGCCGTTTGCCAGAACATTGGCGAGGCGGACACGATGTCGACAATCAATGCCGCGGATACTGACATCACCGATATCACTGACGACTACACGACATACATAGGCAATGGGCGGCGCATTATTACCGTGGCGATTGTGGATGCGCTTTCGTCAACGGCAACGATGAATGTGCAGGGCTTCCGGCAGTTTCTGATTCAGCCTATCGCCAATGACGTTACCACTAACCCGGCGGATGCTCGCGGTCGGTTTAGTGTGATGTATTTGGGCAGCCGGGTTCCTTTGAAGGCGGGCAGTATGTCCGGCTGCACGCTGACTTCCGGCCCAGGCAAGGTGGTGCTGCATCAATGAAGATCAACCGCCACCAACAACCGGAACGGGGTGCCGCTTTACTGGAAGCCGTGCTGTTTCTCCCGATTATTTTCATGCTTACTTGGGGCATGATTGATTTAGCGAGAATCGGGATGACTTACTATGAACTGCACAAAATGATGTACAGCATCGCGCAGTATTCGGTAACTTCGCAGAACGTCAATTTTTGTGACGATGCCGACCCGGTGGTGGCAGCCGCGAAGAACTTGGCATTGCGTGGCTCCGTTGATGAATCGTCTGCATTACGCCTTCCCAATTTGACCGTCGATCTGGTTACCGTGCGGGCCGAGCGTGTGGATGTGGATAGCCAGGCGCCGAACCAATGCGAGTGCTCGGCCAGCGGGTGCGATGCGGCTGCGGGTGGGCGTGGGCCAGACTTCATCGTAGTTACGATTCCCGATGGTTATACGGTGAAAACGAATATTCCATTTGTGCCGTCGGAGACTTTTCTGCTGCGCCCTAAAGTGCGTTTCCCGTATGGCGGGGGTGGGTGATGGAGAAGTTCGGGAAAGTGGGGGTCCGCTCCCTTACGGTCACGGCTCGTAAGCGGAGTCAGGGTGGTCAAGCCCTTGTTGAATGGGTTTTGACGAATGCAGGTATTCTTCTGCCGGCTACGTTTATTTTGGTCTTTACCGCCCAACTGCTTTGGGTTTGGCATTCCGCACAGGAATGGACTCGCGATGGCGCGCGCTACGCGGCCACCCACTGTTATCAAGGCGGCGGAGCCAATGTTCAATCCTATATGCGCACGCACGTACCGGTGAACGTGGATCAAACCGAGTTCCAGGGCGGCACAGCGGACCTGACTATTAGTTATTTTGGAAAAGATCCGGATACCGGCGACCTTAGTGAATTCACTTGCGCCGGTTCGGAATGTTCCTCGGATTGTGTGCCCGACGCGGTGACTGTGCGGGTTACCGGATATGAATTCCGGACTTTTATGAGCTACCTGGGCCTGCCCCCAGTGATTATGCCCGATTTTGCCACATCTGTTGCCATAGAAAGCGCCGGCTGCGACCCCGATCAGGGGACGTGCCTGCCATAGGAGCTTGCGAGCTGAATGTCTCTCTCATTACTGATAGCGTCCGCCGACGATTCGTTGCGTGAGTTAGTACGGGACTTGTTGTTGAACATGCCTAACGGCAGGATTGTGAACGAATACCCCGATGTTTCGCCGAACTTGTATATTCGCGTGCTGCAAGACTTGGAACGTCATCCGGAAGCGGCGCTGGTGGTCGATATTTCGGCCGATCCGATTTCAGGCATCAAGGCGCTTGAAAAATTGCGGCAAGCGGTTCCGGATATTTACATCATCGCAACCGATTATTCGACTGACGGCGACTCCATTCTACTGACGATGCGTTCCGGCGCAAACGATTATTTGCTGATGCCAGTGAAGCGCGCCGACATGCGCGATGCGCTTTCGCGGCTGGAGCGCGCCCCGCGCCGCCATGCCGGATCAACCGCCAGCCAATTGGCGCGAGTCTATACATTTATCGGAGCGAAGGGCGGCGTGGGCACAACAACATTAGCCGTGAATTTTGCCGGCGTGCTGGCCCAACGCAAGCAGAACGTCGTGCTGGTGGATGTAGATTGGCATGCTAACGATGTTTGCATGCAGCTTGGTTTGCAGCCTCAGTACACGTTGCTGGAAGTGGCCGAAAACCTGAACCGCATGGATCAGGCTTTGTTTGAAGGCTTCGTTGCCAGAGACCCTCTGGGCTTCTTTGTGGTTGGCCCACCCGATCCGCTGGAAGCCGGCCGCGGCTATTTCAATGAACCTACGCTTCGCGAATTTTCCACATTCCTGGTTGAGAAATATAATGGCGTGGTGTTTGACGCCGGAAACGATATCACCGAGGAGTTAGTGCAGGGAGCGCTACAGGTATCATCGACGGTTTTTCTTGTTATCACGCAGGAATTTCCGGCAATTCGCAATGCACAACGCTATATCTCCTACCTGATGCGTATGGGCTTTACCGCCGACCAGATCAAAGTTGTGGTGAACCGCTATACCAAAACAGTGGGCCCGCACTTGGCGACGTTGGAACAGATTCAGCAGACGTTGAATCAAGCAGTGTTCTACGGCATTCCAAATTCGCCCTCTGTGCCGCAGAGTATTAATAAATCGCGGCCGCTGGTCGCTGACCGCCAGTTGTTCCCGGAAATGGATAAAACGATTCGCGCCTTTGTTGACAAGGCTACGGGCGGCAAGCCCGCCTTGCAGATGTCGGCATAACTCATGGGTATCCGCACCATACCGAGACCAGCCACAGGCGGCGCAGACCGTTGGTACGGCATTAAGACGAAGATCCATGGTAAATTACTGAATTCCTTGACGCCGGATCAACTCCGGACGATGAACAAGGACGGCATGCGGGATCAGATTGCCGGCACCATCGAACGATTGGTGCGGGAAGAAAACATCCCCATGACTCTCGCCGAACGCGAGAAGCTGATCGACGAAATCATTGATGAAATTTTCGGGTTGGGGCCACTTGAAACGCTGATGAAAGACGCGACCATCTCCGATATTTTGGTGAACGGCTACGATTCGATTTATGTGGAACGGATGGGAAAACTGGTTGAGACCAACATCCGGTTCAAGGACGCAAATCATCTTCGGCTGATCATTGACCGTATTGTTTCCAATATTGGCCGCCGCATTGACGATTCCTCGCCCATTGTGGATGCGCGCCTTCCCGACGGTTCGCGTATATGCGCCGTGATTCCTCCCATCAGCTTGATTGGCCCGGTGATGTCTGTCCGGCGATTCGGCAAGAAGCTGATGACTATTGATGACTTGACGCGACTGGAAACGTTCACTCCGGGCATGATCAAGTATTTGGAAGGTGCGTGCAAGGCTCGTTTGAACGTAGTTATTTCCGGCGGTTCAGGTTCGGGAAAGACTACGGCGTTGAACACATTGTCCCGTTTTATTCCCGAATATGAACGCGTAGTCACCATCGAAGATGTGGCCGAATTGCAGCTGGCGCAGGAACACGTGGTGCGCCTGGAAACCCGTCCCACCAACATTGAAGGCGCGGGCGCGGTGACGCAGCGCGACCTTGTAATCAATGCGCTCCGGATGCGGCCTGACCGCATTATTATTGGGGAGTGCCGCGGCCCGGAAGCGATGGACATGATGCAGGCGATGAATACGGGCCACGACGGTTCCATGACAACGACGCACGCCAACACGGGCCGCGATGCGTTTACGCGCCTCGAAACCATGGTGATGATGGCGTCGCAAAATATTCCGGACAAAGTGATCCGCCAGATGCTGGCCAGCGCTGTGAACATCGTCATTCATTGCTCCCGTATGAGCGACGGGTCCCGTAAGATTGTTTCGATTAGTGAAGTGCTTGGCGTGGACGGCGATCAGGTGGAGATGCAGGATGTCTTCACGTTCGAACGCGAAGGCATCGGGGTTGATGGCCGTGTTTTGGGCCGGTTCCGCGGCAGTGGCGTAAAGCCTTTCTACTATGACCGTATTCGCGCCTACGGTGTTACGCTGGACGAATCAATCTTCAATGAAATGGTGGAGGTGAAGGCGTAATGCTGGGCTTCTTCTTTGTGGCCTTCCTTATTTTCGCCGGGGCGTTTTACGCGGCGGGATATTACTTATGGTCCATTCCACAACAGCAATTGGAAGAGAGCCTTGTTACACGCATGCGCGAAATTCAGTCGCGCAGCACCGGCGCCAGGGATACCTCTACCAGGTCGGATTTGTACCGTACGGAAAAGAAGGGCGTGTTCGAATTCTTGGAAGACTTCGCCAAGTGGCTTGGCCCCGCGCGGCGCTTGCAAATGTTTATTACGCAAGCCAACCTGCGCTATCGCGCCGCGGACGTGCTTGGCCTGTGTATCGGAATTTTTGTGGTGTTGTTTTTCGTCTTGGGGTTTGTGGGCTTGGACAACATGATTCTGAGATTGGTGATTTCCGGTATCGTATGCACTATTCCCATTCTTTGGATCAACCACAAGCGCAAGCAACGGCTGGAGAAATTCGAACAACAACTGCCGGACGCCATCGACTTGTTTAACCGGTCCATGAAGGCGGGCCACAATATGCATTCGGGGCTGGAAAGTATTTCCGGCGAAATGCCCGACCCGGTGAGGATGGAGTTTAAGAAGCTGATGGAAGAGCTTGCGTTGGGCTCAACCATTGACGATTCTCTGCATAATCTTGGCGAGAGGATGCCGCTAATTGATCTGAAGTTTTTCATCACTGGTTTGATTTTGCAGCGGCAAACCGGCGCGAATATGGTGTCGGTGCTGGAAAATATGTCCAACCTGATTCGCGAACGACTAAACCTGGTGGAGCGGATGAAGGCGGCCACAACGCAGCAGCGCGCCTCCGCGGCTTTGCTATGCTCACTGCCCGTGGTGGTTTTCTTCGGTTTTTGGTTTTTGAAGCCGGAGTACATTCATATGCTGATGTACGACGAGACGGGAAATATGTTTTTCACGTATGGAATCTGTTCGGAGATTGTCGGCATTTTGATCATCCGGAAAATTGCAAGCCCGAAATTCTAAAGGAGGGAACGAGGCATGGTAATTCTATTTTTCATCGCAGTCTTTGCAGTACTTGCCGCTCTTCTTTGGAGTGGCTTGAAGTTAATGGAGCCGCAGGAAGATCCGCTTGGTTCCCGGCTTGAAGAACTTCAGGCCCATGCCATGGTTACCGGCACCCGCGTGACAAAGCGGCGGGCGGGGGGCGGTTTCTTCAACAACTTTCTCTTCCTGGTCAGTTCGGCTGGCGGCGAAGATTATTTGCGCGAGACGGAGCGTGAGCTTACATCTTCTGGTGCTCGTGGGAAAAACACTCTGGCCTATTACGTGATGTTTCAGATTGGGTTTTTCGTCCTGCTGATTGTAGCCATGCTCTATTTACAATGGGACAACGAGTTTTCAAACAAGTTGGGTGGGCTCGCCGCGGCGGCTATTCTTGGTTATTTAATTCCTCAGCAGTTCCTGCACAGACTAGTGAAGCGGTACAAGGAACGCCTGCAACTGGCGTTGCCCGATACGATCGATTTGTTAGGCATCGTACTTGGTACTGGGTTGGCGCTTGATCAAGCCATGACTCGCGTGAGCGAAGAAATGCAGTACATCTATCCGGAATTGGCCAGCGAATTCTATACCGTAGTCATGCAAGTAAAGGCCGGCCAGGAACGCAGCAAGGCCTTTAGCCAATTGGTGAAGCGCACTGGGATTGAAGATATTAAGTCACTTGCGGCTATGATTCTGCAGTCGGAAAAGTTCGGCACTAGCTTATCGCATGCATTAAAGGTTTATGCCGATGCGTTACGTATGCGGAGGCGGCTTCGCGCGGAGGCGTCAGCAGGGAAGGCGGGCATTAAGATGCTGTTTCCCATCGTGCTGTTCATTTTGCCTGTGCTGTTTATTGTGGCGTTGGTGCCGGGTGTGTTGAGCGCATTACGCGACATGCGAAGCGTGGGCCGCTAGACTATTCGATTTCTTCGGGGTGGCGGAATAGGGCTCGGATATTTCGGGAGCCGTGGACGACCCGAATAATCTCAACACCATTTTCGAGCGGCCTGTAGAGAATCAGCATTGCGGCGAATCCGTTGACTCGAAAGACTCGCAATGCTTTCATGGAACGTAGCCCAAAGCGTGGTGTCCAGCCGATCTTGGGATACTGCGCCAGAAGCTCATAAGTTTCATTAGCCGTTTGTATGAATCGGTGCGTTGCTTCCATGCCAAAGTGGACAGCGTTGTAGGATGGTTGGTTTTCAACATCCTGCGTAGCTCCAGGCTTGACCAAATAGGAGCCGCTCATTTTGCAGCAGTTTTTCCGTATTTCTCCTGAAGGCGGCTATGCATTTGCGCCCAATATTCATCGTTACCCTCAATGCTTTCGCCAGAATTGATTCCCTCAAGAGCAGCGCCTCCAACTCATCCCAAGCCCTCTGTTCGTCCAGCGCTATACGCTCCACGTATTCTTCGACGGAGATGCCCTCGGCTTCGATCTTACACCCAATGGCGCAGTTTAGCCCCCGCCGAATTTTGCGAGCCGCGACCGTAAGGGAGTCGGTATTCCGAATTTTACAAGAGGCTCGCATCTGACACGGGGATCATTGAATTTCGTGGGTCTCTAAAGACTGAGCAGGGCGTCCTAGGAGGTCCGCCCGCCGAAGGAGCTTCGGTCCTACCCATGCCTAGTTTGATAGCATGGGGACGTTACTTTCCACGTCCTGGGGGAGTCTTTCCAAGTGTCCTATGCCCCGTTTGCTAATTAGCTGCTTGCTGTTTTCCCTTCGCACCGCCATGCCGGCCGACGCGCCGGAAGTGTTTGTTTTCGTTCAGAAAAACTGCGCTGCCTGCCACAACCCAGCCGTGAAATCAGGCGACGTTGACCTGAAAACGCCACAATCGGCGAAGACCTTCGATGAGGATCGCTCCATTTGGGAAAAGGTTGTGGAAAAGCTAAAGACGGGCCAGATGCCGCCCCCTGGCGTCACACGGCCCTCAGCCAATTCGGTGTTAGCCGTAACCAAATGGATCGAATCGGAATTCTCAAGGCAAGATCGAGCAGCCAAGCCGGATCCGGGGCGGGTCAGCGCTCACCGCCTGAATCGTACAGAATACAATAATACGATTCGCGACTTGCTGGGGATCGACACTCGCCCAGCCGATAGCTTTCCCGCCGATACTGCCGCTTACGGGTTCGACAATGTTTCCGATGCCCTCAACCTTACACCGGCGCTACTTGAAAATTATGTCGACGCGGCGGAGCGCTCGGTTCGAACCGCTTTGTTTGGACCTGAATTGCGCAAGCCCGCTGCGGTGCATTATTCAGCGCCGGTACGCATCAACCTTACCCGCGGCCAAACGGGCTTGCCCAAGGATATTTATAATTACGATTTTACTGGGCTTTCCACGGTGCATTCGGCGCACTTCATTCATCGCTTCCCCCTTGACGCTGAATATAACTTCCGCGTTGTGTTGAACGGCCATCGCCCCAATCAATCTGAACCCGTTCACCCCGCGCTTTTCATCGATGGGAAGCTGATTAGGGAATGGGAAGTGGATGCGACCGATCTGGAAGGTCAAATCGTGGAGCATCGCATGCGGATCGCAGCGGGCGAGCATCTGCTATCCACCAGTTACTTGAACGTCTATAGTGGGCTGCCGCCAAGCTACAAAGGGCCGGATCCATCAAAGCGGAAGGAAGAAGCGCTGATCGCGCCACGCGGCAAGTTGTCGGAGAAAGACATTGAGACGCTGCGTAAGTATGGAACGCGCGTCAAGACTGATGGCATTGACACGCGTGTGGACAACCGCTTTGAATCGCTTGACGTGGGAGGCCCGTTCCATCAAACTATCGCTGCTTCGCCGGAAAGTTTAAGGCGAGTCTATGTTTGCGGGCATGGGCCAGGCAAGCATAACGACGCTTGTGTCCGCCCCATTCTGAAGAACTTTGTGACGCGTGCTTTCCGCCGGATGGCCACGACTCAAGAAGTGGATCAGTTCGCTAAGTTTGCGGTGCTGGTCCGCAAGCAAGGGGATTCTGTTGAAGAAGGAATTGCCACCGCGCTTCAGGCCGTTTTGGTCTCGCCGCAATTTCTATATCGAATGGAGCGCGATCATCGCGCCGTTGCGCCGCTCTCGGATTATGAACTGGCCTCGCGGCTCTCTTATTTCCTTTGGAGCAGTATGCCTGATGCTGAATTGCTTCGCATTGCAGGGCAGGGAACACTGCGTCGACCCATAACGCTTCAAGCTCAAGTGAAGCGCATGCTGCAAGACCCAAAATCATATGCTTTGGTGGAAAACTTCGCGGGCCAATGGCTGCAATTCAAGAACATCGACGTTGTAAGGCCCGATCCGGAAAAGTTTCCCATGTTTGAAGACAGCTTGCGCTTGTCGATGCGGCGGGAAACGGAACTCTTCATTGACAGCATCATCAAAAACGATTCCAGCGTTCTTGATATACTCGATGCGAACTACACGTTCCTAAATGAACGCCTGGCGCGGTTTTATGGAATCGAAGGTGTGAAAGGCCCGGCATTCCGTCGCGTCGATATGACTGGCGCACAACGGGGCGGTGGTGTTTTGGCGCAAGCCAGTATGCTTACTGTTTCCTCTTACTCCACGCGCACTTCGCCGGTGCTGCGTGGCAAATGGATTCTTGAAAACTTGTTGAACGCACCGCCTCCGCCGCCTCCGCCTGGAGTTCCGCCGCTTGAGGAGACTAAGCAAGGGAGCGGAACGCTGCGCCAACAAATGGAGCAACATCGTAAGAACCCGGCCTGCTCATCGTGCCATTCGCGGATGGATCCGTTAGGTTTCGGCCTGGAAAATTTCAACGCGATTGGTTCGTGGCGGACAGAAGATGGCAAGGCTCCGGTGGATGCCGCGGGCACCCTTCCCGATGGCCGGACATTTCAATCGCCATCCGAGCTTCGCACGTTGCTTGTAGCGGACCGCGACCCATTCGTGCAAGGGCTAACAGAGAAACTGCTGATCTACGCATTGGGCCGTGGGCTGGAGCGCACCGACCGCACCGCCGTGGCGAATATCACCGAAAGCCTGCCGGTTGAAAACTACAAATTTTCAAAACTGGTGATGGGCGTTGTAACCAGCTTACCGTTCCAGAACAGGCGGCCAAGCGGTCTGGGTCAATTGGCGGCTACCATGAAAGGGAAGGCAAAATGAATTTCATCCTAGGCAAACAATTAAACCGCAGATCGCTGCTGCGAGGGGCCGGTGCGGTGATAGCACTTCCGTTGCTCGACGCAATGCGTCCGGCTTTGGCGGCGCCTGCGAAAATTGCTGGGCAAGCCCGCCGGGTTGCGGTTGTTTATGTGCCCAACGGCATCGTAATGAAGGATTGGAAGCCCGCCGAAGCAGTCGACAACTTTGCTTTCTCCCGCATTCTAAAACCGCTTGAGCCCTTTCGTCAAGACATCACTCTTCTGTCTGGCCTTTGCAATCAGGTGGCGAACAAGGCAAAGGGCGGCGCACACGCCAAGGCTACCGGCAGCTTTCTTTCGGGCACTGAGCCCAAGTATACGGCTGGAGCCGATGTCCGTTCGGGCGTGACTTTTGACCAAATCGCCGCGCAGTCCTTGTCGTCGCAAACTCGCGTAGCATCGTTGCAGCTTGGATGCGAAGACGCCCGCATGGTGGGCAATTGCGACACCGGATCAAGTTGCGCCTACACCAACACCCTTTCCTGGCGCGATGCCCAAACGCCGCTGGCCGTTGAAGTAAATCCCCGTTCGGTGTTTGAACGTTTGTTTGGAACCGTTGACCCGAGTCTTCCTGCTGATGTCCGCACGCGCCGGGCGCTTTACCGCAAGAGCATCCTGGACGATACCCGCGACAATACGCAGAAGTTACTGGGCAGCCTGGGGCCGGAAGACCGCCGGAAAATGGATGAGTACCTGACTGGGATTCGCGAAACGGAAAAACGAATCGCCGCCGCGGAAAAAGATCCACTGACACCCCCTTCTGAAAAACCTTCCGGCATTCCCTTCGACTATGCAGAGTACGTAAAGCTAATGTTCGACCTGCAAGTGATCGCATTCCAATCCGACCTGACACGCGTTTCGACAATGATGCTGGGCCGCGAAGGTAGCGTCCGCACGTACCCCGAAATCGGCGTGCCCGATCCGCATCATCCGTTGACCCACCATCGCGGCCACCCCGATTTCATTGAGAAAGTGACCAAGATCAATTGTTTCCACGTTGAGCTGTTTTCAAAATTCGTGGAAAAGTTGAAGGCTACGCCGGACGGAGATGGTTCGCTTTTGGATCACTCGGCCATCCTTTACGGATGCGCTCTAAGCGATGGCAATGTTCATTCCAATGCGGACCTGCCGTTGCTTGTGGCCGGACATGCGGGCGGTATTCGCGGCGGCCGTTATGTTGTCTCGGCGGAGAAAACCCCGGTGGCTAACCTATTTCTCCAACTGCTTGACGGGGTTGGCGTGGAAACGGAAAAATTCGCCGATAGTACCGGAACTTTGAACCTTCGTTCTTAGTTCCAAAAAGGGCGCCAACTGTGTCACAATACGCCCCAGTGACCCAAGTTAATCAAACGGCATCAGGCGCAATGTCTGCTCCATCCCCGAAGACTTCCGCCGCACAAATGCGCCTGCTTGTCTTGTTAGTTGTTGCAGTTTTCATCAACTACATCGATCGCGCCAACCTCTCTGTTTCGACAGCCGAAATCATGAAAGAACTCGGCTTGAACTATTCCCAAATGGGGGACCTGGGTGCAGCGTTCTTTTTCACATACGCTTTTTGCCAGTTACTTTCCGGATGGCTGATTGATCGCTTCGAGGTTCGCTTGGTCTTGGGCGTCGGTTTTCTTATCTGGTCTTTGGCCACGGCGGCAACCGGATTGGCGAATAGTTTTACCTTATTGATCTTGTTTCGATTACTTCTAGGCTTCGGAGAATCTGTCGCCTATCCCGCATTTTCCAAAATCATCGCCGCCAACTATGCTGAAGATCAACGTGGCAAAGCGAACGCGTTTATTGACGCTGGGTCGAAATTCGGACCAGCGCTTGGAATTCTGATTGGTGGCTTGGTAGTCGCCAACCTCGGATGGAGATCTTTATTCCTAATTCTTGGCTTCGGCGCCCTAGCGTGGCTACCTTTTTGGCTGATGTGGGCTCCACGCACCCAGCCTCAAACAGCTGCCCAGAGGAAAGACATCTACGTTCCTTCTATGCTGGAAATCCTTGGCAAGCGTTCGGTGTGGGGCACGTTCTTCGGTTTGTTCGGCATTAACTACGCTTGGTATTTTATGGTCACCTGGTTCCCGCCCTACCTCATCAAGGCCCGCCATTTTTCCACGGAAAGAATGGCTGTGCTTGGGTGGCTGCCTTTTCTGATGATTGGCATCGCGGCGATGATCGCGGGTTGGTGGGCTGACCGGCTGATTTCGCAAGGCGGCAGCCCAACCAAGATTAGAAAGCGCTTCCTAGTCACGGGGATGCTTGCCAACACTTTGCTGCTTCCCGCCGGTATGGCGGAAAGCGATTTGGTATCCATGACTTTATTCCTAATCGCATGTTTTGCTTTTGGATTCACAACCGCCAATCATTGGGCGGTGACGCAAACCATGGCCGGCGCGGCTGCCGCGGGCAAGTGGACCGGGATGCAGAATGCCTTCGGTAACCTTGCCGGAGTGATAGCGCCAAAGGTAACGGGAATGATTGTGGATCAAACCGGATCGTTTTACTGGGCTTTTGTGGCAGTCGCGGTAATCGCTTTTCTTGGCGCCCTTTCCTTCGCCTTCATCATTGAAGAGATCAAACCGATTCAATGGGGCAAATCGTTGCCTGGCTCAACTCCCGAAGCCCTTTCTTTTACACGCTAAACTGGACATTCACAATTCTCAAATGCTAGCCTCGTTGCGAGGATCATTATGAAAAAAGTTCTGCTTGGACTATTCGTTTGTGCTTTAAGCTTTGCCCAAAACGGCCAGACTCACCATGTGGTGGGCGATATGGCGCCTGATTTTGAACTGAAAGGCTCTGATGGCAAGTCTTATAAGCTTTCCAGTTTCGCCGGAAAAAACCCGGTGATTCTAGCCTTCTTCCCTGCCGCTTTTACCGGTGGTTGCACGAAGGAAATGACCGGTTATCAGGCCAGTCTTTCCAAGTTCACTGGAATGGAAGTGAAGGTTTTCGGCATCTCCACCGATAGCCAGCCTACACTGGCGCATTGGGCTAAAGAACTAGGCGCGGAGTTTCCCATGCTCAGCGATATGATGCGCAATGTTTCCATGAACTACGGCGTGTTGAATCCAAAAGCCGGAATTGCTAACCGCACAACGTTTGTGGTCGATGCGAACGGAAAGATCGCGGAAATCCTAGAAGGCGCGAAGGCCATTGATATCTCCGGTTCCGAAGGAGCATGCCAGCGTTTAGTAAAGAAGTAAACCTGCTCATACGGTCACTGCCAAATGCGCGGTGACCGTGTGAACCTTACCGTAGTGGAAACTATTGCGCCGCGGCCAATACTTCTTTAGGGGATGGTTTTCCGCGTTGCGCGAATTTGATTGCGCCGTCTTTTCCTATTAAATACACAGTTCGCTTCACAATCAATCCATTGGTGTGATACAACTCACAAACCTTCTGCTTGTCATCAACCAGCAAAGGAAATGGAAAGTTGTACTTCCTCTTGAAGTCCTGATGGGAACTAGCTTTCTGCCCGTTGATGCCGAACACAACAACATCTTTACCCTGAAAAGCCTTCCAATTGTCGCGAATCTCACAGAGCTGCTTAGTGCAAACGGCAGTGTCGTCGCCGGGATAAAACACCAGCACAACGTTTTTCCCCCGCAGCTTCGATATCGCAACCGCGGCTCCATCCTGATCAACGGTCGTAAAATCCGGGGCAGCGGTTCCAACCGCAAGTGGGTCTGAAAAAAGCCAACCAAACATAAAAAATAGTAAAACCATCCTGTCTCCAAGTCTCCGACAATAGTATAGATGAAGCAAATGGCGCTTGAGGCTCTAGATTTTGCGCTGGGGGCGGAAGTGGAATATGCCGACGTGCGTGTGGTCGAATCAACCGACCGCTCCGTGGCCACCAGAAACGGCCGGGTGGCGCAAGTGTCGGCGGCCGAATCGTGTGGCGTGGGCATTCGTGTGTTAGTGAACGGGGCTTGGGGATTCGCCGCAACCGATCGACTGGACCGCGAAGGGATTGGAGCCGCCGCGCGCTTGGCCAAACAAATTGCGGCGGCTAGCGGGTTGGCTGCAAAGGGCAGAACCGTGCTTGCGCCTGTCGATAAATACGAAGCCACGTGGAACTCGCCCTGCGCCCTTGATCCTTTCAAAACATCGGTCGAATCGAACATTCAACTGCTGATGGCCATCGACGCTGAATTGCGGCATAACGCTGGCGTTACGTTGGCGGAAGGCTCCTTGATGTTCGACCGTCATCGTCAGGTATTCGCTTCGTCCATCGGTAGTGTCATCGATCAAACCAAAACATCAACTGGCGCCGGTTTCGCGGCTTACAGCTTCGCGGGCAACGAGATTCACAAGCGTTCTTACCCGAATTCGTTTGGCGGCCAGCACCAATTGAAAGGGTACGAACTTGTGGACGAGTTACAGTTGCTGCAACACGCTCCGCAAATCGCCGAGCAAGTGGTGGCGCTGCACAAAGCCGATGTTTGTCCTACTGGCGAATTTCCGTTGATCCTTGATTCCAGCCAGCTATGCTTGCAGATTCACGAATCCATCGGCCATCCCATTGAACTTGACCGCGTGCTGGGCTCGGAGGCCAACTACGCTGGAATGAGCTTTCTTACGCTAGACAAGCTGCGAACACTGCGTTACGGTTCGGACATGGTTACGGTGGTCTGCGATGCGACAGCGGCCCATGGCCCGGGCCTTGGAACTTTTGCGTTCGACGACGAGGGCGTGCCCGCTCAATCGACGCCGATCATTACAAATGGACTGTTCACCGGTTACATGACGTCGCGGGAGACCGCTGCTATCGTCGGCGACGCGCGCTCGAACGGCACTATGCGCGCCACCAGTTGGGATCGTCTGCCATTGATCCGCATGACCAACGTAAGCCTTCAGCCAGGCCAGCAGACTCTGGAAGAAGTGTTCGACGTACCTCATGGAATTTATATGGAGACCAACAGGAGCTGGTCCATCGATGACAAGCGCTACAACTTCCAATTTGGTTGCGAGATTGCTTGGGAAATCAAGAATGGCAAGCGAACGCGCATGCTGAAAAACCCGGCCTACAGCGGCATCTCCACCGATTTCTGGAATTCTTGTGAAGCTATTTCCGGCCTCCGGAATTGGACGTTGTGGGGGGTGCCAAACTGCGGCAAGGGCCAACCCGAACAGGTGATGGGGACAGGCCACGGCGCAAGTCCTGCGCGTTTCCGCAACATCAAGGTGAGTGGCGGCGGTGTTGCATGAAGACGAGTGGCATGATTCCCGAACAGCAAGCTAAGCAGTGGTTGGCTGCGGCGGAAGCGGAAGCGGCGTCGCTAGGCGTAAAGGACGTGGAACTAATTCTCTCCCACGGCGCATCCGCTTTGACCAGGTTCGCTAACAACACGATTCATCAGAATGTGGCCTCGCAAGCAACCCAGTGTTCGGTGCGTGTTATTCACGACGGGCGGACCGCACGGGCATCCACCAATCGATTGGACCCGGATTCGATTCGACGCGTTACCGCTCAGGCCGTGTCGCTGGCGCGGGCCAGTGAAGCCGATGAACACCTGCCGTCGCTCATCGAACCTGCTAGCATTGCGCCTGTCAACCGATGGGCGGAAGCAACCGCCGTCAGTTCGCCCAAACAGCGTGCTGAAGCTGTTCGTGATGGAATTCGATGGATAGAAGATGCAGGCCAAATTGCTTCGGGCATCTTCTCCGCTGATGCCGGTCACGAGCTTTTACTCAATTCCAATGGAGTGCTGCTGGACCATCGCGAAACCTTGGCCCGCTTTTCCGTCACTGCCACGGCAGGCGATAGTTCGGGATGGGCAAAGGCTTCCGCTGTGAACCTGGATGATCTGAATCCCGGGATGCTGGCCACGCAGGCTATGGAGAAGGCGCGCGCCTCAGCATCTCCGCACGAACTTGCGCCTGGCCCTTACACCGTGGTGCTGGAGCCCGCCGCCGTACTTGATCTCGTCGGCCAAATATTCGGGGACTTCTCAGCAGCATCGATTACTGAAGGAAGAAGCTTCTTGTGTGGGCGGTTAGGAAGCAAGCTCTTCGGGGGGAACATCACTATCGTCGATGATTGCCGCCACCCGCATCAAGCAGGCGCTCCATTTGATGGCGAAGGCGCCCCCAGGCGGAAGCTGATGTTGGTTGAACAAGGCGTACCACGCGAAGTAGCTAGAAGCCGGTCAAGCGCCTTGCGCGATGGCGGATCGCCAACCGGCCACGGTCTTCCGTTGCCGAACGAAGCTGGCGAGGCGGTAACGAATATAGTTATAGAAGGCGGTCAGCACAGTGTGGAAGAAATGATTCGTTTCACCAAGCGTGGGTTGCTGATCACGCGGCTTTGGTACATCCGCGAAGTGGAGCCATTTGCAAAAGTGATGACCGGAATGACTCGCGATGGTACGTTCCTAATCGAAGATGGCCAAATTGTCCGCGGCGTTCGCAACTTCCGTTTCAACCAAAGCGTCGTGGAACTATTGAACAACGTAGAGATGCTTGGTCCCACCATGCGCACCTCCGGGGAAGAGACCTTCGATATGGTAGTTCCCGCAATGAAGGTAAACGATTTCCATTTCACCGAAGTAACCAAGTTTTAAGGCAGCGAAGTTCGATAAGATAGGCTTTACTTCATGTCTACCGATCTTTCACGGCGCGGTTTTCTAGCTGGCGGCGGCACGGCTACCGTCACTACTTTGGGCTTCAATCTTGAGGCGGCAACCGCTGTTGCCAAGGAATTGAAAATCGCCCGCACGACGCAAACTCACAGCGTTTGCCCATATTGCGCGGTGGGTTGCAGCGTCGTAATCCACACACTGGGCGACAAGGCCCGCAACGTGAAGCCCGCCGTTGTGCACATCGAAGGCGATCCGGAAAGCCCCATCAACCGCGGAACCCTCTGTTCCAAAGGCGCCTCACTTAAAGAATTCGTCAATAGCGATCTGCGTTTAACCCGCCCGAAATATCGTGCCCCAGGCGCAGCCGATTGGAAAGAAATTTCCTGGGAGGAAGCTTTTGAAAAAATGGCGCGCCGTATTAAAGATACTCGCGATGCTGGTTTCGAGGAAAACGATTCCCAAGGCCGCGTAGTAAATCGCGTCGCAAATCTGGCGATGATCGGCGGATGCACCGACACAAACGAAGTCAATTATCTACTTGGAAAATTCCGCTTCGGCATGGGCGTCCTGGGCTACGAAAATCAGGCCAGGCTTTGACACGGCCCCACGGTGGCCAGTTTGGCCGCCACCTTCGGCCGAGGCGCGATGACCAATGGTTGGACAGATGTGGCCAACGCCGATGTGATCCTTGTGATGGGTGGCAACCCTGCGGAGAATCATCCCGTGGGCTTCCGCTTTGTGATGGAAGCTAAGCGCAAACGTAAGGCGAAGATTGTTTGCGTTGACCCACGCTTCACTCGCACCGCCGCTGTCTCTGATTGCTATGTGCCGATCCGTTCCGGCACGGACATTGCCTTCCTCGGGGGCATCATCAACTACTCGCTCTCAAAGGGGCTGTATCAAGCGGAATACGTCCGCCAGCATACCAACGCAAGCTTCCTGCTTCATAAAGATTTCGGATTCGATGCCGGCCATTTCAGCGGTTGGGACGAAGCCAAGAAGAGTTACGACAAAACCACTTGGCAGTACGAATTGGATGGGGCCGGATTCGCCAAGGTCGACACTACGCTTGAGCATCCGCAGTCTGTCTTCCAGCAGATGAAGAAGCACTATTCGCGCTATACACCGGAAAAGGTTGCCGAAATCTGTGGCTGTAGCGCGGAAGATTTCCTCAAGGCGGCGGCTATTGTCTGTTCGGCTTCCCCTGAAGATAAATCGGGAACAATTCTCTATGCCCTGGGTTGGACGCAGCACAGCTTCGCGGTTCAGTTGATTCACACGGCGGCGATGGTGCAGTTGCTGATGGGCAACATCGGCATGCCCGGCGGAGGCGTGAACGCGCAACGTGGCCACGCCAACATTCAAGGCGCAACGGACATGGGGACGTGGAACAACCTCCCGGGCTATTTGAAGATTCCACGCGCCAACATGCAGTCGCTGGACGACTATCTGAAAGCGAACACGCCCAAACCCCTGCGGCCAAATTCGCTGAACTACTGGGGCAACACCCCGAAATTCATGACCAGCCTGTTGAAGGCGTACTACGGAGAGAAAGCCGCCAAAGAAAACGGATTCGGCTATGAATGGATTCCCAAAGCCGGTGAAACCGAAAACTACGGCTGGGGCTACATGTATGACAACATGCTGGCCGGCAAAATCGAAGGCCTCATTTCGTTCGGCATGAATCCGGTGGCCAACGGGCCCAATACGAAAAAGATGCTGGCCGCTCTCTCGAAACTGAAGTGGCTGATTGTGGCTGAAAACTTCGAGACGGAAACTGCCGCGTTCTGGAATGCAAAGAAGCTCGCTGAAAAATATTACCCAGCCAGTGGCGATCCGTCGCAAATTCAAACCGAAGTGTTCCTGCTGCCCGCCTCATGTTTCGCGGAAAAGGATGGAGCCTTCGTCAACTCCTCCCGCTGGCTGCAATGGAAGGATGCCGCCCTCGACCCGCCCGGCGATGCCAAACGGGATCAGGAAATCATTGCTCAACTCTTCATCCGTATTCGTAACCTCTATCAGAAGGAAGGCGGCAAAGGGGTTGACCAATTGCTGAACATGCAATGGAATTACGCGACGCCCCTATCGCCCTCGCTCGCCGAAGTTGCGCGTGAGGTTAATGGGCGCGACCTCACCACAGACAAGCAACTTAATGGTTTCGGCGAATTGAAGGACGACGGCACAACGATTTGCGGCAACTGGATCTATTCCGGCTCATGGACCGAAGCGGGCAACAACATGGCTCGCCGCGGCCAGGAAGATCCCACCGGTCTTGGCCTCTATCCGAATTACAGTTGGAGCTGGCCGGCTAACAGGCGCATTCTCTACAACCGCGCCTCCGCCGATACGAACGGCAAGCCTTGGGACGAAACTCGTGCGCCGCTTCGCTGGGCCAATGGACGCTGGTCGGGCGATGTGCCCGATTACAAGAGCGATGCGCCGCCCGATAAGCTTGGCTCGTTCACTATGCTTCCCGAAGGCGTGGCCAAATTCTTCACGGCTGAACTGGTGGAAGGTCCGTTCCCAGAGCATTACGAACCAGTGGAATCGCCCGTTGAAAATGCGCTGCACAGCAACGTCAGCGCAAGTCCTAGCGCAAAGATCTTTCATGCGGAGATGGACAAGCTGGGCACATCGAAAGATTTTCCCTATGTCGGCATCACCTACCGGCTTACCGAGCATTTCCACTATTGGACTAAAAATATGAAGGCCAGTTCCGAGTTGCAATCCCACTTCTTCGTCGAAATCCCCGACGGGCTGGCGAAAGAGAAAAGCATCAAGAACGGAGATCAGGTTCGCGTTTCAACCGCGCGTGGAAATGTGGAAGGTCCGGCGCTGGTCACCAAGCGATTCCGCGGCTTGACGGTTGGCGGCAAAACAATTTACCAAGTGGGCTTGCCCATTCATTGGGGTTTTGTCGGCCACATCAAAGGCCCATTGATCAATAACCTCACCGCATCCGTATACGATCCAAATTCCGGAACGCCTGAGTACAAAGGTTTTCTCGTCAATCTGGAGAAAATCTAGCATGGAGACGGTTGCAAAACTTATCGACACATCCCTCTGCATCGGCTGCAAGGCCTGCGAAGTGGCTTGCCAGGAATGGAACGATCAAGAGTTCACGCTAGGCACTTTTGGCGGCACTTACCAAACCATGCCGCAACTCGAACACAATTTTTGGAATCTGATCAAGTTCAACGAATTTGAAACCGACGGCCAAATGTCATGGCTGATGACGAAGTACCAGTGCATGCATTGCCAGGATGCCGGTTGCATGAAAGCTTGCCCCGCGCCCGGGGCCATCGTTCGCCTTCCAAATGGCACGGTGGACTTCAATCACGACAACTGCATCGGTTGCGGCTACTGCATCACCGGCTGCCCTTTCGATGTTCCGCGCTTGAGCCCCGAAACAAAGAAAGTGTACAAGTGCACTCTCTGTTCCGACCGCACTGCCGTTGGCTTGGAGCCCGCATGCATCAAAACCTGCCCCACCAATTGCCTGACCTTCGGCACACGTACCGACCTGCTGCGCAAGGCTGAAGATCGCGCGCATGAACTTCAGGCGGACGGGTTGCAGCATGCGGGCGTCTACAACCCGGCGGGCGTTGGAGGAACGAACGTGATCTATGTGCTGAAGGATGCCAGCGCTCCGGAATCGTATGGATTGCCGCGCGATCCCACCATCCCTTGGACCGTTTCTTTGTGGAAGGGCCCGGTGAAAGTGCTAGGCTCCGTGGTCTTCCTTGGCGGCATTCTCGGAACATTCTTCCACTACATCCGCTTCGGGCCGAAGAAGGAAGAGGAGCACAGCGATGAAGATTGACCGCTTCAATATTCGGGAGCGCTTTGTCCACTGGATGGTTGCCATCAGCTTCTCATACGCCGCTCTTTCGGGGCTCGCTATGTGGTCACGGCATCTATTCTGGATCGCGAACGTGCTTGGGGGCGGGGAAACGGTGCGCGCGCTTCATCCGTGGGGCGGAACGATCTTCGCGCTCGTTTTGGGAGTCATGTTCAGCCGCTGGGCCAGCCAGATGAAGCTGGATGCGGCGGACCGCGAATGGCTTGCTAAGTCCGGCCGCTATATGGTGAACGACGAGCACGGGCTGCCTGAAGCCGGTAAATTCAATGCAGGGCAGAAAATGCTTTTCTGGATGGAAGCAGCCTTTGCGATCCTTTTATTTGTTAGCGGCGTCATTCTCTGGTTTCCGGAAAGCACTCCGCGCATTTTGCGTTTAGGCGCCGTGTTATTGCATCCGCTGGCCGCTATCGGATCCATCGGCGGCATCATCGTACACATTTATATGAGCCTGTTTGCCGTTCCGGGCTCACTCAAGGCAATGACTGAAGGATATGTCAGCGCGCGTTGGGCCAAGGCGCACCATCCAAAATGGTTTCGACAAATAACGAAGACCGAAAACGAAAACGCGCGCTAGAACTTGCTTCGCGCTATCCGGCATCGAAGGAAATCCTTGAATTTTATGCGGGGCTCACCGGTTACGATGCGGATTGGCCTTCGCTAAGAGCCCGGCTGCTGGAAATAGCCCCGTCGTCAATGCGCGAGCTATGTAGCTCGGGTCTTCACCCCGCCAGCGTCTTCCAGCGGATCCTTCAGCGCCAAAATCCGCCATCGGCCGAAGCCACCGAAATCAATCAATGCCCGCAATGCGCGCAACTGCCGCAATGCGCCGTCTTGCGTCCGGAGGGTGAAGGCCGCGCGTTGTTCCTGGTCTGCTCCCAGTGTTCGCAAGAATGGCCCTTCGGCCGCGCACAATGCCCCGCTTGCTTAGTGACTGATGAAAAAAGCCTAAGCTTCTACCAGGCTGGACAATTCCCCCACATCCAAACCTTACTTTGCGAGCGATGCCACACTTACCTGCACATCATTGACTGCGCCGCCGAGGTGAATGCCATTCCGGAGGTTGACGAACTGGCATGCACTCCTTTAGACATTTGGGTGCGGGAGCAAGGGTATAGCAAACTAGTTTTGAACATTGCTGGCCTTTGATCGTAACAATTCAGGTACCCCCGGGATCACGCCGATTTGGGCCTGGATGCGTCACTCCCCAGTTTGTTCGGCGTTAAGTCGTTGATTTCAGGTTCGCAGATTCTCTGCTTAGCGCTGACCACGCCCTTCAAACGCCCCTACGGTCGTTTTTCGAAGGCTACTGAAATGTTACGAATCTTTGAACAATCGAAAGAAATATAAAGAATATCCTTGACATCCCCCCCCCCCCGGAGGAGTATTATTACCCTGACCCTGCTGATTAGGGTAAATCAAATTTAATAAATCCCGGTATCGCTCTTAATTGTTGAAGAATATTGACGCAAGGAGCGAGGAGTTTTCTATGATCCGCAAAGGCTTTTCTATAATTGTATTCCTATTGATTTTGGCGGCCACGGCGGCTTTAGGGCAGTCGGTGAACGCCCCTGGCCGTGTTTCAGGCAAAGTAAGTGACGACAGGGGTGGCGTTGCAGCCAATGCAACGGTGACGCTTCGGCCCACCGGTCCGGCAAAGGTGGAATTGTATCGCACCGTAACCGGGAAGGACGGTAGTTACTTATTTACCAATATTCCGGCTGGGATTTATACCCTTTGCATCCAGTCCGACGATCAGAATACCCACCTAAATCCCTGCGTTTGGTCCGACAAGCCGCAAACGGTTACGGTTTCGCCCGTCAATTTAACGGTTGTCACCAATCCAACGGTGGAGAAGGGGGCTCTGCTTCGGGTCCGGATCAATGATCCGAGCCTGGCCTTGGTGCGCAAGTCCCCAACTGACCCCGTGCTTTTGGTGGGTGTCTGGAATGCGCAGCACGTCTTCTACCCTCTCGCCCAGGTGGCCAAGGATTCGGGTGGCGCCACTTATCAGGCCAATGTTCCGTTCGCCACTGACTTGAAAGTTTCCTTGCATGGGCCTGCGATACAAATGCAAGTGGATCGCGCGGCCGCCATTTCCGGGGCGAGCACGATTCTTCCCGTGCGGATTGAAAAAACCTCGACGTCGAAAGACTTGACCATAGACGTGATTGGCCGAACCAAGTAGCACTTCACTCATTACAAATCCAGGTAAAATATGACACTTCTGCCATCGGTCTTTTCATATGCGGTGCTGGCTCGTTCCTTTGCTTTCGCGGTTGCCGGAATCGGGCTTTTGACTCTGCAAGTTGCCAAAGCCAGCGCGCCTCTTAATTTTTCCGTTACATCATCCGTTGCCAGCGGCGGGGACGCCGATTTCACTTTCACTTCGTCCTCTGATTTGGGGGCCGGGAGCATTTCTTGGATTCAGGGTATTTTTAATAACACTCCGGACGGACGGGATGCCTGCTATTTTATTTACACGGCTGGGGATCATCGGGTTTACCTATCGAAGGATGGTGCATCGGGTGATTGGATTGACTCCGGTGTGGTGGGCGAATCGCGATCCATTTCGAATTCGCAGTGTTCGATAGATCTTTCGAGAGCCACTTTCACGACAGGTTCAACGACACTGGCGGTGAAGCTTCCGATCCATTTCTATTTCATTTTTAACGGACCGAAGCCGATCTGGATGTTGACGGGTGATGTGAACAACGCCATTGATGCGGCCGCGTGGCAGAACATGGCTACGTACACGGCCTATCCAGCTACAGCTCCTCCAATAAACGTCACTCTCAGTCCCAATACTGGTGTCGGCTACGTTCAAAAATTTAGTTACAGCATGAGCAGCCCGTTGGGCCCGAAGAACATATTGAGTGGTCTGATAGTAATCAACAGCGCCCTGGATGGGAA
>JAYVXT010000085.1:0-24937 GCA_043785065.1 Bryobacterales bacterium | reverse complement strand
CAATCCGACAGCCGGGGTGATAACGGTTTACGTCACCGATAATCAATCCCCGGCCTTTTACATAATTCCCCCTATAGCGATCTCGGCGAATGGCGGGACGGTAAGTTTTAAGTCTGACGATCAGCGCGGGCGGCTGATGACGCTTGGTATTAGATGGTCCGCAACGGCCCCGAACCTTCAGGGCTATATTCGCGGGGTTAGGTTGTGATCTCAATTCATCCGGGACAACCGGATACGCGGGTTCGCGCCAAGGCACTAACACTTGCCTGTGACAGGCACCTTTGGTATACCATCGCGCTCATCATCGCAATTCTGATAGGGAAACGCTGCTAGGTAGTAAGGAGAAAAATGGGGAAACATTCAAAGTTAGCATTATGGCTGATTGCCTTTACTTTATTGATCGTCGGCGGCGTTCGTGCTCAGTTGCAGCAATCCGGCGGTCCCGGTTCAACTGTCACACTACAGACCGGCTCGGCTATCGCCGGTAAGTTTGGCATTGACCAGACCACGCCGGGAACGACAAACGGCGTACAGGTGAATGCCGCTCTCCCTGCTGGTGCCAATTCCATCGGTAATCTTGGCACGGTCACTGCTGTTACGGCAATCACAAACGCTCTCCCGGCTGGCACGAATGTGATCGGTACAGTGAACACGATCCCCAAGACATCATGCGGGAATACACTTGCTACTGGATCGGCGCTGGCTGCCGTGCCTACTTCATCGACACTGCTGACCTCGGCTGTGACGGCTTGCGTAGTTGCAGCGATATTCAATAACACCACGGCGAGCGCGCTGACGATTTCGCTAACCGATAACACGGCCACGCCGATAAATTCTCTGTTGACGTTTTCGATTCCAGCCAACTCTTCCTTGGTACAACCCCTCTGGGGCAGCTCCTTCAACCTTGGCGTGAAATGGACCTCTTCGGGTGCAGGGATCACTGGCTCGGTGGTGGCATACCAATAACGCCATGCGAAAGTGGATTTTATGCCTGTTTTTGATTCGTATTGCGGAGGCGCAACCGAATTTCTCCGGCACTTACACTCAGACCGTGAATCAGGCCACGGGCACAAACCTACATACGGTCGTTGATTCGGGAACTGTTACCACAGTAGGGGCAGTCACCGGCATTACAAACGCCCTCCCTGCCGGGACTAACACGCTCGGCAGCGTCAAGATCACGGATGGAACGACAGTAGCAACTATAGCTTCAGCGGCGAACCTAACCGCGGCGACGGGTAACGGATTTCTATTAGCCGATAAAGGCCCGCGCTGGATCGCAACGCAAGTTCCACCCGCTGTATCGCTAAGAGCAACAGCGTCGAAGGCGGCGGGCGCGGCGGGGGTCCGGCATGTAGTCGATTGCGTTTTCTTTGAGGCTGGGGCCATCACAGCACCAGTAGCAACTGCGCTGACAGTGGATTTACGGGACGGTGCAACCGGAGCGGGAACCGTTCTCAAGCAATGGCGTTTGATTGTACCGGCAAACGCAACGCAACACATTACATTCGACCGATGCGGATTAAATCTGATCGGAACCGCCGCTACGGCGATGACGTTGGAATTCTCCGCGCTCCTGAGTAACGAATTCGAGTCAGTGAGCATCACCGGCTTCGACGTAAACTAACGATTTTTCACTGCCTCAGTCGAGGCAAATCAACAAAACAATCGGCCTCAGACGAGGACCGAAAGGAATACTCATGGACGTATCAACAATGGCGGCAAGTATCGCCGCGGACATGGCACCCGCTTCTGCACCGTTGCAGGGCAGTAGCGAAGTGTCAAGTCAGCCGCTAGTACAAGAAACAGCATCAACGGAAGTAGTTGCCCCGGTCACACCCAGCAAGGAAGTACCGGTGCAAGAAACTTCTTACGATGACGAGTTTACGATTGACCTGGACAAAGAGCCGGTAGAAGGCGAGGCAGACGCACCGCCACCGCCGGAAGCAGCCCAGGAGCAAGAAGAAGGAGTCGATGCAGACAGTGAAGTGGGCAAGCTCCTCGCCACCTCTCGCGGTCGCCGCATCTACGCGGAATTTAAGAAGGCGCAGGCACTAGCAGAACTACCAGACGCTGAAGATCCAACCAAGGGTGGTATCGGGCATGTTCCCAGCGTGGAACAGGTCAAGGAATACTACGGCTCCCATGTGGATAATCAGGCGATGGCATTCGACTTCAACTCGGGAGATCCCGCGAAAGCCGAAACGTTCATCAAACACTGGTTTGGAAAAGACGAGGGCGGGCAATCCCGTCCAGGCTCAGCGGAAATGATGCAGCGGATGGCCGAGGTGCTACCTCGTGTCAATCACGACGCATACGCCGCATTCGCAGCCCCGGCAATCAACACGTTTATCGACGGACTCTACCGAGAGGCAGCTAACGAAGCGGACCCGGCAATTCGGGAAAGCATGGTCAAGGGCGCCCAGGTAGCCGAATGGTGGATCACAGGTGGATCACGGGGCGGAACATTCCGCGACCCGGCGCAATCGGCGCAACAACCCCAGCAGCAGCCGGGGCAGGTTCATCCCGACATCCTAAGGGCGCAGCAAATTCTCGCTCAGGCCAGCCAGCAAACCCAACTTCAGAATCAACAGAGATTGGCCGCCTTCGATAAAAATGTAACAACCGCAGCAAATAGGGCCATTGTGTACGATGTTGACCAAGCCCTTGCTCCGTTGAAAACCGCGATTTCGCCTTTTCTATATGAAAGCCTTCGGGATAAGTTCGTTGCCGAAATCGACAAAGGGCTTGCCCAAAACCGCGATGGGATGCGGCAATTCGATATCCGCAAAAGTCAAGCTCAACGCACCGCGAGCGAAACCGATGTACAACAACTCGCCAGGATGAAGCGGCAAATGGCCGCATCGATCATCATCGCAAAACGCTCGGAATTCATTAAAGCGGCAGGGGCTAACCTCGTGGAGCAATCCACGAAACGGCACGCCCAACTGCAACACACCTCATCGAGAACGTCTCCAAACGCTTCGCAGATACCCGTTAAGCGCGATATCTCGGCAGCACTAGAAAGGGCTCCAGGGGAAACACACTCCGATTGGATGCTTCGCCAAGTCAAGAGCGACTTCGGCGTACCTGCCAGATAGAGACGGACTCACCACCAGCACCCTAAGGAGGGACGCTCATGGCATCGTCTATTATCGATACAGTAAGTTCGCAAATTGAAACGGTTGAAAAAAACCTCCAGAAGTATTTCGAGTCCAGCGACCAGATCGCCGGCCTCATCAAGGCCGCCGCCGATGCAGTGACGGTTTCCCGGTATCTCTACCGGATTCCGTTCCAGCAATGGCGAGGCGGTGTATTGCGAAAATTGCAATATAACGAAGGCGACATGGGTGCCGGTACGGGCATGAAGCTCAATTCTCTGACTGCCGGTTACATTGTTACCAATCGGGTTTTCCGAATTGGAACCGAGCAGAAAGAGACTTCGGGCGACTCCAAACAGTCCACTGTCGATGTTTTTCAGAAGACTCTTGCCGAAGCCATGCTGGAAGCGCAGATTGATGACGATGTGGCGCTATCAACAGACGGCACCGGCAAACTAACCAATTCGGCATCGGCGAGTTCGGCAACCACACTGACGTTCGCCGCTGTGACGGACTCCATGGGAGTTAACCGGCTCCGTGAAGGTACATCCGTTGATGTGTGGGACACGACCGGCGCAACCAAACGCATTGGCGGACCCTACCAGATCATAAACATCGATTACACCAACAAGATCGTAACGTTCGGCAGCGCCGTAACTGGCATTGCAGCGACCGATCTTCTCGCAATCGCCAATCTGGATGTTTACGGTCCAGCGGCACTCACCTCGTTCAGTTCCACTTGGCCGGGTGGCGGACTCAGCAACAATGCTGGTTTGACTGGCGACTCTTACCGTCATGGGTATCTTTATTCCAATGACGCGACTGGCAGCAACTATTACCTCGGTAAGCTGAAGAGCACCATCTCGCAGCTAATCCCGACCCGCGTGAATGCCGCGAACTCCTCGCTGGTATTCCAGTACGGCTTGCAGGGACTCGACGGTATCCGGCAGCGCCGCGATAAAGACGCAGTAAAGGGTCTAATCGGCATCGCGCACATGGCCCAACGGTCGCAGGCGTTCATCATCGGCACTGCGATCAGCAACAAATTCATCCAGGGAACCAGCTTCGGCAAGTCCTTGGACATCATGCCGGATAACAAGCAGTATGAAGACACATTCGACTTCTGCGGTATCACCTGCCACGTATCAAAGCGGCAGGATCGCAGCCGGTTCGACTTCATCAACCCCTCGGTTTGGGGCCGCGCTCAACTGCATGAGACGAAGTTCTACGACGCTGGCGATGGCCGCAAGATTTATCCAGTGCGTGCCGCGACGGGCAACTTGGTTACTGCCATGGAAACCCACATCGTGCAGGCGTATGATTTTGTTAACCGCGACCCTGGGGCTAGCTTTTACATCGACTCGCTTACGGTTCCGTCTGGTTACTAGTCAATAACTTACAGAGTTATTGACTGCCTACCTCCTTCGTTGTATACTATTTAAGTATAGTGATCCAGCGGAGGGGGTAGGATGCCACAGGAAGGATTTCGAGAGATCGTGATGTCTGGCCGGAAGGCCGAAGTTTCAGAGAAATTTAGCGAGAGGAAGATAGTAACATTCCTGTCTCGGATAGACTTAGCGGACGATGAGTCTTGTTGGGTTTGGAAGGGGCCGAAAGATCATTTAGGGTACGGTCTTTTCAACATGGAATCTAGGCGGTTAGCCGCGCATAGATTCGCATGGATGGCCTTTCGAGGTCTGATATTGGAGGGGATGCACATTCACCATAAGTGCATCAATCCGGCTTGCGTAAACCCAAACCATCTTTTACCAGTTACGCCGCGTGAACATGCTAAAGAGCACACGCCAGATAGCAGGACGGCAATAAACGCAAGCCAAACCCACTGCCATAAAGGCCATGAGTTATCTGGCGAAAATCTATATCTTTTTCCAGGTCGTGGAGGCAAGCGGCGGTGCAAAGAATGTCATCGTGAATGGACTAGGGCCGAGTACAAGAAACTAGAGAAGCCTGGACGTGTCCGAGCGTTTACCCATTGCATTAACGGTCACGAGTTCACCCCAGAGAACACCTATGAGTCATGGGGGCAGAAGATGTGCCGTCGGTGCCATGCGGATGTTACCAACAGAATTTACCATGAGAAACGCGATGCTAGTCTAACTTACAATTGCGGACATCCGAAAGAGCCTGAAAATACTTATACCGACAAGGGCAAGAAAACCTACTGCCTCCAGTGCTTTATTGCTCAACGGGTCAACCGAAAGAAAGCGATTTGCGTCAACGGTCATCCGAGAACGGAAGACAACCTGTACACCTATACGCTGAAGGCAACAGGCAAGACGATTGGTATTTGCAAAATATGCCGAGAGAATCACGAGAAGCGATCTTACGCCAAGCGGAGAGCTAAGTACGCGAAAGTTTAACTCCACTCCACATCAATTCAGCATCACCAAGGGCTTCCCCATCAAGGAGGCCCTTTCCATTTAAGGAGCATCATGGCAACTGAAATAATCATTATGCAACCACCCGTCCCTCCGAAGCCTCAGCCGCCCGCAACGCGAGAATCCATCGCCATGCTCATCGCAGATCAACACCTCTTGATCGAGCAAGCGCGGCAGGCATGTGACATCGGACAATTCAACCTTGATCGACTTATCCGGCAATTTAACAACACGCCAGAAGTACCAGCCGAAACGCCAACCGTGACCAAATGAATCTCGAAAGACTTGTAAATAAGTGCAACGCAATGCTCCGCACGGAGCTTGGCTTCCAGGACGGCGGCGAGTACGCATGGAAGTATTCAGAGGACTTGCGGCGTATGCAGCGCGTTCTCGATGGCGAGGGGCAGCCTGTACGTGAATACCGCGCGCTTGCCTCCGGCCTAATACTTGCTTATGACAAATACCGGATTGTTCCGATGTTCGACCATCGCGTACATCTCCAGTGGGTTCTTGCGAAGCGAGTTATGCCGGATATCTCTGAATCGGATTGGCTCGATCAGTTCGGCTCCTCGATTCCGTACCCGGCGAACGGTGAATTCATGCCTGTCAGCCCGGTTTACCTGGATCGCGGCGTGGAGCCTTCCGAAGACATGACATGGGCCGTAATTCGGTCGTTCCGGGCGCAACGCAAGGTGAAGGCTTCCGAGATTGACGATCAGACGGAAGCCGGGATGGAAAGGCGCAAGAAGGACAAGTACAACACGATCCTTGATGACATCAAGGACTGTGGGACGGCATTCTGTGGCATTCCCGGCACCAAAGAGCACTACTCGTTCGGCGGGTTAAAGGACGTTGAACTGGCACCGTCAGGAGCAACCACAATGCCACATTAGTTATGAAAACCAACAAACGCGCATTGCGCAGAAAACAGATCGAACGTATTAAGAAGTGGTACGTGCGTTTATATAGGGCGAAGCATACTCGTTGGATCCTGGAAGATATGAAAGACATCCATTCCGGGAAAGTTTTCAGTGTCTCCAATCCTCCAAGCTGGTTTTCTCGTAAATGGCGGCGAGAGGCGCGGGCCAGACAGCGAGAGGCATTAGTGAGCTGCAAAGACTTCGACAATCTTCAGATTCCATCAAAAAACAAAATCACATCTATTTACGACTGGTACTAGGAGAAAATAAATGACAGCAGTTCAAGAGCGTCCCACGGTGCATTACCCTGGACGCGGCAGTTTCATCGCAGAGAGCAGGACGGTTCTCTCGGTCTCACCCATTGAATACCGGAAGAGCTATAACCGGACGGCTACTCGTCCAGATGGAACCACAGCGGCGGCTCAGGTATTTTATGTTCTACCTGCATCTCCCCGCGATGGATTCAGCACCGTCAAGATTTACGACGGGCAGCAGATGATTCTCGACCGCAGTACTGTTTCCGAAGACAGTTCCGGCAGCATGTCTCCAATGCCGATCTCGGCACAGCAGGATGCGGACGACTTTATCTTTCACTGCACCTCGGGAACGATTATGCGAGCGGGCGGACCTGGCGTGATTCTGTGCGCTGGCGATGAACCGACGCAGGAAGAGATCGAACGTGCCCGCAAAATCCACACCGTCTATGCGCGGTTCATGGTGAACGACGGCCATACAAAGTTTAGCTCCGGAAACTTCAAGGAAATCACCGAGGAGCACCGTAGACAGGCTGAATGGCTCGGATCTAACGTGCCATGGAAGGTAGAACTGGAGCAAGCATCTACTAAGAAGTGTCCCGCTTGCGCAGGGGACATCCTTTCGCTTGCGCTGAAGTGCCAGTACTGCCAGACCTTCTTGCCGGATTTCTACGTTATGGCGCAGTTGAACGCGGAAGATGACGTAATGGTGAAGCGATACCTTGAGATGAAGAAAGACGGCGTGAAGGCTCAACCGACGCCAAATCATCCCGCACCGGGCCTCCCGTTGGAACCTCCGATCAAGAAGTAAAACATGAGTAGATTACTTAGCCTTATCTGCTTAATCAGGTGCCATGCGTTTTCGGTCGTCCAGGAATTTAACCCTTGGTCCAGGAAACTATACTGTAAGCGTTGCAATAAGTATTTCGCCATGAATGATGAAGTACGAGCCCTTCTCCCGTGGGATCGAGAGTTTGAATCCCTCTACTGCGAGCAATTAGAAATAAGTCGTACTAATCGGTAATAAACTTCGATGGCAAAACCCACAGTCCAAGCGGTCTACGATCAAGTCAGATCCCTGCTCGGTGACGATCAGATCGTTGGGGGGGAGGTGTTCACCAACGCCGTTCTCCAGCCGCACTATGGCGTAGCCTACAGGACGCTGTATCGAACTATGGCGATTCTCGGCAATCCATATATCGAACGGGACGTTTACTACACCCTTCCGCCGAACACCACGTTTCTCGATCCGGCAACGGTAGGAATTACCGATCTCGGCGAACCCCTGTTTATTGACTGGAGATCGGGATTAACCACTGTTGCAATCACCGGGGCACTCGTCAGTGCAGTACTGGTAACAGTGACTGCTCCGGGCCATGGATATGCTAGCGGCGACATGCCCGTAATTGGCGGGATCGTTGGGATTGTTGGGACAGACGGAATCTGGGGCATCACTGTCTTGGATGCGAATACGTTCACTCTGAATGGTTGCATCGCCACCGGGGTTTATGTGAGTGGCGGGACAGCGACAAAGGGAGGTGGTCGATTCTTTCCGATGAAGGCCGTTGACCGTTTCGATGACATCGGCACCGTAACTAACGATTACGCCTATACATGGCAACAGGATGTGTTCGGATTTCGCCCTAATGCTATCGCGGTCGAACTCAGGATTACCTATTCCGCGAGTGGCAATCCCCCGCTCTTGACTTCCGCAATCATCGGAATCGATGACTCGCTCGATTATCTTGCTACTCATACCGCTGGCATGGCAATAGCCTCAAGAGGCGGTGAGCACATGGCTAACGAGCTTATTATTAGGGCGCTCGGGCAACTGAAGAGCGAAGAGAATCCAGGCGGCTTACTGCTCTCGTTCCTCCGTAATGAAATCAAGCGAGTTCAACGCATTCCACCGAGTATGCGGAGACGACAAGCATTCCGCCGCCGCCTGACCAATAACAACACTTTTGAAGTCTACTAATCCCCAAAGGAGTACTATCCGTGCCATCTAATCGCCCCATTCTTGAGAGCGTTCGCGCTCCGCTGTGCAAACGCGCTGGACTTCCCGTTCCGGCCGACTATTTCGGTCAAGCTACCGCAGTTGCGGGCGCTGCCACGTTGAACACCCGTGTCGGACTCATTACCTCAGAGGCGCTCGTAACCGCCGCTGCTGGCGTCTATACACTCACACTGACCGATAGCCAGATGCACGCCCTGGCGGTCATGGGAGCCTCTGTCAATAACGGTACGAACACCACTGGAACCCCCGCCATCGGACTTGTCATCCCGGCAGCCGGATCCGCCGTTATCCATGTCCGCAACATCCATGCTTCGGCTGCTTTCAACGGCACCGTAGTTGTTTCTTTCAACATCGAAAACCCGGCATAAATGTTCGATACCTCCTATCTCGAAAAAGACATAAACGACTTCGATGGGCCATATCTACTGCCTGAAGAAGGCGATGTTCCGCCCAATCGCGGACTTCTTGCCAAAAATGTCAGTTACGGGCCGGGTCAGGTATCGACACGTCCGGGTTTTGCTAATTTCCTTGCCGTTGGCGGGGCTATTACGGCGATGTTCAACTGGATTTATTCAGATCCCACCTTTGGACCGCAGAATTACCTATTCCGGTACGAGACGGGATATGGTGGAATCCGAAATACTAACCTGCAAACCATGACAGACTACGCAACATACGTTCAATCGGCGTATGGGGCGAAGTGGGCAAATGCTGGCCCTCGGGTCTACATGACGACGTTCGATGCTCTTCAATCGGGCGT
Organism: Bryobacterales bacterium; assembly: GCA_043785065.1. Classification (GTDB taxonomy): domain Bacteria; phylum Acidobacteriota; class Terriglobia; order Bryobacterales; family Bryobacteraceae; genus JANXSF01. Next base: position 15,486 of record JAYVXT010000085.1, on the reverse strand, counting down.
CGGGACCGGGCAGGTATTCAGCTTGCTCGGTCAAGATATTCTATTCGCCCGTCCGATGCTCACTACTGAGGTAATGATTTCTTCTTCAGTGTTCGGCGGTGGCAACCTCACTCCTGGGAGTCGTAATGTCGGATTCATCATGACGACCAAGAATGGGTTCACCGGACGGCCCGCTCCCGCTACCCCGGATAATTCCCTGACTTTTGTTCCAGCGGTTGTTACTACAACGACAACCAACAAGACGGCCACAATTACAATTACACCAGTCGGAATTTGGCCGCTATACTCTGCCACTATTCAACTAATTGCCACGACCACGACGAATCAAGCCCGCTACTTCTTTGTTCCCGGCGCATCATTTGCGGCTCCAGGCGGAAGCACCTTCGCGGTCACGATCACGCTCAACATTTCCGACGATGTGCTAGTAGGCAGGAATCCGGTTGAGGCAACTGGATTCTTCAATTGGCTGACGCAAAGCTATCTCGGGAATCCGCCATTCTCCCCTTCAACTTTATTTGAGGCGGGGAACCGGTTGGTGTACCTCTGCAATAACACGACGTTCGGGCAGTGCGCTTTTATCAGCGAACCAAACAACTATCAGGCCATCACCGCCGATCAGCATATTTTCTACCTTCCTGGACAAAAACGGATAGTGACGGGTTTTGCTCTGAGGAATAGCATCATCTTTCTTGGACCTAACTGGACCTTTGCGGCGCACGACAATGGCAGACAGCCGGCAACTTGGGCTGCGCCTCAACTGGTGGATGCCTCGATTGGTACACTTTCCATTTATGGCGTTGATGTTAATGCGGCCCAGGGCATTGCCTGGGTTGCGCACGTCAATGGCCTCTATCGCTATTCTGGCGGCTCCTATGATGCGCTCCCGATGTCTTATATGGTCACGCCGGATTGGTTGCGAATCAACTGGGCGGCGGCAAATGCAGTCCAAGTATCCGATAACAGCAATCAGAAGACAGTGAGTGTAATCGCACCGCTGGATGGGGCAACTACGCCAACCCATATTTTGAGTTGGGATTATACAAATGGAACAACCTACGATACGGCGAAGTATTCTCTAAATAATAAAGCGGACAGCAACCCATCCTCCATCCTTACTGTCCAGAATCCCACCACCAAGAATTTAGAAACATGGGTTGGACCAAGCGCGGCTGGTTCAATTCAAAGGCAGATGCGGGTTACGGAAGCATTGCCTTGGAGGGATGGCGCAAGCCCAATAGATTCGGCTTATGAGACAGGTATTTTCCCTGGCGAAAGCGGGCCGGTCCAACTCTGGCAGCATCATGGTTGCCTGATACGCACATTCGGGACCGGATTGATGGCGATTACGGCATATTCGCTGGACAAAGTGCGGTCCTATGCGTTATCAGCCGTGACTCTCGTCCTCTCTCCGGGGCAACAGATCAGACGGCGATTCTATGGTATCTCCGAAGCGATTCACTATCGATTCTCCAATAACAACACAATCGACTCGCATTTCGTTGTGACTCTCATCCGGCACTTCTACAATGCGTATGCAAGGCAGCGGTAATGTCCGGCGTTAGATTCTCACAAGCCGCGCCTCTATCGAACTCCCCAACCGGATTGAATATCGGGGTTCAAATTGATAGCTTATTTGGGTTGAACACGGCGAATGGGCTATGGACCGCCGAGGCGCTCCGTGATCTGACCGATTGGGCGAATTCGATTGAGAGTCAGCTATCCAAGGCAACATCCAACATATTCCCCGAGATCGCGGTACTAGGCGACGGCGGGGTTCTGATCGGCTGGATTGGATCACGCGATGGATTTGTCGGCGGATGGTTCAAACAGCTTTACGTTGGCGGGACGGACCCCACGAACGCGCCGCTCTTTGCAGATGCGAACGGAAACGTTATCATCGGGCAGAACGGATCTATCTCGGTACGAGACATCGGCGGAAATGAAGTCGGATGGGAGGGAGTTCGTACCGACACCACTCTGAACATTTCGGCTGCTACGAACGCTTCGCCAACTGTTGTTACGGTCACCGCCCATGGCTACGTGAATGGCGACACAGTTTTCATTTCAGGGGCCACCGGGAACACAAACATCAACGGTTACAGGATCGTTGAGGGTGTCACTGCGAACACATTCACACTTACCGATCTCGTAGGTGCGGTTATCAACGGAAATGGAGTATATGGCGGTAGCGGGACTTCCATGCGGTACTTCGCGGGCGCATGGTTCCAGAGCTTCGCCATTGGTGGAACAGGCTTCCCTACATCGAAGATCCGGGCGTTTGCGGATGGCTCGGTGGTCATAAACGCGAGCTTGGTTGTGGACTCGAATGGTGTAACCACTTCGATAAACAATTCGACGGGTGGAACGGCTGGCACGGTAGGAGTAAGGGTAAAGAACGATACAGCTCCATCACAAGACATTGTGATGACGGATAGCGGATTTTACATCCGTGGGTCCGATCAATTCACTTACTTGGCCCAGTTGATAGCGGCCGGTAATGCCGCCGAATTGGTGCTTTACAATCAGGCTTTAACGAAGTCGATCATTGCAAATACAGGCGGCGGCGGCGCTCCAACGCTTGTTATTAGAGACACCGTTTCCGGGACTTCAGTTCGTAGCAACGCGGCTTCAATTACGGCCACGAATACCGGAACCGTCTCAACCCTTGGAGATACTAGCGGTGCAGGTGTAGTTGCACTGCGAGCTAAGAATTCTATCGGTTTTACGATGGATATTGAGGTTTCAGATACAGGCTATCAAATAAGAGCAACGGATCAATCTACGTACATCGCAACGCTTTCAGCGGCTGCTAATGCTGGATATCTCGTCCTGGCGGGTAGTGGAACTGGTAAAACCATCACGCTCCAATCTGGTGGCAGCTCGACCATCACTACAAATGACAGCGTTGCCGGGACCAGTACACAATTACGTCCTGGGGTATTGAATATCAACGGCAATCAGGTAGTTGGTCCACGGGGGGTCGCTGTTACTAATCCAGTGGGCGGCACAACAACCGACCTACAGGCTAGAATCGCGATCAATGATGTAATTAGCAGGCTTCAAGCGCATGGATTGATTTCCTAGTACTCGACACCCGGCAACGTACCGGCCACTGTGTCGCCTGTTGATCGCTGCGCTACCACCGAGACGCGGACATTGCTAAAGTCTGTAATTTCATGGGCAAGCCAGATCACGACAGCAGATGTGGGCTGCGTCGTGGACCGTTCGACCATGGCTGTCTTGGTGACGGTCGATCCATCGGCGAGGGTGGCCGTTGCGGTGAATAGGAAGGATGTCACGAGAGGGTCCGTGGTTGAGGCGAAGGCCATCACCCCGGCAGTGCGCAGCTCCGGCGGCAGACATCCGAAATTTTGCCCTGTACCGGGGAAGCATCCGGCAGAGTTGGTCTGAAGAATAAACATCAGTTTTGTATCCGCCATCAGCGAAGCGGCGGAAAGTGTAGTCAGCAACAAAAAACGTTTCATTTGGTTTCTCCTTTTAGTGCCTTGCGGTAATAAATTCTCTATTCGCCAAGTCGATTCCATAGAAACCCTGAATTTCGGGTAGTCCGTTCTGTAGAGCAAACTGGTGAACGAGTTCCTGCGGATCTCTCGGCGGATGATTCCCTAACCATATCAGGGGTAACGAATACTCTCGCTTGATCGCTTTCAGTTGTTCGTCGGTACAGAACACATTGCACCTTTTGATGTTAACGGGATCAGGCATTCTTCCTCCGCAATTCGCGGGCGCAAAGTTCCGTTGATAAGGTGGCGCAAAACAGCGCCGTCAAGAACATAAGTTTCATTTGGTTTCTCCTATTGGATTTCTGTCAGCGCCCATCTTAACAATTCTTTGACGGCAGCCGCGCGAGACGGGAATTTGTGCTTATGCCAGAATTCATCAATCTTGGCCAGTAGTTCAGGCTCAAGTGAGAAGTTCAAGATCGGCTTCTTTATCATACGACCAGTATTGGTCATATTACCAATACTGTCAAGTAAAATCTCATGCCACAGACAATCACCCTTTCCCCCGAAGAAGCGAAGCAGATTACCCCGTTCTATCACTGGGCAGACGGCTATGTTGCTGGAATGGTCGCAGCTATGGATGCCGCGAAACGACGGCTAGTAAACGATCTGATCGCGGCCCGCGTGCCGGAGACACCGAAACAGGAGGTTCCAGATGGCTACACAATACAACCCACTGTTGCAGCAAGCTAACCCGGTCCAGCGGTTCGCAGCCAGAAGATACGGGATGCAGTCGCAGGCGCCACGATCATCTGACGTGCAGGCTGGTGGCGGACCTCCGCAGATGCAAGGGCAGCCAGGCCAGGAATACAATCCGTCCAGTGCTCCTGCTCCTATTCGGTATGGAAGCGAGCCATCTTCTTTCACGGGCGCTGGGTATCAAATTCCGGGCACGCCAAATCTGCCAAATGTTGTAACCGGCGCGGGAGATCAGAGTGATCCGTATGAAATGTACAAGCAGAACCGTTCGCTTGCTTATAATCGCGGCAACGCCATTGACCAGGATCTCTCAAATACGATTCAGAACCGAGGCAATCTAGAAACCGGATATCGTAATCGGAGCGATAGCGCCTACGACAAACTTCAAGGCAACCCCGGATTCACGAACGAAGAACAGCAGAATATCCTTCAACAGAATGGCCGCGATACGCCCCTGACGCAGGATCAAATCAACGGATTCCAGTTCACCGGCGATGAGCAGAATTCCATCTCTGGAGATCCCAACAAAGCCCGCGCTAACTTCGATCCGGCCCGCAATCAGGCCATGATGAACGAGCAGACCGATAATGCTCACGGCGCGATCAATGGCATGGAGCGAGGGGTGAATGGTGCGCTTGGAAATCAGGCCACGAATACCCGGAATGCTGTCGATACATCCGGCGTCGGCAACACTCAACCCTACCGGGATGAGCAAAGCGCCGAGCTGAACCAAGGCGGCAATGCTACCCGCTCGGCAGTGAATAACCAGAACCTCGGTGTGTCTGATCAGTACACGAGGGATCACGCCTTCACTGACCAAGACGCGCAGAACATGAAGACTGCCGCCATGACTGGCGTCGGTCAAGCTACCATGTCGCAGCAGGATCAGGTATCGCGCGCGGCGGCGGCTTCCGGTTACAACTCTCCGATGGCACTGGCAGCCGGATTGAATCGACTTCAGCGGGAAGGCGGGGCGCAAGAACAGGACGCGGCTCTCCAAGCGCAGGTAGCAGCGAAAAACCTTCAACTGCAAACGGCACAGGGAACCGAGAACACGCGACTCGGGGCAACGCAGACACAAGCGGGAATGCAGTCTGGAGCGGAACAAGGGTTAATGAACTCCGCGCTCGGGGCGACGGGAGAAGCAGAAGCAAATCGTCAGGGCGCGGCCAAGTTCACATCTGGACAGCGACTCTCGAACGAGCAACTACTTGGACAGGACGCACAGTCGAATGCGGTCCGTCTCGGCCAAACTCAGCTTGGCACCGAAATGAATCTTGGTACGCAACGGCAAGATGTCCAAAACAACGCAGCTAATACCGGAATCGCTGTAGATCAGAGCATAGACAACGCTCAATCTCAGCGGGCAGGGGAACTTGCCGGGAACCGTCAATCCACGGCCATGCAGGGGCAGCAGTCGCAATTTGGTCAAGGCAATACCGCGAACACGAACCAATCGAATCGCTACGGGGCCATCGCGGGCCAGCGGGTTCAAGGCGAGTCCGATTACCGGAATGGCGTTACCGGACAGGCGAATACTCAGGCTTCTCTCGGCACCGCAGCGCAGGGGCAGCGTAACCAGAACTTCGGGACGCAGACTGGCGGGATGAATCAAGCAGCAGGGCAGTATGGTCAGTATGACCTTGGACGGCGCGGCAATAGCTTCAGTGGTGCCTTCAAGAGAGCGGCTGGTAATGCTATTGGAAGTTCACTAGGCTTTGGTGGTTCAGGGAAAACAGGCGGTACAAGCTGGAATTTAGGAGCACCATAGATGGGTGGATTCGTAAATAATCTAAAGCGCATCGGCGGGGCATTCCTTCCGCCTCCGGATACCATCCGAACTCCGCCGTTCGTTCAGCCGGGAACATCGACCGCGCCGGGAATGCGCCCGCCGATACCGGAATTGCCTCCGCAGATGGGCGGCGTCCAGGGTGATGATGGATCTCCAGCTCCAGAACCAATGCGTCCGCCGCAAGTTCAGCAACAGGCGCCACCTCCGCCCATTCCCCAAATGCTGCCTTCCCAAGCGCAAGCACTTAAGGCTCCATCTCCAATTCCGCAAGTGGATGAGACGGAAAACGCAACTCCGCAAGCACCCTCTCCTCAATTGAGTGCTCCGCCTCCCGTATCCGCTCCAGCACCGATGAATGCTCCACCTCAAATACAGGGGAAGTCCGCTCCTCCAGTGTGGGGGGATCAAGCCGCGAGGGCTGAACAGGCACGGAAGGAACTTGAGGCTATCCAGCGGCCTATCGCCCCGGAGCCAAAGGGTGTTCGAAAGTACGTTGGCGCGTTCCTTCAGGGCGGACTTCCTGGGCTTGCATCCGAGGCGATTCGTCCAGGCGCGGCGTATGCACAACAGAAGTATAGAGTTGATTTAGAGAACGCTGGCAACAAATATGCGCTTGAGAAACAGGCCCTTGGAGACGCAGTAACGGAAGCTAGTCGTCAAAGCCAGATCGAATATCGGACGGAGCAAGAAAAGATCGCACGTGAGCGCATCGCCGAAGTCAAATCCAAAACATATCAGGGCGACCTGAAGATGAGGATTGGCAAGAGGGAAGAGGACGCCACCTATCAGAAGGAAGGAGACCCGCGCCCCGAAGGAACCGAATACATCCCGAACGATGAGAAGTCGGGTTCTGGTTGGGTGGTTCCAGCTGCATATTCGCCTTTGCCAAAAGAACTAACTCCATTTCTAGCAGGGCATAAAGAGGGGCAAATGGTCCCCTATAGCAAGATCAAGCAGGCACAGAAGGATTACAACGCCGCGCAGTTGGTTTCTCAGCGGGCGGATCTGAAGCCGGATAAAGAGAATCCTAATCAATGGATCGCACTCGCTGGAAATCCCGATCCAGCTATCTCCGGCCCAGCTAAGGACAACTTAAAGCGGGCAGCGGCGCAAGCGCAAGCAGGGCGGCCTATCACCAATAACACCTTCAGTGGGCCACCGGCAGCAATAGCGTCCCTGCCAACGGGAGAAGTCACTATCGATCACGTTCCTGAACGGATGCGGGGCCTCGCAGCATCTATCCTTCGATACGATCAAGTATTGCCTACCCTAGGCCGTAAGAATGAGTACACCCAGGAACTCGCTTACTGGGTAAACAAAGTGGACCCAGCCTATGATGCAAAGCAGTTCCCGGCCAGAAGCGCCTTAGAGAAGTCCGCCACATCCGGGCCGATTGCTACCAATAATACTTCGGTGAATACCGCGATTGGGCACTTGGGATCTATGTATGATAATGTTGCAAAGCTCGATAATCAAGCGTTCAAGAAATACAATACGCTCGGCAACTATATCTTGTCTGAAAAAGGTAATCCACGCCTCAAGCCATTTATAATTGACCGTACCGCGGTATCCGAGGAGTTGGCTCGGGCATTCAAAGGCGGCGTTGCCACACTGGAAGAGGTTAAGCAATGGGAGCAAAACATCAACACTTCCGATAGTCCAGCGGCGCTATATGCCGCAATCCGGGAAGTCACCAAAGTACTGGGGACTCGCATTCAGGCACAAGAGGATACATATACCGCTGGAATGGGGCGGCCGCCGAAATCGCCCTTCATCCGAAAGAGATCGCAGGATGTGCTGGATCGGATGTCAGATAGATCGCAGGGCGTAACTCAAGGTGGAACTCAGGGCGGTGGTATTACTGTCACAGACCCCAAAGGTGGTATCCATACCTTTCCAAATCAAGCATCGGCAGATAGTTTCAAGAAGTTGATAGGCGTGAAGTAAATGGCAGATCAATCCATCGATTACGAGGCATTGGCTAGGCGGTCCGGGGCCATATCGTCCAAGCCAGCACCGATTGATTACGAGGCGCTTGCTAAGCAGGAAGGTGCTAGTTCTTCAAAGAACGCGCCAACACCCGCGCCGGGCGGAAGTAAGGCCCCGTGGGAAGAGTCGTATCAGGCCCCGGAACAAAAGTCGCAATCCGGTCCCATGCAAGCCGCTGGTAACTTCATTGGCGGTCTATGGAAGAATGTCAATCCAATTACAGCGATTGGTGGATTGATCCCTTCAATGAAGGAAATGGAGCAGAACCGCAACGATGTTTCTGAAGTATACCAGAAGGGGGATTATCTTGGGGCTGCAGGGAAGGCCATCGGAGGCGCGATCAAGTCTACCCCACCATACCGCCTAGCCTCTGGCATCATCGGAGGGGCAGTAGATCAAGGCAAGAAAGCAGCCGAAGCATTCCAGCAAGGGCGGTACTCCGAAGCCGCTGGGCATGGTGTAGCAGCAGCAGTCCCGGTACTCGGGCCTACCTTAGCGAATGCAGGGGAACGTATCGGAGGAAACGTGCCGATGCCTCCCGGTAAAGGTACTCAACTTGAGGGTGAATATAGATCGCCTGATCCGGCTGGGGGATTGGGGGAAGTAGCAGGGATGGCAGCGCCGGCATTCGCCGGAAAATTGAATCTGGGACCGAAAGCATCGACATTAAAAGGAATGGCAGAACGGCATTATCAAGGCGCATTGAAGCCAGTCACCGGAACGCCTCGCCCAAGAGTTGACTCGCTTGTTAAGGGCGGGTTGGATTATGAAATCCCGGTAAACGCAGGTGGACGCCTCAAGAACAGAACAAGAATAGATGAAATAAATAACACTGTCGATACGGCGATTCAGAATGCGAAGGGCGCGACGGTTGATCCAGCGAATGTTGCAGCGGAAACCAATCGTTCCATGAAGTTATTCGATACCGGAATGTCTTCGGATCAGGCTCCTGTTATTAAAATGCGCGATGAATTCCTGAACGAGAACCCCAATCCAATTCCGATTGATAAAGCGCAAGAGATGAAGCGGGCAAATTACCGGATGAACAAAGACGCTTATGGTGAGCAGGGCGTATCGACCAGGGAAACCAGAAAAGACATTGCGCGCGGTTTGAAGAACGGAGTTTATGACGCTCTTCCTCCAGAGATAAAGCTGCTTGGCCCTGAGGAAGGGGTAAGGATTGATCTGGAGAAGGCGCTGGATCGATATGCGAATCGTCATGGCAATAGAGACATGATGGGTATTGGTACACCCATTGCCGCAACTGCGATCCATGCTGCAACGGGAAGCGGGGCTGGTGCGGTAGCTGGTGGGCTAATAAAAGCCGCGATGGAATATCCGGCCATCAAATCCCGCATCGCGATCGCGCTCAGCAAAGCCGCGAAGCGTAAAGCCACTGGCATTTCCACTCCGATAGCCGCACCTCTTACTATCGGAACTCAGATCGCCAACGGGCAACCTCAGGCTACTTCGGAAGAATAGTCCATCAGTAAACATGAAAATACAAATTGCAATAACGATGTTGATGGATGGCTTTCGCCGAATGGCCTAAAGAGACCTAACCTTTATGTCAAGAATCCTAGTCGAATTACCGAAAGACCGCACACGCTTAGGTGTACTCCGGTTCTTCGACGACACTATAGAGATGCGGGGCGCATGGCCATGTCTGAGCAAATTGGCCACCGGGACATACCGATCAATCAACAGGCGGGACATGGGCTGCACCAGCGGCGTGATGCACGATTACGGGGCGACGGAAGCGATTGCGATGGAAGCGAGTTCCGGGAATGCCCTGACCGCCAAAGTCAACGGGCGACCGATAAGCCTCATTCATGGCGGTGCTCTCTCCCCGGAGGGCACACTCCGGCCCAGTCAGGGAGTTCGGTTGAGCGAAGTGAATATGCTCTCCCTGGATCTGGCCATGGCGACATTCGGAGAACCGGCGCAGGTGATTATCGGTGAGGGGCTGAAATAATGGAACCGCAAATTTTCAACATCACACCGGATCGCTTCGAGCGGCTCAAAGCGAAAGCAGCGGCATCCGGGCTGCATCTCGCTTCCGACATCGGCAAGGCTGCGATCTCTACGCCGCTGGGCAATGTCAATATCGAGTACACCTATGATCGAGCCGGAAATTCGCTCACGATTCACTGCACTGGCAAGCCATGGGCTGTACCGGAACACACGGTACTGGCCGAGATTCAGACGTTAATCACTGCAACCGCGTAAAGAAGAGGCATCATGGAAAATCCGAGATACACCGTAGAACTGAAAGTGTTGGACGAAAACGGCGCTCCGGCGTTCGCATTCAGTACATCGTGCTTCCGGGAAGACGTGATGGTGCCAGGGATGGGGACATGCGGACTTAAGCCCATTGCGGATTTCATTAGCAGCGTCGTCTCAGGGATATAGGCAGCATCGTTCACGACCACATAGGATTTTCAGGAGACATAAATAATGGGTGCCATTGCAGGACTACTATTGCCGTTTCTTCCCTCCGTTATCAACATGGTAGAGGCGTTGTTTTCTAGCAAGCCAAAGCAGGGCGTAAACAAGATGGATGCTGTGGTTGAAGGGCTTCGCGCAATTGTGGCGAAGATGATTACCAGCGGACAGGTTACTCCCGATGGTAAACCCGTCGTGCAACCGACAGATGACAACGTGAAGGGAATGATCGAACTCGCGTTGCAGCAGATGAAAGTGACCGGCACGCTCGGCAACATTGATGCCGGGCAGCTTTATCTCCTCCGCGGGAGCATCACGGCGCTGACGGCGAAGGCAATTGGATGAGCAAGATCGAGCATTTTCTCGAAGGCGTGAGTGGTGGAATTATTCTGCTGTTCGTGTGCTTCTGGGTGTCTGTTTTATTGTCGGTCTGGCAGCGATATTACAGGCCGGATGACAGGGAACTCTTCGACATGTTGAAGACTTTCGCCACTGGATTTGGCACTGCGTTTCTTACGATGATGAATTCACGAAGCCAAAAGAAAACCGAGGTCACTGGGAACGAGCCGACAGTGACTATCAACCAAACGGAAGCCAAGCCCGATACGAAGCCGGAGGAAAAATGAGCTTTGAACCGACGCGGGAAGCCCTGGATAGCATCAGTGATGACCTGCGAAACATTCGAGAGCACATGAAGGACCATGATTTGCTCATCGAGGCATGTACAGTGCTTCGGAACCTAAGTTCGCAGATCAATAATATGGAAAAGAACGCGATACTCAAAGCCGACGGTAAGGACATGGACGCCTTAGAGAGACGGATCGTCGAAGCCGCGATGAAATTGGAAAATCGCATAATCTACAATACAGGCGACATCAAGGAAATGCGGGCTTACATGTATCGAATGATGGGCATAGCGGCTGCGGTGCAAGTGTTCATCGGGATTTTCCTCGGCTTGATTTCGTTTTTCCACCATTAGATCATCAGCACCCTCAGGAGACATTCAAAATGAAGTTCAAACTACTCGCCTTTGTGGCGTGGTGCATCCCCGTGTTCAGCCAAGTCACGACAGGTATATTTCCGGGCGGCGGCGGTGGTGTTGGCGTAAGCGGCCCAAATCCATTCACTACTGTTGCCGGACTGTCAACGACGCAGACCGTCACAATCACAGCGCTCAACCTCACAACGATTGAGCCCGCGCTTTTGGCGTGCAAAATATCGACGGGAGCGCTGGCATTCACTTATACGACTACCGGCGCGGCTCCGATCACCGGCGTGAACTTCACCTATGCGTCTACGGCTGGAGTCACCTGCACGGTGAATGCGACGGGCGGCGCTGGAGCGGCTGGGGCTGCTGGGGCTGCTGGGGCAACGGGAGCAACGGGAGCAACGGGACCGGCTGGCAACCCAATCGATGCGAACACCTTTACCACTTCAGCCGGATTTACGCGGCTCGCATCGGCGCATTTGCAGGGTATCAGGCCATCGCATCAGTGCTGGGATACAAGCGTTACTCCGTCCGTGAAATTCGATCCGGCATCGGTGACGCGCTCTGCAATCGGAGATATGGTTTTTGTCTTCAGTCCGGTCAAAACGGGCGAATGCGATATCTTCACGGGCGCTGGCGGTTCGCCTGGGGCGACTGGTCCGGCTGGTCCGGGCGGCACTCCGGCTGGAGCGACGAATGCAATCCAATACAACAATGCCGGATCTTTTGGCGGATTACTGAATGCCACGGCCACACGTCAGTTTGTCACCTCTGTTTCCTCCGGCTCGATGCTGGGCGTGCTCCAAACCAGCGATCTGAACGGACTGGTAGCAAGCGGAAACGAACTTCCTCTTACGTTCTCTGCTCCGTTGTCTCGGGCGGTGAATGTCATCTCGCTTGGGCTTGTTAATCTCGCAACCGGCGTAACGGGAAATCTACCAGTAGCGAATCTCGGCAGCGGTACAAGCGCTTCAGTAACAACATTCTGGCGGGGGGATGGAACATGGGCTGTTCCTGCCGGTAGCGGAGCGCTTGCCGATCCTGGGGCGAACGGCGTCATGAAGCGGACGGCGCTGAATGTCACGGCTGTTGCGCTTGCTGCGGACTTGCCGGTAATGGTTGCGTCCGGCGCTTCGCATTCAGGCGGCGCATCTCCAGATCCGGGGGTGACTGCGGGAACGACAAAATTCCTACGGGAAGATGCGACGTGGGTAGTGCCAGCGGGGGGCAGCGGCGCAACTGCGGTTTCCGGTCTTACCGATCTTCAGACGACGCGCACAAGCACCACCGCGCTTGCCGTCGCAATTGGAAACGTGCGGGTATCGGGAGTATCGGAATCCATCGCGGCGGGAACGGTTGGGGTGTCCGTGGGGTCCGGCACTGTCCGAATCGCTATCGATACTTCCGTTACGCCTTCGATTGGGAAGGTGTATTTTAGCGCGGGACTCACCGTGACCTGCTCCGGCATGGGCGGTTGTACGACCCCAGTAGCAGGCGCGGCGTTCGGTGCAGACGATATCCAGATTGCCACCTGGACTACCACGACCGGCACATTCGATGTCAATGGCGGTACGGATCTACGCGGAATCGCGAGCAAGAGCAGGGTGGCTGTTGGCGCCGGTATTACATCCAGCATCTCCGGGCATACCCAGACCCTTGCAGTCAACACGGCAGTTTTACCGATATTCACGCTGACACCCGGTACGGGCACGGTGCTCGCATCGGCGACTTCCATTACGCCAACAAATCGTTCGCAGCATGTTTCTGGAATTACGTCAATTGCGACTATCGTTGCAACCGGAATGATCGATGGTGAGAGGCTTGTTTTGATCCCGGATGGACTCTGGAGTACTGTCATGACGGGCAATATCGCACTGTCAACTACGGCGATAGTCAGCAAGGCACTCATTCTCACATGGGATTCAACGGCGGTGAAGTGGTATCCGAGTTACTAGGACATCAATATGAAAAACCTACTCTTCAGCTTATTTCTTGCTTCGTGCGCCTTCGGGCAAACTGAAACCCAAAGCCCCAAGATCACGGGCACGCTTGACGCCTCGGCGGCCATCGCCACGACGCCGAACAAGTCCGGCCTGTCGGCCAGCATCCCTGCGACGTGCGCGGTGGGCCAGACGTACTTCAAGACCGATGCGGTGGCTGGATCCAATACCTTCGCTTGTACGGCCACGAACGTATGGACGGCGCAGGGCGGCGGCGGTAGCGGCCTGCCATCGGATGCCGGAAAGCCAAAGCAGGGCCTAACAAGCGACGGCGCGGGTTTGGCCGCGTGGAAGCCCGTGTATCAGTATTTCACTCTTCCTATTGCCACATGTCTCGCAAGCACCTTGCAGTGGGTTGCGTCCGTGCAATCCGTTACGGAGCTTGCGACTTTCACGTCTTGCCCAAATTCAATCAATAACGATGCGTTGGTGGGAACCACCAGCGGCTCTACATTTTCATTTCAACTTCGCTACTCGTTACCGGATACGTTCGTCTCCGGCTCCACTGCCACAGTTTGGTTCCCAAAAGTTCGCAGCGATACGGGATCGGGAAACAACACCTATACCCTAGCATCGCTATGCGACCCGCAAAGCGTCACCTATAACACGGCAACGAGCGTGATTCACCCCAACGGTGCAGTGGGTTCCTATAGCAATGTCACTTTTACCGGTGTCGATATGACTGGTTGCGCTGCGATGTCCACGGTCACTTTCCTGTTCCGATCCGCCAATACCGGCGTAACCGTACTGTTCACCGATGGCGGTGGAAAGGTGCAGGTGAACACCTACTAAGATGAGCCGCTTTCTCCTATTTGCTCTTGCTCTTCCGTGCTTCGGCGCGATCACAAACGTAAGGGCTACAGGAGCCACGCCAAGGGAGGTTTTGTTATCCTATACCTCCCCGACTCCCGCCGCCTGCACGATTGAAGTCTCCGAGTCGGCTGCGTACACGCCGCTGGTAAACGATGTCAATACCGCTCTCTTTGCTGGATCGAATTCGGATTTCCGCAACGGCGCACAAGGCCGGGACCGGACATTTGTAATTGGTGCCGCCGGAACGGGTATCGACTATGCGCCAATTGCGTTAGACGCCTACCGTAGATCGAGGGCCTTACAGGCAAATACTGACCATTACTACCGCCTGACGTGTGGCGTTGACGTTGCAACCGGTGCGATGCGGACTGCGAATTTGGCACCGGGCGACACCTACCCGAAACCCCTGGTGCCCGTCGATCCCGCTTCTCCCGGCGCTAATGCATGGCCGTTTATACCATGGGATTCCACTGGCGCGGTTGATCCGATCAACGGGGTATTTTCACAGTCCATCACGGCGCTGAACGGCAGTAAGCCGGATTATTTCGCGTCTGCCTTTTCCTATGTTTTTGACGAAGCAGCCACTTGGACGAATGCTCAGAATGCCCTTGTGATCGACGCGTCGGTTGCTTCTTTTACGGGAGCAAGCAACGATCCACTGAAATTCATTTACGCCAATACGGGCGCGGCTGCTAACTGGACAGGCATGACGGTACATGTGAAAGGGTTTGTGGATAATGCGGCCACGACGGCGCAAGCTTGCGTTACGGTCAATGGTGACACCTGCTATGGTCCATGGGTGAACATTCCGGCCTTGCCCGTTGGTGCTCTCGGAGCGATGGTAGACGTGGGCGATGTTTTCAACTCGACTCCCAATGCTTCCATGTGGGCCGCATGGCTCAATCCCGGCCAGATGATTCCGCAGTACTTCGATCAGACCAACCGATACGGGACTTTTACAAGCGTCGGAACCGCTGTAACTTTGACAGGCTCGGAGACCGCTGGCGGCTTCGATGCGGCTCAATGGACCGCGAACACACACATCCTCATCCAAGATTTTCGCGTAGTGCGCAATGCCAACATTCGCCAATTGGATGTAGGGATTGGCAATGTTGTGAAGGCCGGAACGCAGTACACTCTCGCAGCCGGTACGATCACCGTCGATACGACGAGCGCGTCCGGCACGATCTTGATTGGCGTGGATATGGCGCCTACGCCGCCGGTGGGAAAGGTGTA